>NZ_CP180551.1:908729-1211639 GCF_047778095.1 Neptuniibacter sp. QD48_11
ATTGAGTGGCGATCGGAACTGAGTTGGGGAAGTCCTTCTTCATCTGGGGTGATGCATTGCCGCGTTCATCCCCACCCCAATATAGAAGAATATCTTCAAGGGCGAGCCCTCTAATCATCTGGCAGGCATGGTTTCGATAGTAGGGCACGAGAACATCTTCTTCGCTCATGCAGAGTGCTGTTGGAACATCGATACCTTCTGAACCTAGTAGGGATGCGTAAGTGCCCAATTGTCCTGTACGTTGTAGCGCGATGGCTTTAGCGTCAAACTGTCTAGCTAATACCATGTTGTGATAGCAGCGTAGGAACCAATCAGGTGATTGGCACCATTGTGGCAAGCGCTGTGTGGGGTTCCCCTCACTATCTAAATATTGCAGTGGTGCGTGACTCATAACTCATCCTCCTAACCGCTTTCATTAGCTTAAGCTGCGGAATTGAAATCGTTAGATGCACTGATGATTTGTTCAGCCTGGTGATTGGCTAGACGATGTACACCTTGCTTAGCTTGCGCTGCGTTTTGATAAAGTTGGGTGAGAGAATCACCTATTTGAATAACTTTTTGGCGGATTTCTCGGCTGTTCTGTTTTGAATATTGCAGCGCTACAAAAATTAAACCGCCTGCGTTGATCAGATAATCAGGTGCGTAAAGGATATCTTGTGCGGCTAGCAGGTCGCCGTGTTTCTCTTCCGCTAGTTGATTGTTGGCTGAGCCAGCAATGATGGATACACGAAGTTGCTGTAGGGTCGTGTCGTTTATGATTGCTCCAAGCCCACAAGGGCAGAAGACATCAGCATCGACTGCGTAAATCTGATCTGGTGACACGCTTGCTGCATTAAAATTTTTCTCGCATTGAGTTACTCTAGCTTGATCAATGTCGGTGACCGTCAGTTTGGCTCCGGCTTGATGAAGTAAACGGGCTACTTCAAAGCCTACATGGCCTAAGCCTTGGATACTGACGTGCACACCTTTCAGTGACGTTCGATTTAACTTGAATCTGACGGAAGCTTTAATCCCTTCAAACACGCCGAGTGCGGTATAGGGAGAGGGATCGCCAGTGGCTTGAGTGCAGGTTACAAAGGAGGTGCTCTTTTGAATCTGATCCATGTCGCTAATCTTAGTACCGCTGTCCATTGCGGTAATGTATTCACCACCTAAACCATCAACAAATTGACCAAAGCGTTGCATAAGAGCGGCGCGGTTGAAGTCTGATTCGGGCTTGATAATAACTGCTTTAGCACCACCGTGGGGAAGCCCTGCGAGTGCTGCTTTATAGCTCATGCCACGTGCCAATCTGAGCGCATCTGTAATGGCTGCATCGTCATTGTTGTAGTGGATAAATCTGCAGCCGCCGATTGCGGGGCCACGTAAAGTCGAGTGAATGGCAATAATAGCCTTGAGGCCCGTTTCAGGGTCATGACAAAAATGAAGGCGTTGTGTGCCATTGCTTTCCATCTGTTCAAACATCACGGGGTCCTCCGTCTGTATCTACAGGAAAACATCAAATTCGATCAGTTAATTGGTGATTGGTGGGTCGCACTTTTACCAACTAACTGAACTTTGTATGCGGTAGCGTGTCTTTTGGATCTCTACACTTTTGGAATAGCACAGTTTTAGGCAAATTTCAGATTGAAAAATTCAAAATAAATTGCCAAATCTTTTGGTTTTTGCAGTTGCGAAAAGGGCTGAAGGTGTGACGTTTCGCTGAATTTAACTAGGGTATTGCTAGAAAATTACTGCGAAAACAAAAAAACTTAAAAGCTTCAAATTTAGTAGTGGAAAAAGCATTTTTTCAAGGGCGATAGAGTCCCATTCAGGATGAATATCGTTATAATCATTGGTTAATAAAAAATAGGTTGGGGCTTTCTGGATAGATGAAAAAAAGTTTCGTTTGTACTGTAGTGATGTTGGGCGCACTGGGTATTCCTCAGAGTAGCTTATTTGCTGAAGAAGCTGCTCCCTATGGAATCTCAGAAGGGAATGAAGAGTTACTTTTAAGTGGCTTAAATAACCTCAAGAGCCATGAGCTCGATTCGGCTTTATCGGATCTTAAAGAGCTTACCGAACGTCGACCTGATTTCCGTCTAGCTCAGCTTGTGTATGCTGATATTCTAGCAGCGCAGGCTCAAGGAGCTCCACTAAGCAATAAACGTGGCGCCCATCAACAAAAGATCGAAGGGTTAATTTCTGAAGCAAAAGCTAGATTGCTAATGGAAATGGAAAAGCCTTCTGCAGATATGCTACCTGCAGACATGTTGACTTTGTCTCCAGATCAAAAGCATATCATCATTGTTGATACCCGTTTATCGCGCCTTTTCCTATTTGAAAACCAAAACGGTATTCCTGTACTTGTTAAAGACTATTACGCTTCGTATGGTCGTGGTGGTACAGGAAAAGAGGTCGAGGGTGACCTTAAAACCCCTCTAGGTGTTTATTTCACTACCAGCCGATTAGAAGATGAGAATTTACCCTCTCGTTATGGGTCCGGTGCATTGCCGATTAATTACCCTAACGTATGGGATAAGAGGTTAGGACGCACGGGTTATGGAATCTGGCTTCATGGCTCCCCAGTGGAAACTTACAGTCGTCCACCTAAAGCAAGTGAAGGGTGTATCTCCTTAACCAATCCTGATTTTATTGAACTGGATAACACGGTTAACTATCTGAACACGCCTGTTCTAGTTGGTCATAATGTTCGTTGGATAAAGAAAGCTGATTGGCTTGAACAGAAAGAGCGTTTCACTAACTTGGTTGAGCGTTGGGCGTCTGATTGGGAAAGCCTTGATCATCAGCGCTATATCGAGAACTATTCTCAAAATTATGACGACGGTAAACGTAAATATTTGCAGTATTCCAGCTACAAGAAACGTGTGAATGGCTCGAAAAAATTTGTAGATATCGATCTGCAAAACTTGAGTATCTACCGGTATCCAGATAATCCGAATCTGGTTGTAGCTACATTCCAACAAGATTACAAAAGTAATAACCTTTCTGGCAGCTCAGTAAAGCGCCAATACTGGACTTTTGATCAAGGGCGCTGGCGTATTGCTTATGAAGGTAAACCATCAAAAGGCAGACCTTAAAATCTCAGGGGGTTAGGTTTGAGCGATTCAAGTTTAAGTTCTGCTGAGCTACTACTGATAAATTTATCTGATCATCAGGTCATTCGTATTGAAGGATCTGCACGTTGGATGGAAAACCTGGCAGATCAAGTTAAACAAACTGAACTTGATACGCTTGAGATTAAAGACCTTCAGGCTTTGGATGTTGTACAGGATAATCTTGCTAAATTTCTTCAAGTGGAAGCTGGCGTTTCTTTTATTCGGCAGGAATTAGAATGTTGGTTGCAGCATGGGCGTCGTCTATGCATCATTGTTAATAGTGATGATGTTAGTACAGAGGCTCTGACTTATTTATTAGGTCTTCCTTCTATCTGTGATGAAACTGGTCCCGCGGTAACAATCATTTTATTAAGCACGCCGGAAATCGTTTCTGTATTCAAATCTTCTTCGTTACTCGCCAGCAAGTTGGATGGTTATTACCAAGAGGAAGTAGATTCCAGTCCTGTGTCTGCAGGTGGAAACAAGCCTCTGGTTGCTATTGGAGCTCTAGCGGTTGTTTGTCTAAGCGCTGGTGGATGGTATTGGTTTGATGCCCAGCAGGACTCCTTGGCTCCTGCGGCAGTAGCAAAAAGTACGGAGAATTTATCTCCTAAAATTGTTGAAACGGAGATTACTCGATCCTCGCAAAGTGAAAAGGTATCGATAGCTGAGCATCCACAAGATACCAAGGCAGCTAAGCCCGTTATCCCTGAGGAGAAGACGGAACTTGCAGCAGAACCAAGCGTTACTAAAGTTAAAACTGCACCTGCTGTTGTTAAGTCTCCTGAGCCTGTAGCGGTTGAAAAAAAGCTTAACCCAGAACTTGTGGCTTCTTTGACGGCTACAGTGGAGCAAGCTAAACAGAAACGTGATAAAACGTTACAAAGTTCGATAGAGCAAGTTAAAAAAGCTCAAGAACCGTCTAAGGTAGTTGAGCCAGCAAAAACTGCTGATGCTTTAAAAGTAGCTGAAGCTGAGCTGAAAAAAGGGACACTACCTAAATCAGCGGTCGCAGCTATTCAGCCTAAAGATGTTTCACCTATGCCTTCTGCTGAACCTCAGCCGCAAACGAAACCGGTGACTGAGTTTGTGGTGAAGCCTGGCCCTAAAGAAAATAATGTAAAAGCTGTGCGCGAAGTTTTTACCACTTGGCATACTGCGTGGGAGCAGCAGAACTGGGATAATTACATCAACAGTTATCTTCAAAATTCTACGTTGTATGGCGTGAAAATGTCACTTGAAGAGTGGCGTGAATTTCGTAAAGATCGTTTACTTTCGCCTGATTGGATCAAGTTAGAGATTAAATCTCCGAAGTTTACTCGTCTTAATTCACATTGGTACAGAGTCGAGTTTTATCAACGTTTCGAGAAACCTGGTTATGCTGATGAGACCAATAAGCGTCTAGAGCTGACCCTCACGTCTGCTGGTTGGAAGATCGCTTCTGAAGCTACCAAAGGGACTGTTGTGCTAAAACGCCCTAGGCTGTAAATTTTCTAGATACAAAAAAGCCCCTTTCTTAAGGGGCTTTTTTGAGGTCTATTTAAGTAAGCCTAAGCTTTTCTCTAGGCTGATCTTCCACTTATCGTCGACTTTAACCAGTATTAGACGCTTTTTAACCGCATCTTTAAAGTTATCCGACTGGTAGTGTTGATTAAAGTGAGCTTCTGCCAAGTTCTCTCTGAGAATCTTGATATTGATCTGATCCAGTTCAACACGAATGAATTTAGGTTTACTCAAACGCTGAGCCCGCTGTTGAACCCACTGCTGATGGCTTAATTTAGCATTTGGACGGTAAAGCGCTGTATAAGAGTTTACATAACTTGAGTGATCTTTGTTGCTCCAAGCTCCAGCCCAATTATTGATGTGCGCTAATACCTCAGATTCCGGTAAAGCCTGAACCTCAAGCCTAGTTACTTCAGGAGCTGCATTTGTTTGTTCTTTAATTTCAGCTGCTTCATTGCCTAGTGCTTCTGCTTTTGATCCTAGGGTTGAGGTCGTCGTAACGGGTGCAGCTGGGAGTTTCTCTTTTGGTTCAACTGGCTGAGGTTGCGCTTTAACTTTTTCTACCGCTGCAATATCTATCGGTTGTTCAGAGACTGCTGAAGCCATAGGGGCAGAAGTGTTGTCCTGGATACTTGGGGGGTGGTTGATCATGGCAAGGTTTGGACCGTGCTCAACAGCACTTAAGTCCAATGCTTTGTTATAGGCTTTTGATGCCATTGTTGCATAAAGCTCTTTCAAGTTAACGTGAACTTGTGCGTAGCTTGGGTGAGTCTGGAACGCTTGCTGAAGTGTTTCTATTGCTTGAGGGAAATTACCCTCTTCAGAATAGATCACTGCCAAGTTGTTAAAGGCTTCTGGGCGATCAGGATGAGATTGAGTTAGAGCCTGAAAGATGGATTTAGCAGCAGTTTTATTGCCTTGGTTGTTCAGGATAATCCCCTTGGCTAGTAAGGCAGAAGATAGATTAGGTTGTTGAGCTAGTAAAAGCTCAATTTTAGCTAGAGCCTCTTGATTTTTGCCCTGTTGGCTAAGTTTCAAACTTTGTTCGATAGCTATAGGTGAGTTGGTTAGGTTGGGGGGAGTAATGCTGACGGTAGCAATATACTCTTGAGAACCTTCGGGTATTTGTTGGGTCTTGTAAGTTTGAAGAAACTTAGGTTGTAGGTTGTTAGAGAGATTGCAGCCAGTAAGTAAGGACACTGCGAATAAGGTACTTATCGTTGTACGTAGTAAATTTTTGCCTGATTTACATTTAAAGTGGGTCATGTATTACTGCTTCTCATGTCTTTGCCGAGTGGAACCTACTGAATCATTGTACTCTTTTTGTTCAGCAAGCCATGTTTTTATCTCAATTAACTTCAACCACATCCAAACTTCATCAATTTCAGTTGAGCGCATATCAGGCTGCGGAGCTGCTTTATCAGGGTCGCAGCTAAATTCATTTGCTCTTCCCCCCTTATAACAGTATTGCCTCTCAGTAGGGGTTGAGGTAGACGAAGGGTCATTAGCTTGCTGGTTAATTGGTATATAGCTACAAGCGGTTAACAAACAAACTGAAGCTAAAATGCTTACTGTTATGTGCCAGAAAGGATTCTTGGTCATTATTTCTAATTTCAGCATGTATTCAGGAATGTTTTTTAATATTGATGGACCGATTATACGGATATAACTATTGATGTCATATTCAAACAGTTGTTTTCAATAGTGGCCGAACTTTTTAATAAGTGGGAGAATGTATTCTCATCAGAAAACAGGGTGCTATGGGCAACTTTTTACCCATTAGATACTAAACCTTACGCATTGAGTTGGTGTTTAAACAGGAACTCGTCGAGTGATTAAACTAGCGCAAAGTTACGCTTTAATATTTTCCATACTCTTCTCTCAAGTTTCATTTGCTGAGCAGAAAAATGAATGGGTTTACGCGATGCAACCCGGCGAATCAGTCTGGAGTGTGGCGCATGAGCTGCTTACCGATTGGAGAGAATGGAAAACGATAGAGCGCCTAAATAATGTGCGTAATGATCGTCAAATGTCTCCAGGCACTGTTTTAAAAATACCGCGTAATCTAATTCAAGAAAAGCGCTCCGATATCAAAATCCTGGATGTGAATGGAGATGTCACGGCGCAGGTTAAATTGCGTGAAGGAAAAGCCAAAGCGTTACTTCCTTTGAGTCGTGGTCAGAGTTTATCTCAAGGTGACTTGATCAAAACAGCTGCACAAGCTTCTGTATTACTAGAGTTTGATGATGGTACTCAGGTGCTATTACTGGGCGAAAGTGTGCTTCGTATTGAACAAGCAACGGTGATCGGAAACAAGCGTAAGGTTGTGGATATTAAAGTTTTCCTAGAGGAAGGAGAGGCTGAAATTCGTGCCAATCCAGCTAAAGTTCCGGGCTCTCGTTTCTTGATCGATACGCCAGTTGCTTTTGCTACGACAAAGGGCACTACCTACCGAGTGAGAGCTGAGGGGGAAAGTACAGCAGCTGAGGTAACTCAAGGTCTAATTGGTGTAGGTAACAAGTTAGGCGCTACCAATGTCCGTCAAGGGTACGGAACTTTGACTAGGGCTAATCAGCCCCCTAAAAAACCGAAAAAGCTTCTACCAGCGCCTGAATTGCCGGAAATAGATGATGTGATCCGTTATCTACCGGGAAAATTGGCTTGGAATAAGCTGGATGGTGCTGCTAAGTACCGTAGTCAAATCTCTCCAGACCAAGCATTCACGGCAATTGTATACGACCAGATCTCTGCTCATCCAAAAATGGGTTTACCTGCGGCCTTAGAAGATCGCTCCTATTGGATTCGTGTGAGTGCAATCAGTGCTGACGGTTTGCAGGGATTATCTGCGTTAAAGCAGATTAATATTGAAGCGCGTCCTTTCCCGCCTGTCCGTCAGGGACCTATGCCTGCTGACTCTCTCTATGTTGGTGATATTGAATTTAGTTGGTCTAAACCAGAATTGGCAGATTCCTTTGTTTTTGAGATTGCTAGAGATCAAAGCTTTACTGAGATTGTCGATAAACAAGAAAATATTACGGAGACTCAGCTTGTTGCAGTTGTGTCAGAGCCGGGTAATTTCTTCTGGCGCGTGAGTAGTGTAACGGCAGAAGGTAAGCGTGGTCCTGTCGGTCATGTAGGCTCTTTTAAAGTTAAACCGGTACCTCCAAAGCCGGAGATGAGAGAGCCTGTAAGAAGTGAATCAGAGATCTCTTTTAGTTGGCAGGAAGAGGAGGGTGTAAGTTTCTATCAGTTGCAGCTTGCAAAAGATAAAGCGTTTAAGCAGCTTGTTGTTGATAACAAAACTGAGCAGGCAAGTTTAGCGATAGATAAGCCGCAAGCAGGTACCTACTATTTACGCGTTAGGTCTATCGACGCTGAAAATTACGCGGGTGAATGGACAGAACCTCAAGAGGTGGTTCAGCCGGTAGAGAATTGGTGGCCAATGATCATTAGTGGATCACTCTCTCTGCTCTTGCTGTTGTAATGCTGATTAGATTCAAGCAAATACTTTTATTAATCCCGCCATTGCTTTGTGTAGTAATGGCGGGATTGTCTTCTCTACCTGAAACGTTTGATCGCTTTATTTATGATGCTTTGGCCAAGCATTATTCCCCAATTAATTTTCAAGATCGTTCAGTTGTTTTAATTGATATAGATCGTCGTAGTTTAGAGGCGTTTTCTGGCTGGCCTCTTGATCGCTCTATTCATGCTCAAGCAATCGAGCGGCTCAGTTCTGCTCAAGTTTCTTCTGTAACTTACAACGTTGCCTTCATAGCATACGACGGTCCTCAAAACTCTTCTGATCAAGCCCTTTTAAGTGCTATTCGTCAAAACGGTAAAGTTATTCTGCCTATGCTTGCGGAGCAAAATCAGGAAATGTTGCCTTTTAATGGCGTGAAGGTGAGTGGTGCCAAAGTAGCGCACTCTGAGCTCCCGCTGGATCCAGATGAGATGTTAAGGCGCAACTATATGCATGCGGGAATTGGTTTTCCCCGTTGGCCAAATGTTCCTCTAGCGACCTTAAGTATTTATGCACCGGTAAAAGCTGACGATTTTTCTGGATTAAGAAGCCCTTATCTTAATTTAGGGTTTAGCCGTCGATGGAGCAGAGATTATGAAGTATTGATCCCATTGGGGATTGAAAGATTTCTGCAACAGACACCGCGTTATAGCTTGATTGATTTGGTTAATGGGCAAGTGGATTTTAATGCTCTAAAGAACAAGGCTGTTTTTGTTGGCATTGCTGATGCTCAACTGGAACCCAAAAAATCCTTAGCACAGGGGATGTTCTCCGCGACAGAGGTTCATGCGTTTAATTTTGCTGTGTTGAATCAAGGCTATGCGTTATCCCCATCTTTGCCTATATGGGCTGCGGCACTAGGGGTTTTAGTTACGCTGTGTATTGGCTTAGTGAGTTTGGTTTCGATGCCGATATGGCTGAACTTATCGTTTATTGTAACAGGCGTTGTTTTGATGACGGTGCCGTTGATGATGGTTAGCGTAGGGTATTGGCTCAGTTACTTGCCTATGTTGGTGGGGCTTGTAATCGTGCTCTTGTTGAGTGGCGCTAGGTTTATGTTGGCAAAAAAAAGCCCTGAATGATCAGGGCTTTTCATAAGATTTTATTCGCTTAGCTGTTTTGCTCACGAGCAATTGCGCGGTAAGCAATATCCTTGCGGAAGTAAGCGCCTTCCCAGCTAACTTTCTCTAGTAGTTCATAAGCACGTTTCTGTGCTTCTGTAACTGTTTCGCCAAGTGCTGTTACGCAAAGTACACGACCGCCTGCAGTCACAACGTTCTCACCATCAAGCTTAGTGCCAGCGTGGAAGATCTTAGTACCTTCAGGGCATTCTGCAGGGAAAGAGATTACATCGCCTTTGCCATAGTCACCTGGGTAGCCGCCTGCAGCCATAACAACGCCAACAGATTTACGCTCATCCCACTCAGCCGTTGTGTCAGCAAGCTTCTTATCAAGTGCTGCATTACATAGATCGACCAAGCTGGATTTTAGACGTAGCATAATGGGTTGAGTCTCAGGATCACCGAAACGGCAGTTGTACTCGATAACCTTTGGCGTACCGTCTGCTTGGATCATTAGACCAGCATATAGGAAACCAGTGTACTCATTGCCCTCCGCTTTCATGCCATTAACTGTTGGCATGATTACTTCGTCCATGATGCGCTGATCGATTTCTGCTGTAACAACTGGAGCTGGAGAGTATGCACCCATACCACCTGTGTTCAGGCCAGTATCGCCATCACCTACACGTTTGTGATCTTGGCTTGTTGCCATTGGTAGAACATTGTCACCGTCAACAATAACGATGTAAGACGCTTCTTCACCTTCAAGGAATTCTTCGATAACTACACGGCTACCGGCATCACCAAATGCGTTGCCCGCTAGCATGTCTTTGATAGCGTCTTCAGCTTCAGTCAACGTCATCGCAACGATTACACCTTTACCAGCTGCTAGGCCGTCAGCCTTAACAACGATAGGTGCGCCTTTTTCACGAACGTAAGCCAGTGCTGGTTCAATTTCAGTGAAGTTTTCGTACTCAGCTGTAGGAATCTGCTGACGCGCAAGGAAATCTTTAGTGAAAGCTTTAGAGCCTTCTAGTTGAGCAGCGCCTTCGCTTGGGCCGAAGATGCGCAGATCTTCTTTCTGGAAGTGATCAACGATACCAGCAACTAGCGGTGCTTCAGGACCAACGATGGTTAGGTCTACACTGTTTTCTTGAGCGAAAGTGCGTAGGCCATCTAGATCCATCACGTCGATAGCAACGTTTTCCATTTTGTCTTCTTGAGCTGTCGCAGCGTTACCTGGAGCTACGAAAATTTTAGCAACGTTTGCGTCTTGCGCTGCTGCCCAAGCCAGTGCGTGTTCACGACCGCCAGAACCAATAATTAGTACGTTCATTCTGTAATCCTTCTATGTAGAAAACCCCGCATCCAGTGTTTCTCTGGATCGGGGTTTAGGGCAATAAGCCTAAAGGGGATAAACCTAAGTGAAGGCTTATTGCTATCTAATGCTTAGTGACGGAAATGGCGCATTCCAGTGAAGACCATTGCCATGCCGTGCTCGTCAGCTGCGTCAATAACTTCTTGATCGCGCATAGAACCACCCGGCTGAATAACTGCTTTAATACCTGCAGCCGCTGCAGAATCAATACCGTCGCGGAATGGGAAGAAAGCGTCAGATGCCATAACGGAACCTTTAACTTCTAAACCTTCATCAGCAGCTTTGATGCCTGCAATCTTAGCACTGTATACGCGGCTCATTTGACCTGCGCCGATGCCGATTGTTTGGCCATCTTTAGCGTAAACGATAGCGTTAGACTTAACGAACTTAGCTACTTCCCAGCAGAATAGAAGATCACGGATCTCTTGTTCTGTAGGTTGTACTTTAGAAACAACTTTTAGTTCAGATGCATCTACACGGCCAAGATCAAGATCTTGTACTAGTAGACCGCCGTTAACGCGCTTGTAGTCGAAACCGTGTGCACGGTTAGCAGACCACTCACCACACTCAAGTAGACGAACATTTGGCTTAGTCGCCACAATGTCAGATGCTTCTTGAGTTACTTTAGGAGCGATAATCACTTCAACGAACTGACGATCAACGATCGCTTTCGCAGTGTTGCCATCCAATTCTTGGTTGAATGCGATGATGCCACCAAAAGCAGACGTTGGGTCAGTTTGGAAAGCACGGTTGTAAGCTTCAAGAATATCAGCACCAACCGCTACACCACATGGGTTAGCGTGTTTAACGATAACACAAGCTGGTTCTTTGAAAGATTTAACACATTCTAGTGCCGCGTCAGTGTCTGCAACATTGTTGAATGACAGTGCCTTGCCTTGTAGTTGGCGAGCTGTAGAAACAGATGCTTCAGCTGGCTCTTCTTCAACGTAGAAAGCAGCGCGTTGGTGAGGGTTTTCACCGTAACGCATATCTTGTGCTTTAACGAACTGAGTGTTGAAAGTACGTGGGAAGTCAGCAGGCTTCTCATCTTCGCCTTCAACGATTGCGCCTAGGTAGTTAGCAATCATGCCGTCATAACCAGCAGTATGCTCAAACGCTTTTACTGCTAGGTCAAAACGAGTTTTGTGCGTTAGGCCTTTTTCGGAATCGAGTTCAGCAACAACATTGTCATAGTCAGAAGCATTAACAACGATTGCTACGTCTTTATGGTTTTTCGCTGCAGAACGAACCATTGTTGGACCGCCGATGTCGATATTTTCAATCGCCATAGGTAGATCGCAATCAGGGCGTGCGATAGTTGCAGCAAATGGGTAAAGGTTTACAACAACCATATCGATCGGGTTGATGCCATGCTCAGACATGATGCCATCATCCTGTCCGCGGCGACCCAAAATACCACCGTGCACTTTAGGGTGCAGAGTTTTAACACGGCCATCCATCATTTCTGGGAAGCCTGTGTAATCGGATACTTCTACTGCAGGAATGTTATTTTCCTTAAGTAGTTTGTAAGTACCGCCAGTAGAAAGGATTTCAACGCCGCGAGCGTTTAGGGCTTGTGCAAATTCAACGATACCTGTTTTGTCAGATACGCTGATCAGTGCACGGCGAACGGGAGTGATGTTCTGTGCCATTGTGTCTGGATTCCGAGTAGTCTTAAAAAATTGTGGATTAAAGCAAGCCGTACTGTTTTAGCTTTTTGCGCAGCGTACCGCGGTTAAGGCCTAACAGTTGGGAAGCTTTAGTCTGATTATCTTTTGTGTAAGTCATCACTGTTTCGAACAGTGGTGCTTCAATTTCAGAAAGAACCATTTGGTACACGTCTGTCACTGGCTGACCGTCAAGCTGACGGAAATAGTTGTTCAGTGACTGCTCTACATTGTCACGTAGAGTCTGGTTAGTAGCTTCTGCTGGGTCGGACACGAGAGCCGGTTGCTTAATTTCTTTGTATTCCACAGTACTAAATATCCAATCTAAACTAGGCCGCAACGTTGTTTGCTAAAGCTTCATCGAAATACTTTTCGATAGCTGCGGCCTGATCTGCTGCTGTTTCTATAATATTAAATTGCTTGCGAAAGCTACTTCCGTTTGGCTGATTCTGCAGATACCACCCTACATGTTTTCGTGCGATACGAACGCCCATGTAGTCACCATAGAAACTATGTAGTTCCTGCAGATGAGCTAACAGAATTTCTCTAATCTCAACTAGTGATGGAGGGGGCAGGATTGTACCTGTTCGCAGATAATGATCAATCTCTCTAAACAGCCAAGGTTGACCTTGTGCTGCACGACCGATCATTACTGCAGAGCAACCAGTATGCTTAAGTACCCATTCTGCTTTTTCAGGAGAAGTGATATCTCCATTAGCAAAGACGGGAATGGTTATAGCGTCAGCAATACTGGCGATAGTGTCGTATTCTGCCGTCCCCTTATAGCCGCAACGACGTGTGCGACCATGAACTGCCAGTGCTTGAATACCTGCGTCTTCAGCTATTTTCGCAACAGTTAAACCGTTGCGATTGTCCTGATCCCACCCTGTGCGGATTTTCAGTGTGACTGGAACATCCACTGCCTTAACAACAGCATTGAGAATGTCTTTAACCAGTGGCTCATCCTTAAGTAATGCAGAACCTGCAGCTTTATTACACACTTTCTTAGCAGGGCAGCCCATATTGATATCAATAATTTGGGCACCGCGTTCTACATTCATTGCCGCAGCGTGGGCCATCATTTCTGGGTCGCCACCCGCGATCTGAACAGATCGAGGTTCGGCTTCACCGCTATGATTTAGACGAAAAGCAGATTTTCGTGATTTCCATAAGCGAGTATCAGATGTAACCATTTCCGAGACTACTAGACCTGCGCCCATACGTTTGCATAACTGCCGAAATGGTTGGTCAGTTACGCCAGCCATTGGTGCAAGAATCACCTGACTGTCAATGATGTATGAACCGATCTGGAACATAGCGAGCCTTAAAAATAGTTAATAAACACCCGCAGCGTCACGAATGACACTGTTAGTTGAGTGATTAGGGAGGCGAACAATCATACTCCTTAGCGCTAGGGTCTCCAAGGATTTTTTTGATGATTTTTTGAACAATTTGCCTTGATTTTTTATAGCGCTGGCGCTAGTAGCTCAAGTTGATAATTTATGCCACGCATGCCCGGTGACATTAGGTCTAGAGATATCTGGATAGGTTGGTGAGTGGGCATAGATTTGAGGTTAACGACTGACCTGTCTAGGTAAGATTCTGGCTGTAGAGTTCTACTTGCAACAGGTCGGCCTTTGAGATCGGAAAATGCTATATGCAAAGCTGGATAAGGTTGGTTGTGATTGGCCTCATTTATAAGCACTATATCTATAGTTATCGCATCAGCGATCTCTGAATGGGGGCGAATCAGGAACTGTTGATTGGTAATCTTGGCTGTATTGACCCGCGTAGGTATTTGGCAATCAATATGTTGGCAGACAGTATCGTATAGAGGTCGGTAAGTGTGGGTCCAATATAGATCGCCACGATTAAACCAAAGATGTTGTGCTACCAAGGTTAAGATGGCTAATACGCAACCAATAAACCACCAAGGAGAGGATGCTTTTGCGCCATTGCTCCGATTAAGAACTACAGGCTCTGCTTCAATGGTGAGAGTAGGAACGTCCGCAGCTGAGACAGTTTTAACTATCTCTTCCTGGTCTTTCTTTGTAAGGTTAGTTGCAGATGATGTATTAGTGACTGCTTTATCAGGCTTAGGTGATGTTTTCTCTTTCGAAATAGGTAGTTCTATATCTAATTTCTCAAAGGTGTCAGGAGTTTCATCTTCATGAACTCTTCTAGTTTTGGCCTTTTGTTGCGTGGTTGGTTCGGCACTTTGGGGTTTTTGTTCATATTCAACAGCGCAAAAGATAGCTAGACAGGCACCGCATCTTACCTGTCCGTTAGCTACCTTTAATTGCCCCGGTGTAACACGGAATTGTGTTTCACAGCTTGGGCATTGCGTGATTATGCTGCTTTTTTGCATCTAGATTTAACTGTGTTTTGTTCCTGTAACACGAATCCAACCCTCTTTTTCAGCGATTGGGTCAAGGTCAAACCATTCAGAATAAGTATTAATGATTTCTGTTGCTTGTGGACTTAAGAGGCCCGATAAGCAGAGCTTACCACCTGGGCTAACCAGTGCTTCAAGTGTAGGCGCAAGTTGAACTAACGGTCCTGCAAGAATATTGGCTACCAGCACTTCTGCTTTTTCAGGCGGTGTGTTTTCTGGCATGTATACATGTAGAGATTCGTCTTGCAGTTGGTTACGAGCAAGATTGTCTTTGGTTGCCTGCAGCGCTTGAGGATCAATATCGACACCGATAGCGCGCTTTGCACCGAGTAACAAACCTGCAATTCCTAAAATGCCGGAGCCGCACCCGTAATCGATTAAGAAATTGGTATTGCTGATATTCTGATCTAGCCACTCCAAACACAGCGCGGTAGTGGGATGTGTGCCTGTGCCAAATGCGAGGCCTGGATCGAGCATCAGGTTAACAGCATCTGCTTGAGGTGGTTCACGCCAGCTAGGGCAAACCCAAAGGCGCTCGCCAAACTGCATAGGATGGTAATTATCCATCCACTCACGCTCCCAATCCTTGTCTTCTAATATTTCAGCTTTGATCGAAGGTGCGGGGATCTCTGGGAATAGCTGTTCATGACCTTGCTTAATGTATTTAAGCGTTTCCTCAAGGTCATGTTCGGCTGAAAAAAGTCCGGTAATGGTGGTGTTTTTCCAAAGAGGGGTAGTGCCTAGGTCTGGCTCAAAAATAGGTTGATCTTCACTGTCTTCGAAGGTGACGGCGGCGCAGCCTGCACTAAGTAATAAATCTTCGTAAGGTTCAGATTGATCGGGGTTGGTTTGGATTTTGATCTGCAACCAAGGCATTAGTTTTCTTCCATATCAAGCGCTTAGATGAATTTATAGTATCGGTCATAATTGCAGATATGAACAGAATGTTTTGGGGCTAGATAACAAAAAACCCGCCGAGGCGGGTTTTTTGATTAAGTTTTGCTTACAGACCAAGCTTCTTCTCAAGGTAGTGGATATTTACACCACCTTCTTGGAATTTAGCGTCGCGAACAATGTCTTGCTGCAGAGGAATGTTGCTGCGAATACCATCAACTAGCATCTCGCCCAACGCAATTTCCATACGCTTAAGAGCTGTCTCACGATCTTCGCCGTAGCTGATTAGCTTCGCAATCAAAGAGTCGTAATGAGGTGGAACTGTGTAGCCGTTGTATAGATGAGAATCTACACGAATGCCATTACCACCAGGTGCGTGGAAGTGTTTAACAGTACCAGGACTTGGCAGGAAGGTCTTAGGATCTTCTGCATTGATTCGGCACTCGAAAGAGTGGCCCTGTACTTTAATATCTTCCTGTTTCAGTGAAAGAGGGTAACCAGACGCAATACGTAATTGCTCTTTCACAATATCAACGCCAGTGATCATCTCAGTAACAGGGTGTTCTACCTGTACACGAGTGTTCATTTCGATGAAGTAGAAGCCGCCATTTTCGTATAAGAATTCGAAAGTACCTGCACCGCGGTAGCCGATCTCGATGCACGCATCAACACAAGCTTGAAGTACTTGAGCACGCGCTTCTGGATCTAGGTGAGGAGCTGGTGCTTCTTCAACGACTTTCTGGTGACGACGCTGCATAGAGCAGTCGCGGTCGTATAGATGAACAGCGTTGCCTTGGCCGTCAGCTAGTACTTGAACTTCCACATGACGTGGATTTTCTAAGTATTTTTCCATGTATACAGTGTCATCACCGAAAGCTGCAGCAGCTTCGGATTGAGTTACATGGATAGAGCTGATTAGAGACGCTTCAGAGTGAACTACACGCATACCACGGCCACCGCCACCTGCAGCGGCTTTGATGATTACGGGGTAACCGATACGGCGTGCAATCTCATGAATCTCTTCTGGGTCGTCAGACAATGCGCCGTCTGAACCTGGAACGGTTGGTACACCTGCAGCTTTCATCGCTTCAATTGCAGAAACTTTGTCACCCATTAGGCGGATAGTTTCAGCTTTAGGGCCGATGAAGGTAAAGCCCGAGCGCTCAACCTGTTCAGCAAAGTCAGCGTTTTCTGCTAAGAAACCGTAGCCAGGGTGGATGCCTACAGCGTCGGTTACTTCAGCAGCAGCGACAATTGATGGGATGTTCAGGTAACTTTTAGGCGATGGAGCAGGGCCAATGCAGACGGCTTCGTCAGCTAGGCGCACATGCATTAAATCGCGATCTGCCTGAGAGTGGATAGCAACAGTTTTGATATCCAGCTCTTTGCAGGCGCGAAGGATACGAAGCGCAATTTCGCCTCGGTTCGCAATCACTACTTTATCGAGCATCGAATGGAGATCCTTGCTTTTGCGTTAGAGGCTTAAACGATAGTAACCAGTGGCTGGTCGTATTCAACAGGCTGGCCATCTTCAACTAGGATAGCTTCAATTACGCCTGCTTTATCAGCTTCAATCTGGTTCATCATTTTCATCGCTTCAACGATACAGATTACGTCGCCAACTTTAACTGTTTGACCTACTTCAGCAAATGCTGGAGAGCTTGGAGATGGTGCACTGTAGAACGTACCAACCATTGGAGACTTAACAACGTGGCCTGAAGTTTGAGGTGCTTCTGGTGCTGCTTCGGCAACTGGTGCAGGTGCTGCAGCTGGAGCTGCAACAGCAACAGGGGCTGCAACAGGGGCGGCTACTACGCTAGAGCCACGGCTGATACGTACAGACTCTTCACCTTCTTTAATTTCGATTTCGTTAATGTTGGATTCTTCCAACAATTCAATCAGCTTCTTGACTTTACGAATGTCCATTCTGACTTATATCTCTCTAAACTATCAGTATATTGTTTATTATTCGGCAATCTTTCGAACAGCAGATTGCAAAGCAAATTCATATCCCTGTGCACCTAAACCACAAATTACGCCATCAGCTACATCTGAGAGATAAGAATGATGACGGAAAGTTTCACGAGCGTGGACGTTGGATAAGTGAACCTCAATAAAAGGAATACTTACGCCCAATAATGCATCGCGAAGGGCAACACTTGTGTGAGTAAAAGCAGCGGGATTTATAATTATGTAAGCAACACCTTCGTCCTGAGCTGCATGGATGCGTTCGATCAGGACATATTCGCGGTTGCTTTGGCAATGAACCAACTCGTGCCCACTCTGTTTGGCTTGTTCAACCAAATTTTGGCAAATGTCATCCAATGTGTCTGATCCATATACTTCAGGCTCACGCTTCCCAAGAAGATTGAGATTAGGGCCGTTTAGCAGAAGGATCTTTGCCATGACTAGTTTCCAGAAAGTGGGCTGTTTTTCACGATTGAACCCATAGTTTGCCGTAGTCTCTTTATCTTGTCTACATCTAAGCAAGTTTTTGCTGTTTTGCTTCATTTTTACCGAAAATGCCTTCTAAATCCCTACGAAACATGAATAAAAAATGAATTATTGCTGTCTTTGTGTATGTGGTTTTTCTAATATTCGTTCTTTTGGCTATAGTTTGAGGTTTTTAGCTACAAGTTTGTTGACGTTGTCTTCAATATTGTGGATATTGCAATGCGGAAGTTGTGTTTTAAACAAACGGCAGCAAGTGAAGGATTCTGATAATGATTAGACGGGTTGTATTTAACCAGAAGGGTGGTGTTGGTAAATCCAGCATCGCAATTAACCTAGCGGCGATCAGTGCTGCGCGTGGTAAGCGTACTTTGGTTATTGATTTGGATCCTCAGTGTAATTCTAGTCATTATTTGTTAGGTGAAGATTATCAAGAGGTTACGCCGGATATACGTGATTTCTTTGAGCAGACTCTCACGTTTCAGTTGAAGCCCGAAGGGCCTCAATACTTTATTCACCAGACACCCTATGAAAATTTGAGTGTGATGCCGGCAAATGCAGAACTTGGTGACCTTCAGTCTAAGTTAGAGTCGAAACACAAAATTTATAAACTGCGTGATGCGTTAGATAAGTTGGCGGATGATTACGATGTGGTCTATATCGATACGCCTCCTGCATTTAATTTTTATACTTTATCGGCGCTAGTTGCTTCTGATCGTTGTTTGATTCCGTTTGATTGCGATGAATTTGCTCGCCAGGCTTTATACAGCTTGTTGGCGAATGTGCATGAAACCCGTGAAGATCATAATGATAAGCTAGAAGTTGAAGGGATCGTTGTTAATCAGTTTCAGCCTCGTGCGAGTTTACCGAAGCGTATTGTGGGTGAATTGTTGGATGATGATTTGCCTGTGCTGGAAACCAAAATTTCTGCATCGGTTAAAATGCGTGAATCTCACGATGATACTTGTCCGTTGATTCATTTTGCACCTAAGCACAAATTAACTCAGGAATTTGTGACACTATTCGAAGAGTTAGCTCACTAAAGCTTAGTTTGGGCATAAAAAAAGCTGCATTAATGCAGCTTTTTTTATGCTTAAAGGGTGCTCTAGCAGGTTTGTTCTTCTTTTTTAGGGGCGTTACAAGCTAGCTCTTCTGGTGCAACGACAGCGCTACCAATAAGTAATGAGCCTTTATGCTCACCTACATACATTTTTGTTGTGGAGCGTTTGTTTTTATTATCAATGAAGACAATATTAAGTTGACCTGAAGGTTTTAAATTTAGCTCATAGGTTTTGCCATCTTGAACATAGCTTGGGTTTGTACCCTCAGCTACTGGTTCAATGAAAATACGACGAATCTGACGGCCTTTGAAACCAGATTTAATATATTTCTGTAATGAACGACGAGACTCCTTGTCGACACCTTCCCAGTTAATCAGATTAAAAATACCTTGAGCATCACGGCTGCCAAAAGAGTTGAGGTAATTTTGTACCAAGTCACGGTTCTGATCGGCGAAAGCGCTGTTGGAGATCAGGATTGCGAAAGCAGTAATAAGTGTCTTTCGAAGTGTCATTTTTCACCTCTGTTTTTATGAATTTCCTGAGACAGCTGTACTTAGTATATATTTTTTTGAGCTTACGAAAAGCTGAATGGCTATATGAGAGGGAATTTTATGTAATAAAAAACCCCGCGAAGCGGGGTTTTTTGAATAAGATTGGCACAGATAAGCTTATTTAGCTTCTTCGTACGCCTTAACGCCAGCAACGATAGCTTCTTTAGCTGCTGCTGCGTTGCCCCAGCCTTCAACTTTAACCCACTTACCTTCTTCTAGACCTTTGTAGTTTTCGAAGAAGTGCTTGATGCGGTCAAGTTCTAGTTGTGGAAGATCTTCAATGTCGTTCACATCACGGTAAGCTTTAGTTAGCTTGTCGTGTGGTACAGCAACTAGCTTAGCATCTTCACCAGCTTCATCTGTCATGTTTAGAACGCCTACCGGGCGGCAACGGATAACAGAGCCAGCGATTACTGGGTAAGGAGTCAGAACTAGTACGTCTAGTGCGTCGCCATCGTCAGCTAGTGTGTTGTTGATATAACCGTAGTTAGCTGGGTAGAACATTGGTGCAGCCATGAAACGGTCAACGAAGATCGCGTCTTCTTCTTTCTCGATCTCGTATTTAACCGGAGAGCTTTCTGCCGGAATTTCGATGATTACGTACAGATCGTTTGGCAGATCTTTACCTGCTGGTACTTGTGCGAAGCCCATGTTTGTCTTCCTGTAAGTAGTTT
The DNA here is from genome assembly GCF_047778095.1 of Neptuniibacter sp. QD48_11. Lineage (GTDB taxonomy): Bacteria > Pseudomonadota > Gammaproteobacteria > Pseudomonadales > Balneatricaceae > Neptuniibacter. The sequence goes on from NZ_CP180551.1 coordinate 928,983, forward strand.
TGAAAAGGTTACATCTAAAGTCTGGGGATTATGTCCCAGACTTTAGCGGTTATGAATACTACTTAAAGCTGAAACGTATAACTTTAAGTATTGAGTTTAGCTGCTTGACCGTCACCAGATTCAGCGTGGTATGACAGCAGAGTCTCTACTTCATTTTTAGAACCGAGTGCTACACCGCTACGTTGGTGAATATGAGTAGGCTCTAAATCCATGATGTTTTTGTAGCAAGTGCTAGAGATGCCGTCAGCTTGCTCAATCAGCATGCTCATTGGGTTGCCTTCGTACATTAGGCGAAGTTTGCCCGGCTTGGTTACGTCACGGCTATCCCATGGGTAGCAGAAAATGCCGCCGCGAGTAAGTACACGGTGAACTTCAGCAACCATAGATGCAATCCAGCGCATGTTGAAGTTTTTGCCGCGTATACCTTCGGAGCCTTCCAGAAGGTCGCCAACATAGTTGCGCATCTCTTCTTCCCAGAAGCGGTGGTTCGACATGTTGATCGCAAACTCTTTAGTGTCTGCAGGGATAGTCACATTTTCACGAGTCAGGATGAAATCACCTGTGTGAGCCAATGTGAAGAAGTTCACGCCGTTACCCGTTGTCAGAGCAAGAATAGAGGACTGACCGTATAATACATAACCTGCAGCAATCTGTTTGCGGCCTGTTTGTAGGTATGCTTCATCTGAGCTCGGATCCATGCCTTCTGGTAGCTCTAGAATAGAGAAAATAGTACCCACTGAAACGTTGATGTCGATATTTGAAGAACCATCTAGTGGATCGAAAATCACTAGGTATTTGCCTTCAGGATTCCCAGCTACAGGGTGGTCTTCTTCCTCAGATGCCAAGCCTGCTACTAGAGGGTTATCTAGTAAGAATTTTTTCAGGAGGTCGTTTGCGATCACGTCCATCTTTTTCTGGGTTTCACCCTGAACGTTGGTGTTGTCCGTGGATCCTAAAACTCCAGCTAATTCGCCTTCGCGAAGTTGGATCGCAACTTCTTTACAGGCAAGCATTAAGGTGCCAATCAGATCGACTAATTTGTCTTCGGTTTCCTGTTGTTTCAGGAACTGGCTCAGCAGAAGCATTCTTGTATTTTCTCTCAAATAGAGTGGTTGGAAAGTTGGGTGGGAATTTTACGTGAATCTTTGATGAAATGCATGGGGTGTTGAGGGATTTAGGTTAAGAAACACTCAGTATTTTGGCGTAGGTTTGGGGATTTTTACACAATCTTCATAATAGCTGTGTATTGGAGCGGAAATCTCAGCTCCTAAACAGGCAATTTGGCTGTTAGGGCGGTTGTTAAAACTGCTATGATGACGGTCGCTTTTTTGAAGGAGTGTTCGGGTGCATATTCATATTCTAGGTATTTGCGGAACCTTTATGGGATCGCTGGCAATATTGGCTAAACAGCTAGGGCATAAAGTGACGGGTTCCGATCAAAACGTGTACCCACCTATGAGTACGCAACTTGAATCACAAGGTGTTGAACTGATTCAGGGGTTTGATCCTTCGCAATTTACACCCGAGCCGGATCTGGTCGTTGTCGGCAATGCTATGTCTCGTGGTAATCCTGCTGTGGAATATGTCCTTAATAAAGGACTGAAATATACATCCGGCCCGCAATGGCTTTCAGAGCATCTTCTTCAAGATAAATGGGTGTTAGCCGTTTCGGGAACCCATGGTAAAACCACGACCTCTACTATGTTGGCTTGGATCTTAGATCATGCTGATATGAAACCTGGTTTCTTGATAGGAGGAGTTCCGTTGGACTTCGGCGTTTCAGCTCGGGTAGGCGATTCTCCTTTCTTTGTTATTGAGGCAGACGAGTACGATACCGCCTTTTTTGATAAACGTTCCAAGTTTGTTCACTACCACCCACGTACCCTGATTATGAATAATTTGGAGTACGATCATGCTGATATATTCCCTGATTTAGCGGCAATTCAGAGACAGTTTCACCATGTCGTAAGAATCGTGCCTGAAAATGGTCAGATTATTCTTCCGCAAGGGGAGAGTGCGTTAGAAGAAGTTATCGAGATGGGCTGTTGGACCGAGGTGTCCAGAACTAGCTTAGAATCTGATAGCAGTGAATGGCAGGCGAAATTACTTAGTGAGGACGGTAGTCAGTTTGAGGTTCTCCACCAAGGAAAAGTGCAGGGGACGGTTACTTGGCAAATGACAGGTCGCCACAACGTTAACAATGGTTTAGTTGCTATTGCTGCGGCGAGAAACGTTGGCGTTCAGCCTCATCATGCGGTGGAAGCGTTAAATGCATTTGCAGGTGTTAAGCGTCGTATGGAGCTGCTTGATACCGTTGCAGGAATCTCGGTTTATGATGACTTCGCGCATCACCCAACTGCGATCAGTACGACTTTGCAGGGCATTCGAGCCCAGGTTGGAGATGCTAAAATAGTAGCAGTTGTTGAGCCTCGCTCAAATACGATGCGTCTTGGTACGCATCAAGCTTGGTTAGCAGAGTCAGTCGAGTTGGCTAACCAAGTTTGCTGGTATCAGCCGGAAGGTTTGAACTGGTCGCTTGATAAAGTCGTAGAGCAGGGTCGAGTGCCGGCGCAGGTATTTTCGCAAACGGAAACACTTATTGATGAACTGGTACCGACGCTAGAACCTGATACGCATATTGTTATTATGAGTAATGGTGGTTTCGAAGGTATTCATCAGCGCTTATTGGCAAAACTGCGTGAGCGTTTTGAAGGTTAGTTATTCGAGTTAGGTTTTAAGATTTATGAGTACTACTCAGCAAGAGAAAATTACTTTAGCTATCACAGGTGCTTCTGGTGCGCAGTATGGCTTAAGGCTTTTGCAGTGTTTATTAGCTGAGGGCCTGCAAGTTTTCGTAATGATTTCACGCGCTGCTCAAGTTGTGATTAATACAGAAACAGATCTGAAATTACCGGGTACGCCCTCTGAACAAGAATCTTATCTTGCAAATTTGTACTCAGCCAAAGACGGGCAATTGAAGGTATTTGGGCGTGAGCAGTGGATGGCGCCTGTTGCTTCAGGTTCCGGTGCTCCGAGTCGCATGGTTGTATGTCCCTGTAGTACAGGGAGTTTGTCTGCGATTGCTACGGGTGCCAGTAATAACTTGATTGAGCGAGCTGCGGATGTGGCTTTAAAAGAGCGTCGCCAGCTTATTTTAGTGCCACGAGAAGCCCCTTATTCTGAAATCCATTTAGAACATATGCTAAAGCTGACTCGAATGGGGGCCGTGATGATTCCAGCGAGTCCAGGTTTTTATAACTGCCCAGAAACGGTGGAAGATATGATTGATTTTGTGGTCGCGCGAATCCTTAATCAATTAGGGATAGAGCAAAGCCTGTTACCTCGTTGGGGTGAAGAGCTTATTTAGATGCAATAAAGCTACCTTGCAGGTAGAATTGCGCCCTAAAATAGAGATGTAATGGCTTGATATAGCCGTTTCTCTTTAAAGGTAAATTTTAAATTCCAAAGTGATCTGATTAATGTCCAAAATTTTAGCGCTTGATACTTCTACTGATGCTTGTTCTGTAGCTTTGAGTCTTAACGGTGAAATTCAGGAAGATTTTCGGGTCATCCCTCGTCAGCATACTCAGCAGCTTCTACCGATGGTGCAGGAAATGTTGGCAAATGCACAATTAGCTGTCACTGATTTAGATGCAATCGCGTTTGGGCGTGGTCCGGGTTCGTTTGCAGGGATTCGAATTGCCACCGGTGTTACTCAAGGCTTAGCTTACGCTGCAGATATCCCTGTTCTGCCTGTATCTACTCTGGCTGCGCTTGCTTTAGCCGCATCTGATAAAGAGCAAGTTTCGTCCGTTGTAGCAGCTTTAGATGCTCGCATGAATGAGATCTATGTGGCGAGCTACCAAATCGAATCAGGTGAGTTAACAATGCTTTTAGATGAAAAAGTATGTGCACCTGCGGAACTAAGCCTAAGTGAAGGTTCCTATTTTGCAGTGGGCAGTGGCTGGCGTTATCTCGAAGATATGAGTTCAGACACGCAGAATGCTATTTCGGTTAGCGAAGAGCTTTATTATCCCTCTGCTGCTTACATGCTTAAGCTAGCAGAACAAGATTGGACGCAAGGAAAAGCGGTTGCGGCAGATAAGGCGTTGCCTGTTTACCTCCGTGATGAAGTTGCGTGGAAGAAAAAGGATCAACAATAGATGGATTTCTTCCAGGTAATCATTCTTGCCCTGCTTCAGGGGTTAACAGAATTTTTACCGATCAGTAGTTCTGCTCACCTTATATTGCCTTCACAACTTATGGGCTGGCCTGATCAGGGGTTGGCGTTTGATGTCGGTGTACACGTTGGTACTTTATTTGCCGTCGTGGCGTATTTTCGTCAAGATTTGAAACAGATGTTTTGTGCTTGGACGCGCAGCATTTCAGGTATGCACACACCTGACTCACGTTTAGCTTGGTTGGTGATACTTGCAACTGTTCCTGCAATGTTTGTCGGTGTATTTCTTAATGACTTTATTGATCAAAACCTACGTTCAATGTTGGTTATTGCAGGAACTACCCTGATATTTGGTGCGTTATTGTGTTGGGCTGATCTGTTTAGAGTTGAAACTCGTCAGATCGAGTCGTTGAAAGTTAAAGATGCACTTGTGATCGGTTGTGCTCAAGCCCTAGCGCTAATTCCAGGTACATCTCGAAGTGGTATCACCATCTCTGCGGCCTTAATGCTTGGTTTAGAAAGGCAGGCTGCTGCGCGCTACTCTTTTCTGCTCTCTGTACCAATCATTCTAGGGGCAGGTCTTGTTAAGGGCTTAGATCTCTATGCTCAAGGTGAGAGTGCTCCTTGGTTAATGGTTGCTCTAGGCACTTTGATTGCGGGTATTAGTGCATTCAGCTGTATCCACTTCTTCCTAAAATGGTTAGACCGTATTGGGATGCAGCCATTTGTTGTATACCGTATGATTCTGGGTATCTTCCTTTTAGTTATCTGGTTTACCACCGCTTAAGGCTTTTAGGTTTTTGAATGTCTAATCCAGCCCTTACAGATATAGTTGTTGTTCCAATGCATGCTGATTTTGCTGAACAAGCAGAACAGTTTGCCGCTAGATTGCAACTACCAATCAAATCACCAGATCAAGCTCATGACTGCTCTTTAGAGTTACAGCTTTCTGAGCAAGGTCTAAGGCTGCAGCCTTGTGGCAAAAAAGCGCCAGGTCCAACTTACGCCGATTTTGTTTCAGGTGCGGTTGCCCATCGCCGTCAGTTTGGTGGTGGCAAAGGCCAGATGATTGCTAAAGCAGTGGGTATTAAAGGTGGTATAACGCCACAAGTACTGGATGCTACAGCAGGTTTAGGTAAAGATGCCTTTGTACTGGCAACTTTGGGTTGTGATATGACATTGTTAGAGCGTTCGCCAATTGTTCATGCGCTCCTAGAGGACGGTTTAAACCGTGCTGCAGGGAGTGAAGTGGCTGATATTGTCGAGCGTATGCAGCTACATAATGAGAATAGTATTGAGTGGATGCAGTCTCAGGCTAAACAAGGCACAACTTTTCAAGTGGTCTATCTCGACCCTATGTTTCCCCACAACGATAAGAGCGCATTAGTGAAAAAAGAGATGCGCGCGTTTCGTCCAGTAGTAGGGGATGATCTCGATGCAGATCAGTTATTGGATGCGGCATTAGCGATAGCTGAAAATCGCGTTGTGGTTAAACGTCCGCGTAAAGCTCCCTTTTTGGCGGATCGAAAACCCTCTTTGCAGTTCCAAGGTAAATCCAGCCGCTATGATATTTATCCTCTGAAAAAGCTTGAGGCATAGTAGTCATTACGCGGCTGGCTTAGGTTAGCGCTCTCTAAGTTTGTGATCGATCAGTGATATCATATGTGGGCGCAGGATTTTGTTTGCTTGTTTAAACAAACTTTCGCTATCAAAATTTGCTCTGACCCTAGCGTTCTCTTCCCGAATAAAGTCCAAATTACGCAGTTGTTTGATAAAGGACTTTAATACTTGTTCATCCTTATATTCAGGCGTGCTGTAGCCATATTCTAGGTGGATCTTCTCTGCAATCTGCTGGCTGCTATGGATGAGATCGTCGCGGCTAATCTCTTCATATCGAGTGAGAACTCGAAGCAAAATATAGTAACGCAGAAGAATTGGCTCAGCGTTGAGTATAAGCGTGTTAACTAGTGCGTTAGAGGTGGTTTTCCACACCTGAGGCTCAGCCTCTTCAAGCAGGTTCTGCTCGAGTAGTACATCTCGAATCTGTTTTAACTGATCGGTGAGCTCTTCCATTTTGTAAGGCAAAAACAGTTCGGCCTGTAAAAATGGATAGAGCATACGAATAGTTCGATTGATGTTTTGCGCGCGTGGTGACTCCAAACGGTGAGCAAGTAGCAAGTACATGCTTGGTAGCACTAACATATGTTGAATGTTATTACGGTAAAAGCTCATCTCTTGTGCTTGCGCCTGATTGATCTCTACCAGATTTAGCTTGGTTTCTAGCTGCCTCATATTGTGGGCGCTTTGTATCCAATCAGAAGGTTTTCCGTCTGGCAGTAGAGCTGTGTTTGGATAGAGCTGTGTTAATAGGTTGAGCAAACGGGTGCTTTTATCACTCAGTTCAGCAACTGATTGCAGCTGACTGCCGCTCAGCAAACAGGTGGCCAACAAGCTGCTTTTGGTAACGCCAGCTGCTTGGTTGATATTGCACATCACTTGCTGAGAGATATTGGTGACATCTTCTTCTAGGGAAAGGCTAGAATCAGAGTGCTCTTCCAGAGGTATAGGTTTACCGAAACTGAGCAGTGTCTCACCAAACTTCTGTCTTAGGATTTTTAGCGATGAGAAAAATTCAGTAAATGACTCTCGTTTCTTCTTAGCCCCGGCTAACTCTTTTTGGTAACTGCGGCTTTCGACTAGACGCTCATAACCAATCCACACTGGAATCAGAGCAACGGGCTTAGGGCTTCCTTCACGGAAAGAGTCGATACTCATAGAGAGGAGGCCGGTTTTAGCTGGCAGTAATCGACCGGTGCGGCTACGCCCACCTTCAATAAAGTATTCTAAGGCGTGGCCTCTATGGCTCATCTGCTCCAAATAGGTTTTATATAAGCAGGCGTAAAGCGGGTCGCCATGAAATTTACGACGCATAAAGATTGCGCCGCCGCGTTTTAATATGGGCCCAACAATGGGGATGTTCAGGTTTTCTCCAGCTGCTACATGGGGAATCATTAAACCATGGCGATACAGAGCCCAAGATAACAATAGATAGTCCATATGACTGCGATGGCAGGGTAGGTAGATTATCTGATGGGTTTTAGAAATTTCTTGAACTTCTGCCGTGTTATGAATTTTTACCCCATTGTAGAGGCGTTTCCATACCCAGTTAAGAATGGGGTCTAAGAGTCTAATTGTTGTTGGGCTGTAGTTCGCTGCGATTTTATCAAGGGTTTTAAAACAGTGTCTTTCGATTCTATGACGACTGGTATTTCTCTCAGCTGCTTGCAGGTCTATAGCCTTTTGTACATTGGGGTGCTTGAGCACTAAAGAGATCAATGTTCGGCGATGTGATAGGTCAGGACCAATGATTGATGCTCGAAGAATGCTGAAGTGCGTGCGCAGAACCCTAGCGGTTTTTCGTGCGATGGACTCAATATTATCGTCTTTAACCATCAACTGTTGCAGATCTAGTGGTTTATCCACAGAAACCAGTGTTTGGCGGCCATTGATAAGGAGCTGCATAAAGCTGCCTAAAGGGCCAGCTTTATGCCATGTTTCAGTACAGAGCAGATTAAGCCAAGATTTTTCTCTGTTTGGACGTCGGCCATGAAAAATTGCGACAGGGATAATCTGAATATTTAGCTTAGGGTTACTCTGCTGTGTGGCTACAATCTCTGTTAAATCTTCTTTAAGCGGACTTTTCCCTTCGGAATCAGCAAAAAGAAGCTGTTGCTGCATAAAAGGGATACCTTGTTTTTGCAGCACGTTTTTTAACAGAAGCTGGTGGCTTAAGCGGTCGCTTTCCAGAATGTAATAAGTGTTACGAGTAGAGTTTGCCTGCAACAGCTGAGGGTTCACCACGCGAGGACGGGTAACGATACTGATGAATTGCCGACCTAAATAATGTAAACCGCTTTGTAACAACGACAGCATATTTCCCTTTTGCCTCAATAATGTGGAGGGGGTGGCTCATTTTCGCCAGCACCAGCAACTCCGTCCACCGTTAGGTTTTTCAACTGCTGGTTCATGATCTTGAGCATACGCTTTAAACGCTCGAGTTCAATCTCCTGAGATGCAACCATGTTATTTAATTTATCCAGAGTGTCTTCTTGAAACGCCACGCGGGTTTCTAGCTCTGTAATGCGTTCTTGATCGTTCATTGAATGGATCCAAGCCATGCGTGTTATTGAGATTTAGCATAGTTTATCAGACTCGGATATTAAACGAATGTGGCTTATTTACGGGATTAACAATATAAGCTGTTGAAAAAAATCACGAAATTCGATATACCTCTCTGTTTGGTAGGGATAATTTTTATTCCGCCAGTACAAGTGCTATTCATGTGATAAATGACAATATAATACAATGAGGGTTAATCAGTGATTCGTAGTCTGATTGTGAGTGCTATCGCGGCCGTTTTAGTGCCAGTTCTGTTAGGTTCGGTAGCAGGTGTTGAGGTAGAGTTATCTAATATTGCTGCTGTGGCAGTTGTGTTTGTAGTGACTTTTGCTGCGTCTTTCTTTGCAGCGTCTGGTAACAATGCTGAAGCAGATGCTTCTGTAATCAATGGTGCAGAAGAAGAGTATATCGACGAAAACGATGACCGTGAGCAGGGCACCGTTAAGTGGTTTAACGTGTCTAAAGGTTTCGGCTTTATCACCCGTGGTGAAGACGATGACGTATTTGTTCACTTCCGTAATATTCGTGGTCGTGGCCACCGATCTTTGGCAGAAGGTCAAAAGGTACGCTTCCATGTACGTGAGAGTGATAAAGGTCTTCAGGCGGAAGATGTTTCTGTTGTAAGAGACTAAGCTCATTCCAACGGGGTTGCTGTTCTGGTAACCCCGTTGTATTTACCTCTGTAATTCTCACCTGCCTAAAATCGCTTCAATTCTTCTCGTTACTTCCTCGATTCCACAATAGCCATAGCTAATTGCATGTGCTCCGGCTTCTGTTGCAATAAATAGCGAAGGAAACCCTTGAGCGCCAAGCGCGTGGCTTTGTTGTATTTGTTGCTCTAATTCTGTTTGGGCTTCAGGGCTAGTCATTAGTGCGCTGAAACTGTCTTTGTCCAAACCAATCTCTGCAGCAAGGTTAGTAAGTACTTCTATATCCGAAGGATTTAAAGCCTTTTGATAATAAGCTTTTTGAATCGCATCTATCATTTCAAAAGCAGCATCTGACTCAAGATGCTCAGCGGCAATCACGGCGCGACAGGCTGGATAAGTGCTACGTCTAGGCGTGTTCTCGCGCCAGAAGTCGAAATTGAATTTAGCTCCGGTATGTTCCTCAATGTGCTGCCAAATTGAGATCAGTTTTTGTTGCATCGCTTCTGGCATAGGCAGATCTGAGTCAGGGGCTAAGCCTCCCATCAGCAATTGCCACTGCAATTCTGGATACTTATCTTTTAAGTGGGAAATCACCGGTGAGAATGCCCAGCACCAACTGCACATTGGGTCCATGACGTAGATGAATTTGTTCATGTTTATCCTTCTATCTGGAGGTTCAGTTACACCACTTAAGTGATTCTTACAGACCTATATTACAGTGAGATAGTTCCATAATTATCTGTAGTTTTACTTAGAGTTAGATATTAGTTCTCTTTCAGTGAACAAATGGTTCTTTAAAAAGCGTTAGTTAAGCGTACTTCCACTGGTTAGACTCCCGAGGAAAGCACGTACCTGCTCAACCTATTAGCTTTGTAGTCGAAGGATAATGTATGAATATGAATGAAATGTTAGGTGTTGATGTCTCTATTATCCAAGCGCCTATGGCTGGAGTGCAGGATTGGCGATTGGCGGCTGCTGTATCCGATGCTGGTGGATTAGGCTCTATTCCTTGTGGGATGTTATCTACGGAGCAGATATGTGCCGAAATTGAGCAGTTTATAGCGTATACAAATCGCCCTTTTCACCTTAACTTCTTTTGCCATCAGGTCCCTTCAGTAAGCGATCAGGAGATAGCTGCTTGGATCGATCAGTTATCGCCTTACTATCAGGAAGCGGGGCTAGAACCTGAATACAGTGCGAAAGCGTCACGCATGCCTTTTAGTAAAGAGACCGCTGATGCAATCGAAAAATATGCGCCGCCTGTCATGAGTTTCCATTTTGGGTTACCAGAACCTGATCTTCTAGCGAGAGTAAAAGCCTGGGGAGCGACAGTGCTTTCGAGTGCGACAACGGTCGAAGAGGGTATCTGGTTAGCTGAAAATGGTGCTGATGTAGTGATTGCCCAAGGTGTTGAAGCTGGCGGCCATCGAGGCATGTTTTTAACTAAGGATTTGGAAACCCAGCTAGATACAAAAACGTTGGTAGCAAAATTATCTGCTGAGCTTTCGATTCCAGTGATTGCTGCGGGTGGTATTGCTGACCAGAGCGATATTAAAGATATGTTGGGTCTAGGTGCTCAAGGAGTGCAGATAGGCACAACTTATCTGTTATGCGATGAGGCTAAGACCAGCGAAATCCATCGGGCGATGTTGCAGCAGACAGATATCCCTACCGCCATTACAAATCTTTTCTCAGGTCGACCTGCTAGAGGCATTCGAAATCGTGTTATGCAAGATCTGGATGACTGGTCAGAAGTGGCATTGGCTTTTCCTTTCTCTACTCAAGCGATCACTCCTTTACGTGGTTATGCCGAAAGCAAAGGCTTAGGTGATTTTACACCCTTATGGTCAGGAGAAAATCGTTCTGGGTGCAGGGCTATATCTGCACAGGATTTAACCGTCGAATTGTCGCTAGCCTTTGAAGCATAAGTTAACTATTTTTAACTCGTTTTAAAGGGACAATCTATTTCTTCTGTCCGCGATCTAACTTATAGTCCTTTTATCAGAATGATTCTCTTTTAAAGGGATTAGGGATAGTTAAGGAGTTAGATGTGGACATTGGATTAATTGTTACGTTGGTTGTTCTGTTAGGTGTGATTTTTTACATAGTCAGCATCTACAATAGCTTAGTGAAATTGAAAAACCGTTATGAAAACGGCTTTTCGCAGATCGAGGTGCAGCTAAAGCGCCGTTACGATCTTATTCCTAACTTAGTGGAAGTCGCTCAAGGCTATATGAAGCACGAGCGTGAAACGCTTGAAGCGGTCATTCAGGCGAGAAATGAAGCGTCCGCTTTGTTAAAAGGTGCGGCTGCGGTACATAGTGCGGACTCGCTACAACAGTTGTCAGGTGCTGAGAATCAGCTGCAGTCGGCTTTGGGTAAGTTGAACTTTGTAATGGAAGATTACCCAGATCTAAAAGCCAATGAAAATATGATGCAACTGTCGGAGGAGCTATCATCCACCGAAAACCGTGTCGCGTTTTCTCGCCAAGCGTTTAATGATTCGGTGACTGAATACAACACTTACCGCCAATCTTTCCCACCCGTTTTCTTCGCAAACATGTTTGGTCACTCTCAAGATGCGACTTTGCTTGAGTTTGATGACAGCGAGCAGATTCAAGCAGCGCCGAAAGTAAGTTTCTAACAACTTGCGAGGTTGCTGATTTATGAATTTTTTTGAGCAACAGGACAAAGCCAGACGCAATACCGGCTGGCTTGTCTTTCTTTTTTGCCTAGCTGTTCTGAGCTTAATTCTAATTACCAATCTTTTGGTGGGTATCGCTTTTCAGCTTATATCAGGTGACACCACAGACATTGCTGCAGTCTACGGTTCCTCCCCATTTGAAAATCCAGGTATTTTCTCTTGGCGGAACTTTGCACTCATTAGCTTGGCGGTCGGAGGAGTGGTTGGCTGCGCTATTTTGTACAAATGGTGGCAACTATCCTCTGGTGGTAAAGCGGTGGCTGAGTCTCTAGGTGGTGTACGTATCTTGCCTGACAGCGAAGAACCAAATGAGCGCTTGGTGCTTAATGTTGTTGAGGAGATGGCGTTAGCCTCGGGCATGCCTGTTCCACCGGTTTACCTTATGGCACATGAGATGGGGATTAATGCCTTTGCCGCAGGAAATACCCCAGCAGATGCGGTGATTGGTGTTACCCAAGGGAGTATCGAACACTTTAAACGGGACGAACTCCAAGGTGTTATTGCGCACGAATTTAGTCATATCTTGAATGGCGATATGCGTCTAAATCTACGTTTGATCGCTTTGCTGCATGGCATTGTATTTATTGGTCAAGTCGGTGAGTTATTTGCTCGCGGCGGCAGTGATCGTCGTTCTGATGGTCGAGTGGCTCTTCTAGGTATTGGCTTGATGATCGTTGGTTGGCTAGGGATATTTTTTGGCAAGCTAATCAAATCTGCTGTCAGTCGACAGCGAGAATTTTTAGCAGATGCTAGTGCAGTGCAGTTCACCCGTAATCCTGAAGGTATTGCAAATGCATTAAAGCTGATTGGTGGATATTCGCCGGGTAGTGAGATCAACAACTCTCATCGTAGCGAAGTGAGTCATCTGTTTTTTGGCCAAGCGATCTCTAGTCTTTCCAGCCTATTTGCAACGCACCCTCCAATTGTTGATCGCATTCTACGTGTCGATCCTCACTGGGATGGCAACTTTCTTTATCGCGGTAACGAAACCCGAGAGCGAAAGCTTGAAGAAGAGCAGCAGAAAAGCGAAGAAAAGCGCCAACGGGTTCAAGAGGTTGCTGCAATAGGTGCAGCGGTTATGACGGGTACTGGGGAGAGTGCTTTAGCGGATAATAGTTTGAATGCTGCGCGAGAGAAAATAGATCTAATCCCTGAGTTTTTGTATGAACAGGCGAAAGAATCTTTAGGCGCGATGTCTGTCTGTTGCTCCTTACTGCTCCATAGTGAAGGTGAGCTACGCCAGAAACAACTGGAGATGATTAAGGCAACGGGGTTTCAAGGCTTAGAGAAAGAAGTACTTAAAACAGCTCAGGCGGTAGATAACCTTCAAGAACATTGTCGATTACCACTGATCGAGTTATTACTGCCAGCATTGAAATGCATGTCAGCTGAACAGTATAAGCAATTCAAGCGTCTACTCATGCAGCTGATTAGAGCGGATAAGAAAACTGACCTATTCGAATGGTGCTTATTCCAGTTGGTTCAGCATTACCTTGCAGGGGAGCATGACCCTGAGCTAAAGAGTGCTCCGCGTTATAAAACACCAGGTCAGATCGGTGATGAATATGCGCAAATATTATCTGCTGTGGCTCGTTTTGGGCATGAGGATGAAGAGTCTGCAGAAAGGGCATTCAATCGAGGTGCAGGTGCGGTTTCGCTCTACAATATCCACCTTTTACCGGCCGAAGAGTGTGATGTTCAGGTGTTTATCAAAGCCGTAAATGTACTTGGGCTTGCGTATCCGTTGCTGCAGCGCCGCTTACTAATAGGTCTTTGTCGATGTATTGAGCATGATGGCAAGCTTACAACGACAGAACGCGAGTTAATCACGACTATTGCGGCCATAATGGGATGCCCTCTACCAAAGCTAGAGCATCTAGATGAAGGTGAATAGACAGCAAGCCCTCACAGGGCTTGCTTAACTAATAATGAGGGACGTTATTTCTAACAGGCAAGTTGTCTATTGGAGGTGAGTCGCTCCATCTCTTCTTCTAAGTGTGCTGATGAGTAGTCAACAAATTTACGGCCAGCGACTAAGCGGCTAAGTGAACGCCCCTCTAGATGGATATATACTCGGTCATGAGAACGGTGGAATTCAATGACTTTACCGTTCCCATCCTTTTCAAAGTGCCCATCGGGACAGACTTTATCTAATTGTACAGAAAGCCCATCAGAGTTATTTGTCTGTTTGATGACTGTTGCAGGAATGCAGTGTCCGCTTTCTAAAATGGTGACGCCGTCACCGATGGTGTAGTTACAGAATTTATCTTCGGCTTTACGTTGTAGTAGTTCGTCGACCACGTCGATAAGAATATTTTTAACGACCTCATGGGCTTCAAAAGAGCCTAAAAGATTTTCGCAAAAAGCACGGTGATCAGTGGCGGCATGCCAAGCAGCAGCATTATTATCATTTACTGCCTGACGAATAAGTTGATTAAACCGATTGATATCCATCTACTTCTCTCCCTGAGTTATTGACTACCTTGTTAGGGTGGACTCTCAGTAGATTAGACGTGATTAAGCAAAACTCAAGAAATCTTCCCATTGAATAAGTTGAGAATTTTTCAATATAAAGTAGTGGTAAAGGTGTTTTTTTTCTACTTCTAAAGTAGTGGCTTTGCGCCTAGAGATCTTTTTTCCACTCTAAAGAGAGTGAAACTGAATCTGCAAACCTTAGGGCGTGGGGTTTGTCGATGGTTACTTTGGCATAAACTGTCCATGGGTGGGTTGTGCAGATATCTAGTACATCGGAAACGAGCTTTTCCAATAATAAGAAGCGACCGTCTTCCACATGTTTTATCACTTCTTTGGTGATGGTTTTGTAGTTAAGGGCCTGATCAACATCATCATCTGCAAATGCTTTGCTCGCTGGATATTGAATTTCGATATTGATGACAACATCCTGCTGTTTTTCCATCTCTTCAGGGTTAAAACCGATAAAGGTACGTAAACGAAGATTGGTTATGTTGATGATTGCGTTACTGAGCATGGAAGTCCTTTTGGTCACAGGAATAGTTAGAGTTCAGTTTATAGGGAGTTTTATGATGAAAGTAGTGCCTTCACCTGTTTTACTTTGTAATTGAATTTCGCCGTTATGTTTTTTGATGATGTTGTGTGAAATGGCTAGCCCCATACCTGTACCTTGTCCTATTGGTTTAGTGGTAAAGAAAGGGGTGAAAATATCTTTCTGTACCTCTTCGGATATGCCGCAACCATTGTCAGCTATTTCTATATATACGTATTGATCATCGTGTTTGGATCTCACTGAAATACGGGGGCTTTGAGAATCGACTGTAGCGTGCTTGGCATTCAATATCAGATTAAGAAAAACCTGATTCAGTTCATTTAAGTTACATTGGATCTTGGGAAGAGGCTCAACTGAGACATCTAAAGCTACAGAATTTTTTAGTTCGCTTTGCAGCAGCTTTAATGTGCTGTTAATACCTTCTAACAGATCGTAGCTGCCGTGATCACCTGCTTGGGTCCTAGAAAAACTGCGCAAGTTTTGAACGATATCTTTAACGCGTTGCAAACCTTCTTGAGTATCTTCCATTAATTGAGGGATATCTTCGGAGATAAAATCGATATCTTGATCAATTAGTTGCTGCTCCAAATATTCTCTCTGATCTGTGGGAAGTTTCGGCAGTAATTGCTTTATTTCAGTGAAGAGCAGGTTATAGGCGTCAAAATACTGCTTCAGTGATTCGACATTGCTTTTAATGAAGGCGACGGGGTTATTGATTTCGTGTGCAACGCCAGCCGATAGCGTACCTAATGTCGCTAACTTCTCGTTTTGCAGCATCAAGGCTTGTTGTTTTTTAAGCTGTTCGTAACTTTGCTCGAGATGCTGATTTTTTTGATAGAGCTCTCGCGATTTTTCTTCTAAAAGGTGCTCAGCTTCAAGCCGTGCTTTGCGCTCGCGCTCATATGCTTGTTTATAGGGATTAGGCGCATTGGTCATGTGTGAAACTCAACGATAATGTCGCAATGGGGATCGCCTTTATGACAGCAAATATCGTGAGTAATCGATATGGGCGTCTGGTATTTCTTTGCAGCACCTCTAATTAGCCCCTCAGCTAGAATGCATAGCTTTCTGGGTGAGGTGTAACGCATCAGCAGTGATCCATTTTCTAACTTTTCGTATTCAAACCGAGGTAAGGCTGGGTTATCAAATAACTTTTTAACTTCTAAATGTATGACACCATCCACGCTTTCAAGGAAGCTACAAAGATCAGGTTGCTTCTCAAGAAAAACAGGATATCTCCGGGCTAAGTTATCAAATAGAAACTCGCCAAATGCGCCGACTAATGTACCTGCTTCTATACCTGTTTGTTCTGAAATTTCAGTAACTAATGCAAAGAGCTCATCATCCGGGTAGGTTTGACCTGCTGTATAAACCCCATCGAGTGACAGCTTATCTAAAATGGCATTCCATCGTTCTAGGCCGCATTGGTCTAGTACCATCTCTTCTAGAATATTGAAAATAACTCCTTTCATGCGCGCTACCTTCATTCCGTCGATTTAAGTTGTGATCTTCAATATAGACTATTTTATGGCTGCTGGCATAAATGTCCTCTTGTTCATGAGGTAACAGACTGATTTTGTATTCATGACTCAGTTTTTTATATGACTTTTGTGACAAATTGGAAATTCGTGACTACTTTAAATTAGTAGATCAGTATTTAGGGCAGGCGGATTATGAAAACTTATACATCGGGAGATGTCGCACAAATTTGCGGTGTAAGTTTGCGTACGGTTATCCGTTGGATAGAAAAAGGTGAATTAAAAGGATTTAAGCTGCCAGGTCGCGGGAATAACCGAGTATCGGAAGAGAATTTAATAAATTTCCTCAAAGCTCATGATATTCCCTTACCCGAAGAGTTGTTTAGCCCAGGCGAGAATTTAATTTTAATCGTTGACGATGAACCCGCTGCAGCAAGAGCGATACAACGAGTGTTAAGAGGAGCCGGATACGAGACCAAAATAGCAGTGAATGGCTTTGAAGCAGGTTTGTTGCTCACGCAGTTAAAGCCTGCGGTTATGACACTAGATCTTAATATGCCAGGGTTGAATGGTGAGGATGTTATCAGTTACGTTAGACATGCAGATAATCTAATATCTTCACGTATATTAGTACTCTCTGGTGCTTCTGATGCTGCGTTAGAAAGAGCGGTAAAACTGGGTGCTGATAGTTGCCTATCGAAGCCTTATGTTAATTCTGAGCTGCTTAAACAGATCGAACAGTTAATGGAACACTCGCAAGAAAAGCTAACTGAAACCTCTAGAGCAATCTGATTATGAAACAGGGAAACGTTGTATTTATTGATGATGAGGTGAGCACCCTACGGGCGTTTAGGAGAAGCTTAAGGGAGTATGCCAGAGAATGGAACTTTGTCTTCGAATCATCTCCTCTTAAAGCACTTCGGGTCATCAAAGATCAGAGGCCTTCTATCGTAATTAGTGATAAACGCATGCCGGAAATGGACGGCGAGCAACTGCTAAGGGCAGTCAAGGAGAGTGTTCCTGAAGCGATGCGTATTTTAATCAGCGGTGATACCAGTGATAGCACTGTGTTGGCTTCTGCTGATGTTGCTCACCTACTTTTACCTAAACCTTTTGAAGCACAAGAGCTAGTTGAAGTGCTTGAAAGGGCAAAGGCGCTAAAACACATCCCTATTTCAGATGCCCAGCGGAAGCTAATCGGGTCTTTGCAGCACCTGCCTTCATTACCTTTAGTGTATAGCAGACTTAAAGAGTATTTAGTCAAAGCAGATGAACCTGAAATTAGCCAGTTGTCGTTAATCATTGAAGGCGATCCGGCGATCTCAGCCAAAGTTATTCAAGTGGCTAATTCTAGTTTCTTCGGTTTTCAATCGAAGACGGATAGTGTAAATCAAGCAATTATGCGTCTGGGTGTTGGGCTTGTTGAGAATTTGGTTCTTTTTTTCGGGATCTCTCTACAAGAACCTAATCAATTTGATGCGGGCCAAGCTCAGAAAGTAGTAACTTTACTGGAAGAGATGCACTCAAATATAAATCTTGATAACTCTGGAGATCAGATTTATCTGGCAGGCCTTTTTCATGGCATTGGGTCATTAGTTGAGATGGACGATCTATCTGAAATAGATGCAATCGGTGCTTATTTACTGAAACTATGGGGGTTTTCACCTGACGTAGTAAATGCAGTTTTATATCAGTCTTGCCCATTGAATCAAGAGCCTTTATCGACATTAACTTGCCAACTTTTCGTTGCCAAACGGATGGCGAGTGGACATCAATCTTTGGATGAAATTTCAGAAGAGATTCTGGATTGTGCGGAAATTATTGTTAAGGAGAGCACTTAATGAAAACCTTACATTCATTGGCATTGGCGAGTTTAATCGCTTTTATGCCGGTTAAATCTTTCGCTGAAACATTAACTTTAGGAATCGTACCGCAACAATCAGCTAAGAAGTTAGCGAAATTATGGACACCGATTAGTGCTTATCTAAGTGAAAAGTCAGGTGTGAAAATTATGTTTGCTACTGCTCAAGATATTCCTACTTTTGAAAAGAGGGTGTTGGCAGGTGAGTACGATATCGCTTATATGAATCCCTATCACTATACGGTGTTTAGTCAGAAGCCTGGTTATCGGGCGATCCTAAAACAGAAAGATAAACGTATTAAAGGGATTGTTGTCGTACAAAAAGATAGTCCTATCCAGAGCTTGTCAGAACTTGATTCAAGCGTGCTCTCTTTCCCTTCTCCAGCTGCATTCGCAGCCAGTGTACTGCCACGTGCAAAGATGAATAAGGATGGCATTAACTTCGAGCCTAAATATGTTTCCTCGCATGATTCGGTATACCTCACGGTATCACGGGGTTTATTTCCAGCAGGTGGCGGGGTCATGAGAACTTTCAACAACACCGACCCTAAAGTAAAAGAAAATCTACGTGTTCTGTGGACCACGCCAGGTTACACCCCTCACGCCATTGCTGTTCATCCTCGTGTTGATGGTGAAAAAATGCAGAAAGTACAGCAAGCCTTTTTAAGTATGAATGAAGATCCTGAAGGTAAGGCACTATTAAAATCCATCAATTTCAAAGGGATGGAAGTTGCTGCCAATGATGACTGGGATGATGTAAGAGACTTGGATATTAAGTTGCTCGAACATCTATTGCAGTAACGGCAGGAATTAGTAGTGTCTCTTCGCCTTAAAACTATACTAGGTATCGCCACGATTGAAGCCTTATTGCTGCTGCTATTGATTAGCATGACCTTAGATTACCTTCGAACCACTAACTATGAAGGTTTAACTAAGCGTGCTCAAACAACCGCGACTTTGTTTGCGACTACGTCTAAAGATGCGGTTCTCAGTTACGACTTGGCTTCTTTGGAAGCCTTCGTCTCTGAAGTGATGGTCAATCCAGACTTAGTTTACGCTCGCGTACTTGGGCCGGAAAACATAGTGTTTGCCGAAAAGGGCAGCGCGGATGTGTTGTCGAAACCCTTTTACGCAGATCAATCCGTTTCGACCGTTGAGGACGGTATTTTTGATACCTACGCAGAAATCTCAGAAGGGGGGCAGGTTTACGGTCGAGTAGAGTTAGGCTTAGATATCAACAGCCTAAATAAAACCATTGAAGAGGCTGAGCAGCGAAGCGCATTGATTGCGGCGATAGAGATGGGGCTGGTGGCCCTGTTTTCTCTGATATTGGGTACCTATCTGACTCGCCAACTCAAGGTGCTGACACAAGCTGCTGAGGTTATATCGGTTGGTGATTTCGAAGTTAAGGTGCCTGTTAAGGGGCGTGATGAAGTTGCGGATGTAGCACTCGCTTTTAATGCGATGGCAAGTAATCTGCATGAAGCGAGTGCACGTAGAGATGAGTTTGAAGTACAACTGACAGAACTCAATCGCTCCCTTGAGGAAAGAGTTAAGGCGCGTACTAAGGAGTTAGTGGCTAAGAACGAACAGTTGGAACAGGCCAATAAAGAGATAAAAGAAGCGCAAGCTAAATTGCTACAGTCAGAGAAAATGGCCTCTATTGGCGTGCTGGCGGCAGGCGTTGCTCACGAGATAAACAACCCCATGGGGTTTGTGATTAGTAATATTGGCACTTTAGAGCTCTACGCAAATAACTATCGTCAATTACTTGCTGCACATCAAGAGATCATAGAGACCCCCGAGGGTGAAAAGCGCGATAGTCTTATTGCTCAACTTAAAGAGTTGCAGGAAGAGCTTGATTTTGAATTTATGAATGAAGATATGGATGAACTGCTCAAAGATACTAAAGAAGGTTCGTCTCGAGTCAAAGATATAGTTCAAGGTTTAAAGGCGTTTTCTCATGTCGATCAGGTTGAAAAGTATGAGCTTTGTAATCTGAATGACTGTATTGAAGCAACCTTAAAGGTTGTGAGCAATCAGTTGAAGTACCACTGTGAAGTATCCACTGATTTAGCGGAAATTCCATTAACTTATTGTTTACCCGGTAAAATTAACCAAGTACTTTTAAATTTACTGGTGAATGCTGGGCAAGCTATTACCGATACGGGTTCGATTTTTGTAAGCTCTACAATTAATGAAGATCGGATAGAAATCAGGATTAAAGACTCAGGCCAGGGGATTGCACAGGATCAGTTGGATAAACTGTTTGATCCTTTCTACACCACTAAAAAAGTGGGTGAAGGTACAGGACTAGGCCTATCTATCTCTTATGGCATCATTGTCGAAGAGCATAACGGTGAAATCTTGGTGGATAGCGAACTGGGTAAAGGAACTTGTTTCACCTTGAGATTGCCCGTATTAACCAAGGAACCTTCTCTAAAGGCGAAGCCTGAATCACACGACCTAGTAAAGGAGTAAAAATAGGTTATGAGTTATCCGAATAATACGATACTACTAGTTGATGATGAGCAGGCCGTTCTAAATTCGCTTAAACGTTTATTAAGGCCGCTAAGATGTAAAGTGTTGACAACGGTTTCTCCTGTGGAAGCACTAGAAATATTGCGTGAAAACCCCGTAGATATTTTGGTTAGTGATATGCGTATGCCTGAAATGGGCGGCGAAGAGTTTCTTGAGAAGGCTGCGCAAGAATTCCCTGATGTAGAACGAATAGTTATTTCTGGTTATGCCGAGGCGCAAGCGGCTATCGATGCCATTAACCGCGGTAAAGTCAGCCGCTTTTTACTAAAACCATGGGAAGACAGTGATGTCTTAAAGATGGTTGAAAAAGGTTTTCAGCTTGCAGGCCTGCAGCAGGAAAATGAAAGACTACAACAGGAAACCAAAGAGAAGAATGAAGAGCTAGAAGCGCTCAATCGCTCCTTGGACCAAAAGGTTCAAGAGCGTACTCGCCAACTTAAAATGGCGAATGACCGTATTAAAGAGAGTTATCGCTCAGTCGTTCGTATGTTCTCCACCCAAATTGCGCGCCGTTTGGGGATAAAGGCTACAAAAGAAAACAGTAAGCTGAACCAGTTGCTTGTTGCTGTTGCAAGTAAAACAGGCGTAGAAGGACAGGAGTTAAAGCAACTTTATTATGCTTGGCAGTTGCGCCAGATAGGTAAACTGAGCTTCTCTGATGACTTAATTAAAAATCCCTACCTAGCAATGAATACTGAGCAACAACGCACCTTTCAGCAGCATCCCCTGTTAGCTCAAGCAGCATTGCTATTAGTTAAACCGTTATATCCAGCTGGTCAGATTATTCTGCAACACAAAGAATATTTGGACGGTAGTGGATTTCCTAAAGGTCTATGTGGCGATCAAATCTCTATTCGGGCACAAGTGCTTTGTGTTGTGAATGATTACGTAGAGATGATTACCGGTTTGTATGATGAGCGGCAATACAGCACGACGGAAGCTATTACTTACATGCAATCTACGGCTCCGGAACGTTATAACCAACAAGTGGTAAACATCTTGGCTGAGGTTGTTGAAGGGTTGTCTAAAACGGGTGATGTTCTTAATGATAAAAAGGTCCTTAGTGACCAGGTCCGCAAAGGTATGAAACTAAGTCGTGATCTAATCAGTCGCGAGGGAATATTGCTACTCAGTGCAGGGCAGGTTTTGGATGATGTCTCTATTGAGCGTATTCGAGAAATGGAATTTAACCTAGAAGAAACTTTAGAAGTGTACGTTTCTCAAAAGTAATAGCTTGGTAGAGGGCGCTGCATGGATGTTCAGGTACTACTGGTTGATGATGAACCCCATATTTTAGCTGCACTAAAACGGCTAATGAGACAGGCTAGAATATCTGTAGCGACGGCCTCTTCAGGGCAGGAAGCATTGGATTGGCTTGGAAATAATCATGCAGAAGTTATCTTGTCAGATTTCCGAATGCCGGGCCTATCAGGGACCGAACTATTAACCAAAATAGAAGCAAAGTGGCCTGAAACTAAGCGTATTATTCTGAGTGGCAATGCTGATTTTGATACGGTTCTGCAGGCAGTTCACAGCGGTGTGGTACATAAGTTCTTAGCTAAGCCTTGGAGCAATCAGGAACTCACCGAACATATACAATCTTCTCTATCGCAGGTTGAGACGGAAGCGGGAATTACGCCTCAGTCTAAGCAAATTGCGACTCCTTTAACTGATCTATTCCCACAAGCTACAGCTACTCAATTACAAGTCATCTTGGATACTGTGATCGACGGTATTGTTACCATAGATGAAAAAGGCAAGATCGTTTCGGCTAATACCGCTATTGAAAGCATTTTTGGTTATTCTAAAACGGATTTAATCGGACAAAATGTTTCCCTGTTAATGCCCGAGCCCTATCGAAGTCAGCATGATCACTACCTTGCTCAATACAAAGGTGTGGGTTTAAAAGAGGTGGTTGGCAATCAGAGGCGTTTGGTAGGTCTGCGTAAAAATGGTGAAGTCTTTCCAATTGAATTAAGTGTCTCTGAGATTAATATCGAAGGTCAGTCCAAGTTTCTAGGGATGATCAGAGATATCAGTCGCCGAGTCAGCGCCGAAAGTGAAAACGAACTGCTTATCGGTGCTTTAGAGATGGCCCAAGATGGTTTTGCGCTGTTTGGTTCTGGGGATAAGTTACTTAGGTTTAATCGCCAATTTAAAGACCTATACAGTAAATATGGTGTCGACCTTTCGGGAAATATCACCTACGAGTCATTTTTTCGCAGCTGTGTAGAAAAGGGGTTATTTTGCGAAGCGCAAGGCAACCCTGAACCGTGGATAGAACAACAGCTTGCGCTACATGAATCTCTACCTGTCGTTGAGCAATATGAATTAGTGCCGAATGTATGGATCGAGATCCATGAAACTCAGGCCGATAACGGCGCAATCATCGTTTCTCACCTTAATATCAGTGAGCTTAAACAAACCCAGTTTTCCCTTGAGCAAGCTGTCGCAGAAGCCAATCTAGCGAACAGTGCCAGAGGTCGTTTTTTGGCGATGATGAGTCATGAGATTCGTACTCCCTTAAATGGCGTGCTGGGTTTATTGCAACTGTTACAAGATACGCAACTTGATCCATCCCAAGCTAAGTTTGTCGAAAGTGCTTTAGCGTCGGGGCAGGGCTTACTCACGATCATTTCTGATATTCTCGATTTCTCGAAGATCGAAGCCGATAAATTAGAGATCATTCCAGCACAATGTAATCTACGTTTGCTGCTCAGTCAGCTCGAGCAGTTACTTATGCCGCGTGTGGAAGAAAAATCTATTGCGCTCGATTTTCAGATCGATCCGTCGATACCTGATTGGATTGAAATAGACGAACAACGATTACGCCAGATACTGCTAAATCTTCTCAGCAACGCGATCAAATTCACAGACTATGGTGAGGTTAGTCTCCAAGTAGATTTACAAGTTAACAATTGCTTGGGCTTTAAAGTGATTGATACCGGCATAGGTATCCCTTGGGATGAACAAGGGCAGATCTTTTCTGAATTCACTACCATCAGTAATACGCAAAATCGTCCCTACGAGGGTACAGGTTTAGGTCTTTCAATAAGCCAAAAACTGGTGAATTTACTGGGCGGCGAACTGCAATTTAGCAGTGAGCCGAGTAAAGGTAGTACATTTAGCTTTTCTTTGGCTGTTGTCGAATCAGTTATCCCAGCTAACAGCGTAGCAGTTACAGGTGATGTCAGATTTAATGCCACTGCTTTAGTGGTCGATGATAGTGCGACTAACCGGATTGTAGTCGAACATATGCTGGTGTCCTTGGGACTTAAAACCGTTTGTGTATCCAGTGGTGCTGAGGCGATTGCAGCCTACCAGCCGGGGCGCTTCCAGTTGATCTTTATGGATATTTCCATGCCTGATATGGATGGCTATGAGACAACTGAACGACTGCGCTTGCGAGACGATTGGGACTGTACCCCGATCATTGCTTTTACTGCGTACGTTATGCCTGAAGATAGAGAAAAGATAAATCGATATGACATGTCGGGTTATCTGGAAAAGCCGTTAGATAAAAAAGTGCTGGTTCAGGTCATTTCCCCTTTATTAGCGACTTACAAGGTTGATTCACGTAAACAGAGTATCGAATCCGTTGTTGCGGATGATGGCACAGAATTGCTAGAACCTGACTATGTCAATCAGTTAGCACGTGATACATCAGAAGAAGTTCTGCCCCAGTTAGTCAATGTTTTTAAAGAGGATGTTGATAAAAGGTTAGAGGAGCTTTCTAACCCAGATATTAATGATGCGGTTCTCGAACGTAACCTCCATACCATTGGCAGCAGTTCCGCTTTGTATGGCTTGATGGCCCTATCTAAGAAAGCTAGAAGTCTTGAGGCCGTTTGCCGAGAGGGTGGGTGCGTAAGAGCATCGCTGCTCGATTTTTTGACGCTCGCCCAGCAAAGCTTAGATTGTCTGGATCAGTTTATGTTGGAAAGAAAAGCTTAAGCGTTTTCTTTCCAACTATTCCGTTTTCGATAGATGGTAGCAGCACTGATTTTTAGATAGTGTGCTGCCGTTGGAATATTACCCCCACACAGATCAATTGCTCGTTCAATTGCTTCTCGTTCTATATCTGCCATCGGCCTGATAAGCTCTGAAAGCTGATCTTGAACCGGGCTTGATATATCTGAAGGCGCAAATGCGGGGGCAGTAGCCATCGGTTCTGGTGCCGCAGTAGCTAAACTATGTACTGCCGCTGATTGCACCGGTTTGATACAGCTATCCAAAGGAGCAGGTAGCATAGCTTGTGTGACTTCATCACCATTGTGTAGTACCACGATATTTCGGACAACGTTTTGTAACTGACGAACATTACCCGGCCAATCGTAGTTGCTTAAAATAAGCTCGGTTTCAGGTTCAAAGCGCTTAAAGCCTTTGCCTTCCTCTTCGGCGTACTGAGTTAGGAAGCTCTGTGCTATTTCGATAACATCATTCTCTCGCTCTCGTAGCGGTGGCAGATGAATCGGAAGAACATGTAATCGGTAATATAAATCTTCGCGGAAATTACCTGCTTGAACCTCAGCAAGAGGGTCTTTGTTACTCGCACAGACAATTCGGACATCGACCTTTTCGGTTTTATCACTACCGACTTTTTGCAGGGTGCCGGTCTGTAAAAAACGTAAGAGTTTTGATTGCAGGGCAAGTTCCATCTCACAGATTTCATCAAGGAACAGAGTACCGCCATTTGCAGCGCTGGCAGCACCGTCTCGATCACTAACAGCACCGGTAAAGGCCCCTTTTTTATGACCGAAAATCTCGCTCTCGATTAGATCTTTTGGAATAGCGCCGCAGTTTAATGCGATAAAAGGTGATTTTTGGCGTTCACTTCGTTGATGGATCGCTTCAGCGCAGACCTCTTTACCGGTACCACTTTCACCAGTGATAAAAATGGTAGCTTTCGAGCTCGCCGCGCTATCGATCACTTGATAAACCCGCTGCATCGACAGAGAAGAACCAATAAAGCCACAGAAGTTGTGACGATCGATCTCTTCTCGATAAGTTTCGACAATACGTTTGAGTTTTTGGCTTTCGAAGGTGTTGTTGAGTGTGGTGACTAAGCGGTCTTTGCTGAACGGTTTAACTAGATAATCGCGGGCACCCAGTCTCATCGCCTCAATAGCGGTGTTCATTGAGCAATCGCCCGTAGTGACAATCACTTCAGTGGCTATCTCTTCTTGATTTACTTTCTCGAGAATCTCTATCCCGTTCATATCGGGTAAACTGAGATCGAGGAGAATGCCGTCGAAGCTCTCTTTCTGTAAAGCTGCTAAGGCTCCCTGGCCTGTTTCTTCATGGTGAATCTGGTACGGCAAACCGGTGAGGTAGCTACGGTAAACCGCCGCCATGGAAACATCATCTTCAACAAGCAGAATACGATTAACTTCAGGTACGGGCATAGGAAATCCTCTCCAACCAAAAACCTACCCTTAGCCTATGCTACAGGGTAGGCTGTTACAAGCACCAAGTGATTGAATTTTATCCGATATCGGTTTGGGCACGGAAATGACAGAAATATTAGGCGAATGGCATTTAAAACCTCAGTTGGAAGAAGCGCGTAGGGTGCGAGAAGAGCTCGCTATCCTATTGGAACAATTTGAATGCAAAAACAAAGATGCATTCCTGTTAGCGACCGCAGAGTTAATCGTTAATCTATCGCGCTACCCTGACCCCAAACCAACCGAAATTGCTCTGACTTTGAGTCGAGATCAATTTGATTACTGGCTAGAACTTCGTGATAACGGTCCGAGCTTTAGTCAGTTTAGTCAGATGTTGGACGATACCGAGGACTTAACTGCTGCCGAAAGCGGAATGGGCTTAAAGCTGTTAGCCCATTATTTTGATGACATGCACTATGTCCCAGCCTGTTATCGGGACGATGCCTGTAATGTCATGGTGTTACGCCAGGCAAGGCCGCAGGCTAAATCAGCTCTCACCGTGCTAGTAGTGGATGATGATCCAGCCTATCGCTTAGTTATTGAGCAATATTTACTAGCGCAATATAAAGTGCTGAGTGCAGCATCGGTGGCAGAGGCGTTTCAATCTGTTCTTAAATACAAGCCGGATCTGGTGGTGTGTGATATCCACATGCCACAAGCCGATGGTCCAGCCCTATTCGATAAGATCTCCCATATCCCTGATGTCGCCGATACTGCGTTTATTTATGTGACCGGTTGTATAGAACCAGAGCTGCTCAACAAAGCCCTAAGACGTCCAATTGATGATTTGCTTTCCAAGCCTGTTAGCAGGGAACAGCTGCTGAGTACGATTCAACGGGTCGTCTGCAGGCGCGAGCATCTTAGTGCGCAGATTCACCAAGAGGTGGATCAGAAAGTCACGCTAGGGCTACGGCCAAGCCTTCCCAAGCAGATCCCAGGCTATGAGATAGAGCTCAGAACCGTCAATCCAGAAGCGGGAGGCGGGGATTTAGTTCAGTTTTATCCACAAAAGGATCGATCTCTGTTTCTATTTGCCGATCTGATGGGGCATGGTTTGTCTGCCAAAGGATTTTCTTATGCCCTTGCTGGCTATTTAAGAGGGCTTTGCTCTGCTTACTCTTCGCTGGGTATAAAATTACCCGTGTTGTTTAATCAGTTAGCCCTTGGCTTTGATGAAGACCCAGTACTCAAGAAAACCTTGGCGACCATTGCAGCAATGACTTTATCTCCAGATGGGGATGTATCCATCATCAATGCTGGCCATCCGAATCCTATCCTGTTTAGTGATACCGAGGTTAAAGATATTGAGGCTAAGTCGCCAATGCTTGGTATGGGGATTGAGGGTTACCAACAAGCGTGCTTTTCTCTAGAGATAAACGATAGGATTTTGCTTTATTCAGATGGTTTTAACGACGCGGCGGTTGATATGCCAAAAGAGCTCAAAGCAGCTATTGAACGTAGTCGTCATCTGCCTTTAGCGGCAGCGGCTGATCATCTGTTGCAAGCGCGTTTGAACCTGTCTGCTCCTGATGATGATCTCACGCTAATCTTGCTGGAGCGGACAGGAAGTTAGAGCTCCTGATTCAATAAGGTCATCTGGCTAAAACGTTTGCGTAGGTACTGCATCAGTTTAGGTAGCCTTTTTTCGAATCGATAAGTTTCTCGGACGAGCTCCTGTTGTAGGGAGGGTGCGAAGCGATCATTCATAATGATACCAGCCAGAATAGCTCCACTATTTTTCAGTGTTTCCCTTGCTTCATCCACTTGAGATTCAGTGGTTCGTCCAGTCACTATATTCAGCAGCGTCGCTTTGCTGGCCGAGCAGATGATATCTACAGGTAGATGGTTATCGTGTTGTAGCTGTGATTTTTCGGTTAATACCGGCGCACAGTCACAAATCACCATATCGAACAGATTTAGGCAACTGTTTAAAAAAAGCTTAAGGGTTTCTAGATCCCTAAACTCTACACAGTGACTCGACTGCACTGGGCAGTTTAAAACCATCAAGCCCGGTACATCGGTTTCTTGCGCGGCATGCTCCCAGTGGCCAGTTAAAGGTAGCCACTCATTATTGGTGAGTGATAACCAGTTGGCTAACTGGGGGTTACCGGTATTCAATTCTATCAACAAAATCCTTTTACCTGCCTTAGCTGCTCGCGTCGCGACAGCTAAGGCCAGTGAGGTGTTGCCTGCGTCAGATTGGGTACTACAGATGGTAAATTGCTGTAGGTTCTGGCGCAGTACGCGTGCGTAAACGGTTTCTATCGCGCTATGTCTATGCAAAGC
Source organism: Neptuniibacter sp. QD48_11 (assembly GCF_047778095.1). Lineage (GTDB taxonomy): Bacteria > Pseudomonadota > Gammaproteobacteria > Pseudomonadales > Balneatricaceae > Neptuniibacter. Next base: position 957,331 of record NZ_CP180551.1, read on the forward strand.
TAACATTGTTGTTCTCCTTTACAGACCAACCAGTGTGGCAAACGATATAACAGTTACAGATTCCTGTAGGGTGCTGACAAATCGATACCAGGTACTTTGCTCTTTACCCGGTATATACAGGGTGTCTCCGGAGCGAATCACCGGTAGGTCGCGGTAATCACCGGTTTTTGCAAAATCGACAAGGTCGAATAGACGGGAGTGAGCTTCGCCATCAATACGGTTAATCACCATAATTCGATCCTGCAGAGCGCTGTTTAGTGGGCCGCCGGCTTCGGCTAACAGATCCAAGACAGTCATGTTGTCATCAAAGCTATAGCGACCTGGACGCGCAACCGCACCCAGTACACGAACTACAGTTTCTTTTGGCTTTTCCAACCAAGCACGGTCACGTTTCGGGATAAAGATCACATCTTCGTTTTTCACTGTAGGCAGCAGAGTTTCATCACCTGTTTGGAAATAGTTGTGAAGATTCAGATGGCTAACTTCCGTTTTACCCTGTTTACGATGAGTGATACGTACGCTAGATAGATCCGCCAACCCTGTAGGGCCTTGCGCTGCGGACAAAATATCAAGGAAGTTTAGTTCGTTGTTAAAGGCGTAACGGCCTGGCGCACCCACTTCACCAAAGATATAAATAGAACGGTCGCTAGACTGTCTTACCCACTGTGAACGGTTGTCATTTGGATCTTTAGGTAGTTCTGGGATCACCACGGTATCACCGGCGCGAATGCGTGGAATCTGGCGAATATCACCGCCTTTATCTAGGAAGTGTTTTAGGTCAAAGCTTACAGACTCAGTGACGCCGTTACCTCGGTTTTGCAGAATCTGCAGGTGAGCAGTGTCAGCGCTGGCAATTGGGCCACCGGCATGGGCAATCAGATCCATCATGGTCATTTCAGATGCCCATTCGTAACGGCCAGGTCTTCTTACCGCACCGATAATTTTAACCGCACGATTAGGATGAACTTTTAACCAGCTTTTCTCATTCATATCTGTTTTTTCAGGTACGAGGATTGCATCGCCCGGAAGAATTTCAGGCAAACTACCGCGACGTTGACCATCGACATAGCCTTGTAAGTCAAAAGGAACGACTTGGCCATCGGCACGGATAATGCGAATCTGACGGGTTTCAGCAAAACGCGTTGGACCACCTGCTGTCGCTAATAGATCATAGAAACCACTTTCTTCACCCATCTCCATAGCACCGGGTTTGAAAACTTCACCCATGACATAAACGGTACGAGAGCCACTTTGAACTTGCTCGGTCGCTTGAGGGATAAAGATCACATCACCTTGATGGATTTCAGGCATAAGGGCAGGGTTACCGGTGTCTAGATATTCACGCATGTTGAACGGGAAAGGCTGACCGTTGTGGATAACACGGATCTGCTCAATACCTGCATAGCGTGTTACACCACCGGCACGCATGATTAGATCCATTACCGATGCTTTATCTTTATAGGCAAAGGTACCTGGGCGATGAACCTCACCAAATACTTTCACGGATTCACCGTTTTTACCGGCATCACCAGATGCAGTCAGTGTACGGGCATCGAAATCGACTTGGACATTACCAATCAGTGGAGACGCTGGCACAAAGATTACATCCATAGGATTAAGAGCGGGTAGAGAGCTAGGATCACCGCTGTCCAGATAGCGTTTGTAATCAAATTCGATCAGCTTGTTTTTTCTACGGATCTGCAACTTGTTTAGTTGCGCACCTTGAGCCAGACCACCGGCTTTGTTAATCGCCATTTGGACGTTGGAATGGATCGGTAGATCTACAGCCCCAGGTGTTTTGACATAGCCTAATACAGTGACCGAAAGGCGACGCTCTTGCAGGGATATATCAAATTTTGATAGATCCTTATAAACACTTCCAAGGCGGTTTTTAAGCAGGGCTTTGGCTTCTCTTAAGTTGCGTCCTTCGAGGTTGATCGCACCAATCTCAGGCAAAACGATCTGTCCTTGTTGGTCCAACTGAAAGCTTTGTTCAAATGCGCTTTCACCCGGTAGTTTTATCTGAATCATGTCACCTGGACGAAGTGTTTCAGCCCAAAGGTTACCGCTGAAAAGTACAAATAAGATGAGTGTTCTGATTAGAGGGATCATATGCATGCCTCCTGAGTTAGCTGTTGGTTGCAATGGCTTTTCACTCTTAAGGAAGCAGCTCCGTTCTCTAATATATGCAGTAACTTTTCTGCTTGCTCTAAAGGTAGCTGGGCTTGCATAAGGTAATTTGCCTCATACAATCTTCTGCTACGGGTGACCAGCAATTGAATCTCTTGATAGATCGCTGGATATTGGTCTTGTTTGCCATCTAAATTGTGTTCACTAATGACCGCTTCGCACTTTTTCAGCCTTGATTGCAGTGTGGGAACTTCGCTTTTAATTGGGAAACGCTCCGCCACACCGCCTTCGCCTTCAGGTACTAGGTAGAAGCAGCCTGAAGAGGTCATTAGCGTTGTGTGTAACAGTAATAGTGAGATCAATTTCATTGCTCTGGCCTCAGTCCTGAACAGTGATCGATTGATCAATACGAAGGTGTTTAAGCAGCTCTAGAGGCTGGCCATGTACACCGCAAAGGCTAAGCTTGCGTTCTTTGGAGCGTAAGCGTTTGAAAAGGAAGACGATGGCGCCAATACCGGAAGAATCGATAAACTCAATTTTTCCTAAGTTAAGGACTACGTCAGATTGATCCTGAATTAATTCATCGAATTTTGGTCGAAGAATCTCTACGGCAAGAGCATCTAATGATCCTTCAATCTCAAGATGTAGTTCATTTTGTACGGTTTCTAAAGTTGGCATAACGATTCTCCTTATGTCGGTTATGACTAAGAAGGAGCAATCCCTATGCCATAGAGATAACATTTTGATTTTTAAGGATTTAATGAATTTATGGTTCGTGTGAAATGAGAATGAAGTTCGCTATTCTCATTTTGCGAATCAAATTGTAAAACGTATTTTGAGTGCTGTATTGTTGGGCTTGGATGAGCTCAGAGCTATCTATTTAGACTCGCTCTGAGCTACGACCCTTTTTCATCGTTACTGCCCTCGTCCGCACACCATCACAATTAGGGTTTTAAACATGATGCCGAAATCCGAACGGAGCCAGCCTACTAAGCTTCCAAGGCTGAGAGCATATGCATGATCGAAGGCAACCTTAGAGCGCACATCATCGATGTTGCGGTCGTAACCTTGGTTAACTTGAGCGAGGCCTGTAATTCCCGGTTTAATGCCCCACGTACGCTCTGCAAAAAACGGAATCGCGTGTTCCAGTTTTTGATAGAAACCTGGGCGCTCTGGACGTGGCCCAATCAATGACATATCGCCTTTAAGAACATTAAAAAACTGTGGTAGCTCATCCAGTCGAGTCTTACGAAGGAAGCGGCCGACTGTCGTTACTCTAGGGTCATCTTCTGTTGCCCAGGTTGCGCCGGAAACGGCTTCTGCATCTAAACGCATAGTGCGGAACTTATACATCCAGAAGAGTTCTGTTTTTTCGCCGTTAGCATGACCAATACGGAGCTGTTTGAACAAGATTGGTCCAGGTGAGCTGAGATAGGTTGCTAATGCAATAAAAGGGTAGAGAAGAAGACAAATAATCAGCCCTGTGGTTGCAACTACTATATCCATTAAACGCTTGGCAAAAATCACGGGTGTTGGAATATAACTGTTCATGACAATCTCTCCTTATATGACATTAATCTCTAACTGATTTCCAATGGCCTTTCTCTAAACCTGCTAAGTAGCGCAGACATCCAGTAAGGCCGTTGTAGTAACCGTTAATGACATAAAAACCGAGTTTGAAAGGTTTATATAAGATATGAGTTGGAGTTTTGTTTTCTGGAATCAGTGTAGATAGGCGTGCCAACGCAATGCCTAGCAGTTGTAGCCCACTGAAAATGGCAAAAGCATCTAGATCGAGCGCTAGTAAACTGCACAGGATAAATTGCGCGAGCAAGATCAGCGGCATCAGGCCTCGTAGCGCTTTACCGGAAAAGAAACTGAAGGCTGTTCCACCAAAACTTGGTGAAAGTAACGTACTCAATCTGAGGACTTGTTGTAGGTTACCTGCGGCGATACGAATGCGACGTTTATGATCCATATCGAGGGAGGACGCTTCTAATTCCAAACCGATTAGGTCACAGTCATATTTACCCTCATAACCCTGCTCGATGATCTGCATGGGCAGAATAAAATCATCATTGATCGTATTCGCCTGTAGAGGAGTAAATAGGTCTTGGCGGATAAAATACAGAGCGCCATGTACACCAATTGCGCTACCAATACTCGCTTCACCTTGTTTGAGCTTAGTTTGATAGTTCCAGTACTGCTTTTCACCCTCACTACCGGGAGATAAGAGTTTGTAGGTAGCTGCAACAAAGCCCGTTTTAGGATCATCGAAGTGGCGATTAACCAGCTTTAATGCATCAAATGAGATCAACGCGGAAGCATCACTTAACGCCACGATGTCAGCATCGATATTCGGGATGATCTGGTTGATCAGTGCTACTTTTCCGTGGTTTTTGCGGAAGTTCAGGATATTGACATTTAAGTGAGCTAATTCAGGTGCTTTTAGAGCCTCACGAGCAACTTCTGCTGTTCTATCCTTGCAGCCATCACAGGCGATAATGACCTGCAATTTGTCGCTTGGGTAATCCAAACTTGCGATATTTCTTAGCTTATCTGCAATGAAATTAGCTTCATTGTAGGCTGGTACAAAGATACATAGGCTTCTGTAATTCGGCTCACCCATATTCTTTTCTCGTGGTGAAAGGGATCTCTTATTCAGCTGATTCATGATCAGAGGATAAGCGATATGGTGATAGATAATTAAGACCCAACTTAGGGCAAATAGGCTCAATAAGAAGATAATCATTTTAAGCCTCCTTTGGTTGTGACAGTAGCTGGAAGTAAGCGTCAGCGGTTTTATGTAGGTTGCCCTTTTTCAACACGAACTCTCGTGGGCTGTGACGTTTAGGCATCAGATACTGACGTAAAATGGCATGCTGAAGTGCGACACGACTGCCAGGAGGAATCAGATCTCCAGAGTCTGGGCAAACAATGGTTTTACAGCCTCCAACATCGGTCACAATTACAGGGACACCACACGCCTGAGCTTCCAATGGGGAAAGGGGTAAACCTTCATTAAGCGATGAAAGGCAGAAAATATCGATCGCGTGGTAGAAGGGAAGGGTGTCATCTAAGTGTCCTAGAAAAAACACACGATCATGGATGCCCAGATCATAGGCAACAGTTTTCAGGTGATTGAGCAGAGAACCATCGCCAGCTAAGACCAAGGATAAATTAGCATGGGTGTTGCTTAAGGATTTGAGCAATAACTCATGTCCTTTTACTGCTTCTAATCTTGCGGCGCAACCTAGCAAAGTTCCTTGTATCGGAAGGTTTAAACGCTTACGGCTTTTTAACTTTTCAATGGGTGTTGGTGGGTAGAAATGTGTGGTATCGACGCCATTTTGAATAATATCAGGGCGGCTATTTGGGAAGTGGTGTAACAGTTCATTAGCGACCGCTTCGCAATCTGCAACTAGCGTAAATTTTAGAAAGTGGATCAGATGGTTTTGCAAACGTTTATTTGCAGATGCATTGAGGTGCCATGCATCATGTTCTGTATGAACATGAGGAAGTTTTAATAATTTGGCCGCTATGCCACCGTAAAGCAGAGGACCGATATGGTGAGTATGAATAGCGGTAGCGTTGATCTCTTTTAATGCGCTTTTTAAACGCAAAAATAAGCGTGGACTAATGCCCTCTTTTTTGTGGAAAAATTGCAGTTGAGATCGGTATTGTTCCAGTCTTGGCCACTCTTTTACCGCTTCTTCATAACTGCCTTCTAAGCTAAAAATATAGACATCGGCTTTATTACTCAGTTGGTTTAACAGGTCTAAAGCCATGGTTTCTATTCCGCCAGGGCGGAGATGTTGGACGATTTGTACGATTACTGTATTCACGATGTACTCTCCTGCAATGCTATATCGTTTAAATCTTTCTCAAGCGGCGGAATTCGAACGAGCACAGGGACATTTAACATCTCTGTTAAGGTGTCTTTACGGCGAACGGTGGTATCGAGGACTTCTGCGATTACAGCGAGTCCAAAACCAAGTCCGATGCCCGCAACAACGCCGGCAATAACAAAAGCAATAAGGGGAAGGTTGATAGGTGCCAGAGGTTCAAAAGGTGGGTCGATCAGTTTTACGCGTTCACTCTCTTCATTTTTACCAAGTGAACGAGTAACCCTGGCCATCTCATGACGTTCAGCTAAGTCTTCATAGATTTTTTGGCGAACCTGAATGTCGCGCTCAAGTTCTTTTAAACGACGCTCGTGCTGGCCGTAGCCATTCACACGGTTTTGTAGGTTTTCAATCTCTGCAGTTAAGGAACTGACCTCTTTGCTTAAACGTTCAATATGGTCGTCGGCTTGCTGCAGGCGCTCTAGCTGGGAAATAAGCAGTGGGTGTTGATTGCCACCTTGCTCTGATTCATTGGTCGTTGCGGTAGTGGCGATCGCCCAAAGGCGTTCAAGTTTTACTTTATTGAGGTCGCCTTGGTTGAGAGCTTTCATGCTTTCCAAAATGCGACTGCGTTCTCTTTCTAGAGACTGTAACTGCGCAAGTACATGCTGCACTTGGCTATGTTCGTCAGTGTACCGAGCACGAAGCTGTGTTAACTCGGCCATCACGTTGATGATGGCTTCCTCAATCTTGCCGACCACTGGGTTCGTTTGTGATAGGCGCAACGCTAGGCTTGCTTGAGCTGCTTTAGCGCCTTCAAGCTCGATGCGGCGTTCAGCTATATAGGCTTTTAGATTGGATAAGCGCGCCACATTAGCACCATGCAATGCGGGTAGCTCGCTGGCGAACTCATTTTTATATTCGGCTAAGGCTTTTTCTGCTGTTTGCAGATCGGCTTTTCGGGTCTCTAATTCTTTTGCTAGGAAAGTTTCTGATTGAACAATTGATGAACGCTGCGGAGCAAGCACACGCTCGACAAAACGCATACTGACAACAGACAACGTCTCTTTCATATGTGTTTTGTCTTCGGCTTTGTAGGAGATCTTAATCAGGTTGTCGCCAACCAATTTTGCGGTAAGAGACTTAGATAGCTGACCGATGATGTAGGCTTTCTCTTTCTCATCCATCTCTTCGGTAATCATCTCTCGTTGCCAAGCGACGCCTGCAAGAATATGGCGGCTATGTAGAAGAGCGTTAAGCGCTTCCATTCGATGGCGAAGGTTCGTCGCGATCGATAGATCCTCTAGAAATGGGTTATGTTCAGACGCTTCTTGAAACAAGATGGTGGTGGTTGTTTCATATTTTTTAGGCGACAGAATACCGATCGCCAAACCAATAAATGGCATAAGCAAAATAGGCAGCGCGATTAAATAGCGACGCCTCCATCCCGCCCATAGGATGGACGCGATGTTTTTGACTAATGCGCTACGAATCATGGTTAGCTACCGTTAGGTTATTGGTTTTTTTGATCAGCACCTGATTTGGCGCTAATGAAGGGGATAAGCGCATATCGGTTTTCTTGGCGCGCTTTTCCAAAAAGTTACTCACAGTGTTACAACGGTTGATACCTACACCGACCGCTACAAACCGATCCGAACTTTCACTCGGTGAGCATTCGATACTGAGCTTGGAAGGCTGAGCATTGGCATATTCGTTGAGGTTATCTTTTTGATTCTCATCTAATGCCACAGTGTCATCTGCGAAGTGCAAAACAAGTTCACGAGGGACGTGGTTATCTGCGTAACCTTTCTCGCCGCGGGCACGGGAGAGAAGTTGATCTACGCTGATGCTTTCTTCTGCTACAGGTGCGTCTTCGGAGCCTAAAAAACCTATATCCATGGTTTTTAGTGCTGCAGTACATCCTGTCAGTGAAAAAAGGCTGCAAGTGAACAGGGTGGTTGCAATAAACTTAGAGCACATGGTCTATCTCCTGAGCAAAATTTTGTTATTGCTCAAGAAATTGCAGCTTTCAGGCCAACCTAAATGAAATTATCTGTAAGCCCCATGAATACTAGGGTTTCGTTGTTTGTGGAGAGGGCTATTTATACGGGGTGAACTAGGCTTTTTGAGGTTTTTCTCAAGCTGATTCTCAAAATGAGAATAAGCTTGAGAGATCTTTCAGAGGCGGTATCTTTTGCGAAATTAGCGCTTTCTAATCACTAAGCTACCGATGGAATAGCCTGCGCCAAAGGAACAGATAACGCCTAAATCACCTTTCTTTAGGTCGGATTGGTATAGGTTGAATGCGATAAGTGAGCCGGCAGAGGCTGTATTGGCATATTGATCTAAGATGATCGGCGCTTCCTCTTGCGATGCTTCTCGCCCTAATAGTTTTTTACTGATCAGTTGATTCATATTGATATTGGCCTGATGAAGCCACCAGCGGGTGACTTGCTGGTTTTCAATCCCCAAAGACGCGAGCTGGGTCGAGAGGTGTTCTACGGCCATAGGACAGACCTCTTTAAACACCTTTCTTCCATGTTGAATGAAGAACTTATCCTGCCCGAAGGGATCACTATCATTGGTGTAGGCAAGGTAACCAAAATTAGAGCGAATATTGTTGGAGAAAAGCGTCACGGATTTGGTACTTAGTACATCGTAACTTTCTTCTGAAGTGCAGCTATCGGCATTCTCCATTACGGTAGCGACAGAGATATCACCAAAAATGAAATGGCTGTCTCTATCGCGCCAGTTATTCTGAGGTGATGTTAATTCTGGATTGATGATCAAAACAGCTTTTGCAGTCCCAGCGGTTAACATCTCATAGCCTCGTTGCAAGGCAAATGTGGCAGAAGAGCATGCAACCAACATATCAAAGGCAAAGCCCTGGATCCCCAATGCTTGCTGAACCTCGATCGAAATAGCTGGGTAAGCTCTTTCGGTATAGGAGCAAGCAACAATCACAGCATCAATATCAGCCGCGTTTTTATTCGCTTTTGCGAGTGCTTTTTTCGCGGCTGCTATGGCCATTTCTGCTTGATGGGAAAGCTGATCATTATCCCGTGGCTCAATGTAAGGGCGCATTCTTTCTGGATCAAGCGCGCCTTCTTTGCGGTAGACAAATCTGCTTTTAATACCTGACGCCTTTTCGATAAATTCGGCATTAGATAAAGGCTTAGCTTCGTACTTACCAGCAGCGATCTCTTCGGCATTTTGCTGGTTATAGTTATCGGCGTATTGGTTATAGGCCTCTACTAATTCTTCGTTGCTGATACTGTATTCAGGGGTCCAAAGACCGAAACCGCTGATGACGACTGAGGAAGGGATCGAATTCATAAAATTGTCTCGGCAGGGCAGGTTATAGGGCTGTAATGGTTATAAAAGCCAACGTTAGATTGTCCCGTTAAACATAGCTTATGCCATTAACATAAGCGTTATTTTTTACTGGCAAATTCCTTCAGTTATTAAAGTTGAACTTCAAAATGGCCATTGCCTATGGGTCGCTTTTCACTATGAAAATAATTCCGAAGAGATTGCTGTCCCTTTCTCGCTGAAAATCCTATCAGGCACTATTGTTTGTGTGTATTAGGAAGGTTTGTGATCGTCCGTCGGATAGTTAAATATCAAAAAAATTTAACTCGCCGTTCTATGGAGCCTTTTCTAAAGGAGGGAAGGAGTATGATGCTTGCAAGATGGCATATAGATGCGAGGTTTGGACACAAACAAACAGTGATTGATTCATTGTCTCGGTGGTTTGAAGAGATTGGCAGTCAAATAGGATGGACCTCTGACAAAGTAAGAATTGTCACAGGGTCTGTAGGTGCCAAAGAGTCTGTTGTAATTTCTGAAGTGGTGATCTCGGGATTAACCGAACTCGATGAGTCTTGGCAAAAATTAGGGGATATAGAAGCTCACAAGACGTGGAGTAAGGAACTAGAGCCTTATATTGTCTCCGGTTCACAATATTGGGAAATTCTTAGAATCGTCTAATCTGACGATTCTCTTTTTCAGGGGAATTAGATGCGATGATCTATTCCCCTGAATAATGGTGATTTATTAAAGATCATTAAGCATCTCTTTTAAGTCCTCAGCACGTTGAGTCCAGCTTTCGCGGTTTACACGATTGCGGCGGATCTCTTTCATCAGTTCTCTGTGCTTTTCTGTGTTACCTATCTCTTCGATAGCCGCAGCAAAACCATCAGCCGCATTGCTTACTTTTACGAGATCTCGATAACCGTCTAGCGCAGGGAAATCAGTACTTACCACTGGAGAGCCTGCTGCAAGATATTCTCGTAATTTCAGCGGATTGCAGGCTTCGATTTGTTCATTACGAAGGAAGGGCAGCAAACCAACATCCCAATGCTGACTATAGTGAGGCAGCTCATGATGAGGTTTAGGGCCTAACCAAACAATATTGGGCTGTTTTAACAGTACACTGATATCGGTGTGTGCTGGGCCGATCAACACGAAGGTCCAGTGGGGTAGGCGCTTAGCGACTTCAATGTAAAGCTCTTGGTCAAACCAGCCTGCTAGCGCACCGTAAAATCCAGCGACAGGACCATCAGGAAGGTCGGATGCACGTTCTGCGGGTTGGCCGAACATCTCGCAATCGACCCCATGGGGTAATACCAAAGTTTTTCCTGCTGGGAACTTCTCGGCCAGCTTAGGGCTTGCGGCAATAATTAGCTGACATTTTTCAACTAACTCCTGTTCCATTTTGGCGACTGGTGCATGGTCCACACCATCTAAGGCAGAAAAGTCATCACCACAATAATAGATGGCCGCGCGTTCGCCCATTTTGCCTACAACATCTACTGCTGAGGGTAGTGAAGTCCACAAAATTGGAGCTTCGCTTTGATCCTTCAGATAAGGGCGAAGTTTGTTGGTGAGTAACTCTTTGTTCACTGTTCTCGCAAGAGAACTACCCGGAAATGGCAGTGCCATAGGATTTACCAAGCTAGGGTGTGCGCCAGATAACTTAGGCTTAGGAGCCTGCAGTAAAGCCTTGAGCTTATTCCAGATGCGGCTCATATCACGCAGATTCAGCCTAGGTCTTCTTAAGCCTAAGGAGTTTACCCATAGCACTTTATTATCGGCTAAAAGGTGCTTCATCAAATGCTGGGTGCTACTAGGGTGTCCACCCCAGTCCTCACCAAAAACTAATAGATCGATATTCATGTGATCTCTCCTTTACGCTACTTTGCATGGTTTAGGTTGAGATAGCGGTTTGATCACTTTTGCTGGTACGCCGGCTGCAATCACAAAAGGTGGTAAGTCTTGAGTCACCACACTTCCAGCAGCGACGATAGTCCCTTCACCAATCGTGACTCCTTTCATTACAGTGACTCCAGAACCGAGCCAAACATTTTTACGAAGGATGATGTCACCAATTTGATCTTCCGTATCCGGTAGCCCTTTGGCACGAGCTTCTGGATCCACAGGATGACCAGGGTAGCCCGCTAGAAAGCCTCGGCCTGCAATACGGACGTTATCTTCCAGAACAACTTTGGTACCGACAGCGATGGTGGTTTGCCATGCGATACCCACGTTGTTGCCGATAATTAATTGTGGTGTTTCTTTTCCACTCCAACGGCCGGAGAAAGTGGTCTGGCCGGAGATACGACAGCGATCACCCATGCTTATATTAAGGCTACCTTGGACAAGCGGCATGCCACCGTAGAGATACAATTGGCGACCAGCTTGGCTTAAGCGGGTCTTAAACATTGGTGTCCAATAAAAGACCCGTGCAAGCCCACTGATAAACCCAGTACATAATGTGTGCCCCATACGAATCGGTTTAAACACTAGATTTACCGCCGGGATTTCGAAATTGTGCAAGGTGTAATGACAGGCTTTTAAAGTACGGGCCAGTGGATGATTACCTGTTTTAACCCACTGTTTAAGCCCTTGTAGTTTGTTCATTCTACTGTCACCGATTTAGCTAAGTTACGAGGTTGATCTACGTCGGTACCTTTCGCCAACGCAGCGTGATAAGCGATGAGTTGTAACGCGATAGTGAACAGAATGGGGGTTACAATTGAGTTAGCATTAGGCAGTGTTACTGATTCAACTTCTAGATCTCGAAGAGAACGGATACTTTCGGAATCACCCAAGAATATGCAGCGTCCGCCACGGCTCATAACCTCTTCCATATTGGCTCTGGTTTTATCCAGCAGATCGTCATTAGGTGCGATGACAAATACTGGTGTACCTTCTTCAATCAGGGCGATAGGACCGTGTTTTAACTCGCCTGCACTAAAACCTTCAGCGTGTATGTAACTGATCTCTTTTAGTTTAAGCGCGCCTTCTAAAGCGATAGGGAAGTTAGAGCCGCGTCCGATAAAGTAGGCATCCTGACAATCTTGCATCGATGCACCGATAGACTCGAACAAGGATTCTTGTTGTAAAACCAGCTCAACCTGTGAGGGCATAGTGGAAAGCTCGAGGCTTAATTTTGAGGCTTCATTCAGATCAATCTCTTTTCGGCAAAAAGCAGCGCGGACGGCTAAGGTAGCTAACACCGTTAACTGGGCAGTAAATGCTTTAGTTGATGCAACGCCTACTTCAGGCCCAGCTTGAGTTTGTATACTGAAGTCAGTCTCTCGAGCGATAGTGCTTTCTGCAACATTGACAATACTTATAGTTTTTTGACCTTGTTTCTTGGCATAACGCAGTGCTGCCAAAGTATCTGCCGTTTCGCCAGATTGAGAGATAAATAGAGAGATACCTTGTTTGCTCAACAGAGGAGAGCGATAGCGAAACTCAGATGCGACTTCGACATCAACTGGCAATTTAGCAATCTTTTCAAACCAGTATTTAGTGACCATTGCTGCATAAAAGGAAGTGCCGCATGCAATGACATTGAGTCTATCGACTTGGTTAAAATCTATCTGGGCTTCGGGGAGTACTCTCTGAGTGTGATAGAACGTATTGCGTACACTATCTGCTTGCTGGTGGATCTCTTTATGCATGTAATGGCGATAGTTTTGCTTATCTTGAGAGTGGTCTTCTGCTTCGAATAACTGCATTTCTCGTTTAATAACACGGCCTGATGAGTCAACTAGACTGAACCCTTCACGGTCCAAACAAGCTTGATCTCCTTCTTCCAAATACAGAATATGAGTAGGCGAACCACTGAGTGCCATAGAGTCTGAGCCTAAACTCATACCTTGCTCACTTTTACCTAAGACCAGAGGGCTACCCCGGCGCGCAGCATAAACATGTTGCTCATCTTCTTTAAAAAGTACACCTAATGCGAAAGCGCCTTGAAGGTGAGAGAGCGCACGATTAAGCGCTTTTTCAGGTTCATACCCTTGCTGTAAAAACAGGCTGATTAGATGGGGAATAACTTCAGTATCAGTTTGGCTTTGAAAGACGAACCCTTCACTTTGCAGCCATTGTTTTAAGTCGATGTAATTTTCAATTATGCCATTATGAACCACCGCAACGTCACTGTTGGAATGGGGGTGTGCATTTAACTCATTGGGTTTGCCATGAGTGGCCCATCGAGTGTGGCCAATCCCTGCACAACTAGAGAGATGCATCTGATCAAGTTGGTTTTTGAGTTGCTGTAGTTTCCCTTCTCGTTTGACGGTAGTGATGCCATTAGGTGCAAGTATTGATATACCTGCAGAATCATATCCGCGATATTCGATGTTACTTAATCCTTGTAATAGCTCAGGGACAATGTCGTTATGATTAATCGAGCCTACTATTCCACACATGCCTAATCTCCTGCAGATTTAAAAGTCATATCTAGGTTTTGCAGGACTTGTGCCATTTGTTAAATGCATTTAAATCAAATGGTTATGTGTTATGCGGTAAAGCTTTGAATCTGTTTTTCGCAAAATGCGAATCATTTTGTTAATTGACGTTTTTGATATTGAGAAAGGGCGATGGCGACAGACAAAAGAATGTAGATAGGCCAAGTAAAACCCATAGTGAGGAAGGTGCCAGAAATACAAAACCCGGCCAGTCCTGCCTGCACCGACTGGGCACAGGCATAAAGAACAGGGGAGTATGGTTGGTTAGGTTTTGGGCGGAAATGCTGAACGGTTGTCAGGCTTATTTTGGCAATACTGCTAATAATCGCGATAAATAGGATAAAGCCGAGTATTCCGGTCTCGGCCATGACGCCAAACCAGGTGCTGTGAACTGCATGGTTTTTTCCATCCCAATGGGGGCTGTATTCGAAGTAGTTAGATATAAAATTATTTAGGCCGACACCGGTAATTGGGTGGTGAATTGCCATGCCCATTGCTGCCTGCCAAGCATAGATTCTACCCATGGCTGATTCATCAATACCTTCTTCGTGGGCACCACCTGAAGCACGATCACTCACCCCCGCAATTACAAATAAAATACTCAGTGCACAAATACCAGCACCAATCAGCAGCATTTTATTTTTGACTCTATACCAAGCAAATACAGCACCGACGGCACAAATGCCTAGCATACCGCCGCGGCTTTGAGTGGCGATAATGGCGCAAAATACCGTAAGAAAAGCACACAAGCTCAGCAGTTTAATCGCTTTTCCAAAGCCTGGAGTCATAAAGCAGGCTAAAGCAAAACTAGCTGGAAATAAAAGTACCAGGGATAGGTCATTCGGGTCACCTAGCATAGAGCCGATGCTACGGCCTATTGTGACACGTGTTCCTTCAACAAGCTCCAGTCCCATCTGCTTGTTATAAAGCGCCATCACGCCTACTGCGATGCCGCACAACATCATGCTGAGGATCAGAACTTTAAACTGAGCTTCCTGTCGTAGTAGCCAACTAATCGCTATCAGCATGAGTGCAATTTTTACATAGGTTCCGTTTAGTGAAGTAAGTGCGGCATCTCTGTTGGTTGCTAACACGGCACCGATGACGACCAAGCAGAAAAAACACATAAATAGAGATTGCTCTCGGCACCAGAAAACTTGAATGCGTTTTGTAATGAGGTTAATTGAAAGAGAACCCAGTGTTGCGATGGCGAGTAGTTGTGGAATTTTCAGTGGATAGAGCTGAGGAAAGACTTCGTGCAATCGAAAGAAAGAGAAAGCGATAAAAGCTAAGCAAAGCAAGAAGGGCAGGCGTAAACCAATCAAGACCATCAGTGGTAGTAGAGCAATGGCACTGACTGCAGGATGAGGTACGAGATACCAAGCCGCAGTCAGCAAACCTATGCAGGTGAGTGCTACTAAAATTTGTGAGCCATTGCCCTCTACTCGAAGATTCATCGCTATGACCTATCTAGTAGTTGAGTCGTCATACTCAGAACTTTTTTCGGGATAGGAATCAGCCCCACTACAGTAGCTGTAGCGATAAAGCCAAAAATGATGGCGCAGTTTTGCAGTAACACTGACCAGCTTAATGGTGCAGATGAAATCAGGCTTATACAAAGTACTCCTACAGTTCCTGTGAATAACAGGCGGCGCAATTGGTATGGCAGCTGTAATGACCGCTGGCTTACATAATAGGTTGCGATTAAGCGACTACTTAAGGCCAGACAAGTGGCTGCAATAGCACCCCAAGCATGGAAAATTGGAATCAAGGTTAAATAGGCGACAAGTGCGATAAAAGCTGCAGCACCATCAATCATCGCTGGGCGAACAGTGGTGTTTTCGCTCATCGCGCCAAAGGCGAGTGTTGATGTCATGTTATGCACAGCAGCTAAGGCGGCAAGCCAAGGGATAAAAACGATTGAGTCGTGATAGCTTGAAGGGGTTAAGAGTCGGACCATAGTAGGTCCTGCAGCAGCGATAAACAGTGCGGCAATAATGGCGATCATTACGCCTAAACTTCCGATTTTGGCACATCTGATTTTGCCGTCGGTTTCTTTAAGGCAACTAAAACGACGGGCATGCCACCATAGATCAAATGGTTGAATCAATACTGCAGTAATCAGGCCGAATTTAGCCGCAAGGGCATATTGTGCCATTTCGGCTGTACCTACAGCATCGGCTAAAATCCAACGGTCAAAGCTACCTAAAACAAAGCCAGATATACCTACGAAGATCAGTGGCCCACCGTAAATGGAATAGGTTTTAAAGCGTGAAAACTCAAAGCTAATTCCCGTATCTTTCAATTGTTTCCGGATCAGCCAGCTACAGAGCAAAATGGCAGAGGCTAACGTTGCGCAAAGCACCCCTGTCACACCGAAACCCATAAACAGTAGCGGTACAGCAATCGCTACCTGTAATGCCACACGCCCCGCCGTTCCTATTAGGTAAGACCAAGCCATACCTGACATACGCAGCCATGCGAGGGGTATTAAAATGGTACCAACCATGGATAAGCTGGCGAGAATGAGGCGCGTATCCAGTTCGGCAATATCCCCTGGAAGCAAGCGACTGATAGGGCCAGCAAATAGCTGCCCTAAAATGAGCGCTAACCCGCCAAGGCAGATCGCCATACCAAAAATATTGGCACTGGCTTTACGTTTTTCGATTTCATTGTCGGCACTGCCCGCAAACCTGAATAAGGTTTCAGCTAGTCCCATACCGATCACAATACTTAGTAGGTCAGCCAAGGTTTGCAGAACATCGAGGCGACCATAATCTTCAGGAGTTAAAAAATGAGTAGAGACTGGCACCATGATCAAAGCCAACCCTTTAGAGAGGGCAATGGCTGAAGCGTAGATCAGACTGTGCTGAACTGCGATGGGTAAATTAGCTATACGTTTTAACATGGTAAGCCTCCTTTCATTCAGATACTCAATAATGGAGCGAATTACAGGCCATATTTGAGAAAGTATTTAAATTCAGCTGGTTAGCAGCTATTTGGTTTTTTGTGGAACAGTTGATCGGTTTAAAAAGGAGAGGATTTCAATTTTGATTCGCAAAATGCGAAAACGGCCCGTAGGCCGTATTCGGTAGTTTTAAGGTATTCAGCTTATGCTGATTTAAATGGTTTACGTCTAAGTGTGAAAAAACAGAGTAGAGCCGTTAATAAACCCGCACTACCACTGCCCAGTGAAGGTGCAGGTGCCGCCTGCATACTGATAACGGTTTCAGTTGTCGGAACGTCTGCATACAAAGCGGTTACTGGGTCTGTTCTGATACTGAAAACGGCATCATTAAAGTCATTGTCGCCATAAGGCCTTACAAGATCCTCAAAGCCTAAAATGAGATCATCTTCAGCAGATAGACTGCTCATCATGGCAACATGGCGAGAATATTCATCTGCATTATCGATAGTTGCAAAGCTGTCATTCTCAGGGTTTAAGAAATCGATAGTGAACATGGCTAAAGGATCAGAGCTGGTATAGTCCCAGCCTTTTACTTGGCTGCCATCCCAGGCGTTTTGAAGGAGGAAGAAACCGACATTAGTACCTGCTTCAAAGACAGTGCCCCCTTCCATGTTAAAATTTGTACCATCGATATTAGTGATTTCTGCACCTCCAAGTGTGACAGTATCACCTGAAAGTAAACTACCTCCCCCTCCTTGTTCTGAAACATTGTTAAAGATCATTCCTGTTTCTATACCGGATAGATTTTGTAATTCAGATATACCGATATGACCAGAGCCATCCAAATCGATGTCTCCAAAGGTTAAGCCATCAAACGCATCATCGGTGAAGGTAAAATAACCTAGAGAATTTCGATATCCAGCTCCTTCATCTAGAAAGGTTATAGAGATATGCGCATCTTCTTGTAGAGTTAAATTAGGGTCATAGGATGTATCCAAAAATTCCTGATTAGCAACTGTACTCTCAGGCAGTGCAGTTTGAACTTCAGTTAACAGTCCTTCTTCAAGTTGTATGTTTACTAAGGAATCTGTTTCATCCTCAGCGGCCAGGGCATTCTGCGCGATAGAAATCATCACTCCTGTGAACACCATACTTCGTATTTGATGTTTCATATCTCCTCCCATACCTGCATGCATTAAAGGTATTACTGATAGAGCTAATTAAATTGCAGCAAGAGTTGTTCCATATGCTTTGAATTTGTAACTTATTGAATTTGCGTGTTTTGAAAGTTTTTGTGTCGTTGATCATTTTTTAAATGACTCTCAAATTGATAAATTTTCGCATTATGAAAGCGGCACTAAACATTGATGCGTGCTACCTTTTCTGCAATCTGACAACCACCAATTTCGATAAAAGCCAAAACCGCAGGTTGGGCAGTCGCTGTAGATTCGGTGGAATAAATAAACGTGGAGACGCCAGTTCTTATGCGGTCGATGGTGTAATCCAGTTGTGGGAATTCAGGGTAGATCTTTCCTCGGAAAATAACGCCAAAACGATTATCTTCTGCCTTAATCAGGCTTTTCAGAATATGGCTACCTTCGGCATTCCTAAACAGAGGAAGCAGAGCAATTGAACCTTCACATTGTTGATCCTGAAAACCGCTGACTTTATAGGGGCCTTGGTTTGCAGCTTCGATCGTGCCCAAGTATCGAAGCGAGGGAATATCTAGCGAAACAGCTCCGGCTTGTTCTTCCTGAGTACCGATATTAATGGTTTTTAATGTTTTTAAACCGAGTGACAAGCTGGTGGATAAAATTAGAACCAGTGGAAGTAGAATGGCCATTTTCATAGTTATCTCTCCTACGAACGCAGATTAATGTGACGATAAAGGTAAATAATTCGATGGCGGTAGCGCCAAATCCATCATGTAAAAAACTGTACCAGTCGTGATCGATCGTCATGGCGGATAGACGAAGCCCGTTAATGGTGAGCACTACTAGAGCTAAAATAACGGCGTGTTTAATATCTCTTCGCTCAAGTTCGCCATGTTTTAATAAACTCAGGGTCAACCACAGCAGCAACGCCAGAGACATATTGGTAAATGCTGAACAACCTGTAAGGACAAGTAAGCTAAAGCCGTTGGCTTGCACGATCGTATTTCCTGCAACCGCAGCTTCAATCTGAAATAGGGGTAAGAACAGACTGCTAAACCAGGCATCGAAGGTTAGGATTTGGTTAGCAAATAAGGTCAGACTGAGCTGGCAGCAAGGCTCCCTAATTGCCATTGCAAACAGGATCGTGGCTGCAATTCTGTGTTTCTCCTGCAATGGGTGGCGTAACCATAACCATGCAGATGTAGCGGCGACCAGCCAACTTAATAGGGCGTTAGGAATCAATAGTAATCCGCATAAAAGAATGCCCGCATAGATATAAATGGGCGTCGTTTTTACCTTGTTAAAACGTACCTCTAAGGTCAGTCTTAAACTGATAAAAAGTACAACCCAAACAACAAAACTATGTCCTAAGCCATTAAATACTGCAGCATTGAACGGCTCACTTAATAGCGTTCGAATCACTTCTGGTAGCAGTGCATTCAGCACCGCTAAGTAAGTTATTAATGGGAAGAACAGTGTTTCAGCTGACGCTTTGCTAGCTAAACTTCTCATAATGACCTCCTGTCGAACTTAAGGTTTAAGAAGCCTTTGTGGTGTGCAGCTTGTGCGTAGATCTCTAAAATTGAAGGGATAACAGTGCTATCGCTGTAGTACTTACAGATTCTGTGGTGAGCTGCGATCGACATGGCGGCTTTCTCTGTACCCGATTGGGTCCACCAGTTTGCAATCACTTTACCGAGCGCGTTTTCATCACCTGCCTGCACTAACCAACCGGATTTATGATCTTCGATCAGATCAGGAATCGCACCTAATCGATAACTAGCTACTGGGATACCTCGGCTCATTGCCTCGAGCGCTACTAGAGGCAGGCCCTCGCTTTTGCTCGAAATACAAAGCAGACCTATATCATTCCAATGTTGATCCATCTCGACCTGACCTAAGAAGTTGAGGTGGGGGTACTCGCGTTCTAAATCAGCTCTGAGTGGACCATCGCCATAGACATGGCAGGGGAGTTCCTTAGGTAATTTTTCTGTAATTCGAGCAAAAGCTTCGGGCCCTTTTTCGCCGGAGAGTCGGCCGACAAAAGCGACAGCCTTACCGCGTTCTGTTTGCAGTTTGGCGGGGGCTACAAAGTTAGCGATCTGTTGCGATGTGATAGGCAATCGAGAAGAGATTTCATCACTCACGCTAAGCACGCGGTCAGCTAAGATAGATGTGCTGTAGTCTAACCAGCTATAAAACCTTAATTTACCTTTACCCAGGTCCCCAGAATGAAAAGTGGAGATCACCGGTGTAGAGGTTAGCTTTCCGATGATTCGTCCAATAATCCCAGCTTTATAACCATGGGTGTTCAAAATACTGGGGGAGTGTGTGAGTAGCTTATACAGCTCTTGGTAGCTACTTAAACATCTGTAAGGGAGCCCCTCTTCAGTTAACTTATCTTTTAGAGGGTGCGCGCCAAAATCTCGCATAAAGATAACTTCGCTACGGTAACCGTTTTGGTTTAACCAGCGAGTGAGGTTAAGAATATGGCTCTCGATCCCGCCTTGATGGCGACTATCAACCAGTTGATAAATAAGCCAGTCATGAATAGACATAATCCCTTCCTCCTATATCGCTGAGATTGTTCATCCAGATATCAGCAAGGCCTAGGCCATTCAAAAGCTTCTCTAGTAAAAACAGCTGGTTAGCTCATTGAGCCAATCTGAGTGGGTAAGGGGGAGCTTAAAATCAGGTTAATTAACGCAATTTGCAGAAATGTTTCGCATTTTGAGAAACAAAATGAGGCTGTGTTTTTTGGTTGTTTTTTAACTTATTGAAATTTAAGGATAAATATTTTGGCTGGCTTCTTGCTGTAACCAATACATCAAGCAAATTGGTTTCAATAGTAAGGAGAAATACTATGAAATATCTGGTCACTGGAGGCTGTGGGTTTATTGGTTCACATTTGGTAGATGCCTTACTAGCACAAGGTCATCAAGTCAGAGTATTGGATAACTTATCAACAGGTGCAGTGGACTATTTACCCGATCAGGTAGAGCTTGTATTGGGTGATGTAGCCGACCTAGCCATTGTTAAAGGTGCGATGTCAGAGATGGATGGCTGCTTTCATTTAGCGGCAATAGCATCGGTAGAGCAATCCAATTCTGACTGGGTGGGCACGCATAAGGTTAATCAGCAGGGTAGTGTGAATGTTTTCGAAGCAGCACGACATAGCGGCAGCAAAGACGCAATCCCTGTGGTTTACGCATCATCAGCCGCTATTTATGGTGACAACGCTACTATTCCTTTAGATGAAACATCAGCTCCTCGGCCTATCAGTGCTTACGGCGCTGACAAGCTAGGCAGTGAACACCATGCCCGAGTTGCTTGGCTAAACCATAAGGTATCCACTGTGGGGATGCGTTTTTTCAATGTGTACGGTCCCCGTCAAAATCCCTCTTCACCTTATTCTGGGGTCATTTCCATCTTTATAGATCGTATTCTTAACAACCTTCCCATTACGATCTTTGGTGATGGTAAACAAACCCGCGACTTTATCTACGTAGCCGACGTGGTCAAACACCTGATTGCTGCCATGGAAAATACCAAAGGTGAAGCATCAGTGTTTAATGTCTGCACCGGACAATCCACCTCAATTTTGCAGCTAGCACGAACCTTATCGATGGTAGCTGGAGTAGAGGTGAACATAGAACATAAACCTGCCAGAACCGGTGATATCGCAACTTCATTAGGCGATCCAGGCCGCGCTTCAGCAAGACTAGGGTTACGTGCAGATGTTGGCTTAGGCACAGGTATGGCCTTTACCGTTGATGCGATGAAAGAGAACTCCTTAAAAGAAACCGGTTAAAACGGCAGAACAGACTTCTTCCAGCGAGCTTGGTAAGTCTTACTTTAAATACTGTGCAGAGATCAGATTTAAAGTGGGCTTACCTTTTTTAATTTGGGGAGTTTGGGAGGGCTGATTTTAGGAGCGATTCATCGAAAATTACTACTAACTTCCACAATTATCCGACAGGTATTGGATAGGATAAATTGGTAAAATAACGCTCAGTTTAAGCAAGCAAGATTATAGACAAGAGCCTGAGTGATTACTGATGAATACTCCCAGCTGTGAATACGGCGTAAACGACAACTCCTACAAAATGGCAGGTGAGATAGCTGGCCTAACTCAGTTGGTCGATGACTTTTATCAGTTTATGGATGAACTGCCAGAGGCGCAGACTATTCGTAAAATGCATCCAGACGATCTTACCGAATCACGAAAGAAACTTGCCTACTTCCTATCAGGCTGGTTAGGTGGCCCTAAGCTCTTTTCTCAAAACTACGGTTCTATTCGTATTCCCCATGCCCACAGCCATTTTCCTATCGGGCCCGAGGAGAGTGAAGCGTGGATTCTATGTATGCAAAAAGCGGTTGCGAAACAACCTTACGAAGAACCGTTTAAGGTTTATCTTATCGAGCAGTTACGTGTTCCCGCAGAAAGAATTACCCAAGCCTGCCGTAGATAAACTTCCTGCAGCAAAGCTTTCTTTAGAAGAATTTTTACCACTTTTTGAGCTTATTTAATGATCAAACTACTTCGCATCGTCAGCCTTCTCGAAGGCCTCTCTTACATCGCCATCTTAAGTGTCACACTAGGTTTTATCAGCCGAGATTATGTATCCACACTCGGTATGACCCACGGTATCCTGTTTATGATCTATGTGATTCAGGTGCTGAATATCTCACACAAAGAAAGTTGGACTTCAAAGCAACAGCTAGGTCTGATGCTAGCATCGGTCATCCCATTCGCCTTTATTCCAGCTGAGATCTACCTGCGAAAATTAGAGCAAAGCAAACAGGAAGAGAAGGAAACAACGGCGGTATAGCGAGGCGATACCACCGAATTTGGCAGAGGAAAGATAAAGCAACGATCACCCTGTAGTGCTCAGTTTTACTTGAGCACTACAGGGTGGAAGATTTGTAGGGTGCAATAGCGAAGCGTATTGCACCGTCAAGGTCCCAGATTTGTGTAATACGCTCCACTATTACACCCTACTTACTGGACCTCAAAGCAACAGCTAGGTCTGATGCTAGCATCGGTCTTACCATTCGCCTTTATCCCAGCTGAAATCTACCTCCGGAAATTGGAGCAGAGTAAACAGCAAGAAAAGGAAACAACGGCGGTATAGCGAGGCGCTACCACCGAATTTGGTAGAAGAAAGATAAAGCAATGACCACCAAGTAGTGCCAGTTTTACCTGAGCACTACAGGGTAGAAGATCTGTAGGGTGCAATAGCGAAGCGTATTGCACCGTGAGAGTTCCAGATTTGTGTAATACGCTCCGCTATTACACCCTATTTACTCGTATTAGTTTGGTTCAAAAAGGGTAGAAATTGACAGGATAGTCAATTCCTCCCATAATGGGAGGTGTGTGAAAGGGAGTTTCACTCAATGCGAATAATTTCTAAGAAAACGCTTAGGGAGTTTTGGGAATCGGACCCTAAGTATCAGGATGCTAAAGGTCAGTTGGAAGCGTGGCACGAAGAAGTGCTTAAAGCCGACTGGAGCACGCCACAGGAAGTCAAAGCACAGTTCAGAAATGCGAGTATTCTGAAAAATAGCCGAGTTGTTTTTAATATCAAAGGCAATGACTATCGGCTGATTGTATCGATAAATTACCCATATCGAATTGTGTTTATAAAGTTCGTTGGCACCCATAAACAGTACGATGAGGTCGATGCGGAGGAAGTATAATGAATATCAAGCCAATCAAAACTGAAGCTGATTATGAAGCTACTCTAACGCGTATCGCCGATCTGATGGATGCGGAACTCAATACCCCTGAAGGTGATGAGCTTGATGTATTAACTACGCTAGTTGAGCATTACGAAACTAAGCACCATTCAATCTCCGCGCCTAATCCTATCGAAGCTATTCGTTTCCGTATGGAACAGTACGGCTTACAAGATAAAGACCTTATTCCTTACTTAGGCAGATCAGGGCGAGTGTCGGAAGTGTTGAATTACAAACGCAAACTAACCCTGCCAATGATCAGAAAGCTACATAAAGGCCTGAACATCTCAACCGAGAGCTTGGTTCAGGACTACGAACTCAAGCAGGCTTAGGTTGTATAAAGTGAATACATAAGGAAGGGGCGCAATTGCGCCCCTTCCTTATATTTGTCTGAAATAAATAGAATTAAAGGGCTTTGGCCTCTTTAATCTGGGCTATCCCTCAAGGCTACAAGCGTTCAAAGATAGAACCTTTCGTTGGTGTGTATATTTTTTCATATAGCCGGGTTGCATAATCATCTGTCATTCCTGATATGTAGTCACAAATGACACGTTTTCCAGCTGATTCTGTTTGCTCTGCCTCAATAGCTGCTTTCCATCGTTTTTTGGTAGTCTCAGGTAAAAAACGTTCAGGGTCTTTAGATATCGCTTGGAATAATTCGACGATAACCTTTTGCCCCTTAAATTCTAATTGTTGGACGTTTACATCGTTAATGACTTTAATCTTTACTAGAGAAAAGATTTTATCTCTTAATTGTTCAGCTTCATCAGAGAGCTTAACATTTAAGGTTAATAAAAAGTGCTCACATCCGTTTCCTACGTCATATATTTCAGTGTTTGTTATCATATAGTTAACTAATGCACCAATAGATCTTTTTCGTCTGGAGCTCTCTCCAAATAAACCCTGTACCAATTGTTCATACGAAAAGTTATCTTCCTCGTGGATTTGTTTTACTTTGCTGATGAAATCATCGAAAAGGTGAGTATGTTCTTGGAAATGAGCATCCCAGTCTTGCTTGCTAATCATTCCAAGTGAGAGAGCATCTTCTAGATCGTGAAGACTGTAAGAAATGTTGTCTGCTAAATTCATAATGCTACAGTCAAGAGATTTATATAGGCTCTTTGCATGTGACTTTGTCTGTTCGATTTCGGTAAAAATCTTTACATCTTTATCTTCAAAGCCGTCAAATATGAAATCGACAATGTCTTGATCTGTTTTGTGGTAGCACTTAGGAGGCTTATTAAACTCTGCTTTAAAAAGCCAATATGGTTCTTGGGGGCAAATTTCGTTTTGTTCGTAGAATTGTGTGTTGACGCATTTTTCGTAAGACGCTGGATATTTGAGAACGCCAAGGAGCATTCGGCGAGTGGGGTTTATTCCATAGCCGACAGTGTACTTATCTAGTTTCCCAAGAATCCTTAATGTTTGACCGTTACCTTCAAAGCCTCCATATTCTCGCATGCAGTAGTTTAAGGCAACTTCACCACCGTGCCCAAAAGGTGGGTGACCAATATCGTGTGCTAGGCAAATAGCAGAGATTAATGAGGCGCAAGGCAAATATTGCTGATATTTAGAGTTCGAATCTGCTGATAGAAATTGGACTATACCGCGTCCAATTTGTGCCACTTCCATAGAATGAGTTAGGCGAGTTCGATAAAAGTCGCTTTCTCCTAGGCCTAATACTTGCGTTTTTGACTGCAGTCTGCGGAATGCTGGTGAATGAATTACTCTTGCTTCATCTCGATCGTATTCTGTGCGTACATCTTTTTCATGTTTATTATGTTGTTCCCTTCGTTTTTGTAAGATTGTCATTTGATTGGTTATACCTGACATGTTATCCCTCTCTGTCTTTACATAATTATTCAGCAGCTATGATAAATAATTAGTATGGTTATTAACCTGATTTCTATCTAAAAATCAGCAGTAAGTTTCGTGATGTTCAATATCAAAGGGTTTTCACTTAATTTGAGCTTCTCTAGATTTAGCCACAACGCTTTTCCTCTAGCCACCTAGTGGCGTCCTCTAGCGTAGCGTCCTAGGTATTTACATACCCCAAAGGCATTGCCGTACTATCCACCACCTTACGCATAATAAAGGCTGACTTAACCCCCGTTACGCCTTTAATCCGAGTGATCTTGCCGAGCAATATATCGTGGTAACAGTCCATATCTGCCACAGCCACTTTTAACTGGTAGTCAGCGTCATGGCCGGTGATCAGGTAGCACTCCATTACTTCCGGTAGGGATTGAATAGTGCGTTCAAACTCTTCAAACCGTTCGGGGATATGTTTGTCCATGCTGATATGCAGGATGGCGATAAGGTTTAGATCGATTGCGCGTTCATTTAGACGGACCACACGATCACGAATAACGCCGGATTCTTCCAGCTGTTTTACCCGGCGAGAGCAAGGGGCGGCGGTAAGGCCAACGCGCTCGGCTAGCTCCTGATTAGAAAGGTCGCCGTTTTCCTGTAATTCTCGCAATATTTTTAAGTCGAAGCGGTCTAAATTGACAGTAGATTTCATGGTTTTTCGTTTGTTCGCAATTAATTGTGTGTATTAAGTTTATTTTCTTTTGTTTTGTTGCGCAAATAGCGAAATAAAGTTGTTTTTAGATCGGTAATTGCGCATGTACCTCTATAAACTTCTCTTCATCGGTTGAGGGGTAACAAATCACATATCAATCAGTATGTGAGGGGGTAATCATCATGAGTGAGCGCTGCCAGCCTAAGAGGGTTTATCGAATCTTTAACTCAAAAACTGATGCCACAAGTGTCTACTGAAAAACTTCCCGCTGTCATTGCTTCCCCAAAGGCGCCTGACAGCGGGTTTTGCCGTTTAGGCTTTCTGCTCGAATAAAAATAATGGATTCGCACTATGTTTGATCATCGTAAATATCGTCGTTTTGAAACTGTCCGTTTGGCTGATCGCACTTGGCCAGATCAAGAGATCAATAAGGCACCGGATTGGTGTAGCGTAGATCTGCGCGATGGTAACCAAGCGCTGATCAACCCAATGAATGTAGAGCAGAAGACCCGCATGTTTACCCTGTTGGTAAAAATGGGGTTTAAAGAGATTGAAGTCGGCTTTCCCTCTGCATCTCAGCCTGATTTTGATTTTGTGCGTAAGCTAATTGAAGAAAACCGAATCCCAGAAGACGTCACGATTCAGGTGCTAACCCAAGCACGAGAAGGTTTGATTGAGCGTACCTTTGAATCCCTTGAAGGCGTGCGCCGCGCCAATGTTCATGTGTATAACTCCACTTCGGTTGTACAGCGCCAGCAAGTGTTCAACATGAGCAAAGACGAGATCAAAGGCATCGCGGTACAAGGTGCGCAGTGGGTGCGAGATTATGCGGCTAAATACCCTGCGACCGAGTGGGAGTTCCAGTACTCACCGGAAAGTTTTACCGGTACAGAGATGGATTACGCGGTTGAAGTTTGTGATGCCGTCATCGCTGAGTGGAAACCAGAAACAGGGCAGGCGGTTGTAATCAATCTACCGGCGACTGTTGAAATGTCCACACCCAATGTTTTTGCCGATCAGGTTGAGTATTTCTGCCGTCACCTAAAACAGCGAGATCAAGTACGTATCAGCTTACATACCCATAACGACCGTGGCTGTGGTGTTGCGGCAGCAGAGTTGGGCGTTATGGCCGGTGCCGATCGTGTCGAAGGGACTTTGATGGGTAACGGTGAGCGTACCGGTAATATGGATATCATCACCATGGGTATGAACCTTTACTCACAGGGCGTTGATCCAGAGTTGGACTTCTCGGATATCAAAGAGATTATCGAAGTAGTTGAGTACTGTAACGAATTGCCTGTTTCCGCTCGTCATCCATGGGCGGGTGAGTTGGTTTATACCGCTTTTTCGGGTAGTCATCAGGATGCGATTCGTAAATCGGTTAACTACCACCAAGAGCATAATCAAATGCATTGGGATGTGGCTTACTTGCCAATCGATCCACGCGATATTAACCGTGAATATGAAGCGGTTGTGCGTATCAACAGCCAAAGCGGTAAGGGCGGTGTAGCCTTGGTATTGGAACGCGATTACGGTATCCAGCTACCAAAATGGATGCATATCCCGCTAAGTAAAGTGGTTCAGTCTGCTGCTGAGCAAAAGGGTATTGAGATCTCTCCTGAAGTGATTCACCAACTTTATCAACAGCACTTTGTTGCCGTACCAGAGCAATGGCAGCTTGATCGTTACGATCTGCACACTGACAACCAACAAGTTGAAGCTAAATTTAGCGTTGGTAACACCGTATTTAACGGTCAAGGTACCGGTGCACTAGAAGCGCTAAGTGATGCGCTTGAGAAGCAATATGCATGCTCCATCGAGATCACTCAGTTTGATGAACATGCCATCGCGACCGGCACAGCAGCGCAAGCGCAAGCAGCAATTGCTATGACAGTGAACGGTGTCAGTGCGCAAGGTGTCGCAACTAAGGAAGATACATCTGCTGCAGCTCTGCAGGCAGCACTAATCGCCTTTAGCCGAATTGCTGAACAGAACGCGGTGAGTGCGGCTTAAAACTGAAAAGAATTTGCAGCTGCAGGCCTAATCTGTAGCTGTAATCTTCCTTAATCCTGGCCTCGTACCGGATACTTCTCAAGCGTATTTTTTATGCCTTCGATAGTATTTTGAAAAGCCGTCGAATCTAGCTCGAAAACCATCACCCATACATTCTCACTACTCAGGAACTCATCCGAGTCGAAATTGGGATATAACTCGTAAGCTAGTTTAACGGCTATTTTCACTTCTCCATTTTTAACAGCTAAAAACTCAAAGCTAATGCATGGCTCAATGAAGTTTAAGTGGGAATAGCTAGGTAATCTCCCCTCAGACAAACAAGTAAACCAGTCCAGCAGTTCGATAAGCTCGGTTGTTTCAATGGCAGGGTCTACTAGTTCAGCTTGCTGATCTTCATGCTCAACAATAGCCTTTAGGTTGCACCAATCATCCTGCGGATCGTCAGGAAACTGATACCCGATTATTGCTAAAGTTAAGCATGCTTTTGTGCTTTTATTTTCGAGCTTAAACATAGTGCTTATCGTATAAAAATTTCTTTTTACTTCTTATTAGTTAGTGGGAATACCTGCTGCTTTAGCCAGCCCTCAGGCACATAGTCGCCAACCACTCCGTAATCCTGCGGCCACTCTTTTTGGCCTTTTATAGCTGTTCCGAAGAGATAATCGATAAAGGCAAAGTGTGCTGCATAGTTTCGATCAATCGCCGCTTTATCCGATGAGTGGTGCCAGTGGTGAAACTGTGGTGTCACGATAATGTACTTCAACCAGCCAAAGTTGATTTGGGCATTGGTGTGATTGAGTACCGCTTGGAAGCCAACAATAATGATGTAGGCATCCAATACGCTTTTATCGAAACCCAGCACAAAGATCGGTGCTAAGACAAAGCAGCGGGTCGCAATCAGTTCACCAATATGTTGGCGAGAACCTGCCAACCAATCCATAGTCTTTGCACTATGGTGGATTGCGTGGAAGCGCCAGAAGAAAGGCACTTCGTGGTAAACACGGTGCAGTGCATATTGAACCAGATCAGCGACTAACAGCACTAAAAACAGTTGCACATACCAGTTAATACCTTGAATCAGTTCTTGTGATCCGCGCTCTACTGCCCAACCAAATGCACCCGATACAAACTGGTTTGCTACCAGTAACACAAAACCAACGATGAGATGGTTTACAAAAAAGTGGTGTAGATCGGTTTGCCATTCTGGGCGCAGAATCGCTTGTTTACGATGGGGGATGATCTTTTCGATAAAAATAAAGATCAGGGTGGAGCCTAATAGATCGAGAATAAACCAGTCCAAACCTATATAAGGTGTATCGGTTGGGATATCACCCACTTCTACTCGATGACCGCCCAACGCGATCGCAATCACAATTAACGCCCAAGCCAGAAGCCCTGCGCGTTTATTGGTATTTCGTACAAAGTTAAGCAGACCCAAACTACCTGAGATAATCAGCGATACAAACATCACTGTGCGCAGAACGTTGGCGTCATAAGCGGCGCGTAGCTCAGGCGTTGTAAGATACTCAGGGAAGTGAAAGGCGCAGACGCCGAGTAGTGAGAGTAGGGCAAGCGTAACGGCGATATAGCCACTGATACGGCCTTCGCCAAAACGAAGTTCGCCGCCTTCTAAGCGTTTAAGTAACATCCGTTGTCCTTACGGTAATCCAATTTAAAGTGCAGGGATTATATACAAGGCAAGCGTTATTCACATCTTGCCCTGCAACATAAGCATTTAGAGAGACTCTATTGTTTTAGCCAAAATAGCACAGCACTCATTAATCTCCTTTTTAGATAGATTCAGTGCGGGCATAAACCTCAGGGTGCGTTCATTCGGGGCATTCAGTAGTAGACCAAGCTCTCTTGCCTTATCCACAAGCTGAGGTGCCGATAGCTCAGCGGTATCTAAGGCGATCAAAAGACCTTTACCTCTTACCGAGCCTAGTGAGTATTGCTGAGAAAGCTCAGCGAGTTTTTGGCTGAGTAGCTGACCCATCTGTTCAACATTAGCGAGAAAGCCTTGTTCCAGTACTTTATTCACAACCGCTTGCGAGACAGAACACATTAACGGGTTGCCGTTATAAGTGCCGCCCTGATCGCCGTATTCAAAGCAACTGTGTTCGGCTTTGGTGAGCAACGCTGAAATCGGTACGCCACCGCCTAAGCCTTTACCTAAGGTCATGATGTCCGGTTGGATATCTAAACCTTGGTAGGCGAAGAGGTTACCGGTTCTACCGATGCCGGTTTGTACTTCATCGATGATCAGTAACAGATTGTGCTTTTTACACAGGGCTTCTAAGCCTTTGATAAAATTGCTATCAGCAGGGATTACGCCTGCTTCACCTTGAACCAGCTCTAGCATGATCGCGACTGTATGTTGATCGATTATCGCTTCGGTTGCGGCTAAATCGTTGTAAGGGGCTTTGCTAAAACCGCTGACTTTCGGTTCGAACAATGGCGCAAAGGTCGCTTTACCGGTGGCGGACATAGTCGCTAAGGTTCTACCATGAAAGCTTTGTTCAAAGGTGATGATCTTAAAAGCATCTTGTTTGTGAACCTGCCCCCATTTTCTTGCTAGCTTGATTGCACCTTCATTGGCTTCTGCACCGCTATTGGCAAAGAAGACCTGATCGAAATTTGAGTTAGCACAAAGGGTCTTGGCCAGCTCAATCATCGGTTGATTAAAAAAGCCAGGGCCTGGGTTAATCAGTTGTTGTGATTGTTCTATTAGTGCTTGCTGGATTAGATTGGGGCTGTGACCGAGGGTATTCACCGCCCAGCCTTGCACCATATCCAGATATTGTTTGCCGTTCTGATCAAACAGGTAATGTCCTTTACCTTGGGTAAAGCAGAGTTCTGGTCTTGGCGCGATCGGCATTACAAAGTCTTTATCGGTCAGCGGGTTGTTAACGGGCGTGTCTTGATCGCTTAATTGTGAGGGAGCTACCCCAGTGAAATAGGTCATTTTTATATCCTTGAGAGAATTTAGAGCAAAAAAAAGCCGCAGGGGTTACCTGCGGCTTTTCGGGAATTTGGAACGCTTAAGAGTTATTTGCGTCGTCGAGATCCAACACCCAAAGAGGCACAGGCAATCGATACGCGGCGTCGCAACGTAGTTGTCGTAAGAGTCTGTGTGTTAGGTGTGGTTTTCATAGTGGCTGAGTATGTCAGCCACTTTAGGTTGTGGTCAAGAGGGCTAGCTTGAATGGATTCTAGCAGACCAATAGATTCGGCAGGATCGAGTGATATTGATCCGCTGAATTGATCAAGGATTTAGCGGTAAGTGCTTCTACACCATAAACCTCGGTAGTGACGCCATAACGTTTTTTGATGTGTGCGAGTAGGAGATCAAAGTCGCCATCGCCTGAAAGTAAAATCACTTTATCCACATCAGGTGCGGTATCCATCACATCGATTGTAATGCCTACATCCCAATCGCCTTTGGCCGAGCCGTCTTTACGTTGGATATAAGGTTTTAGTTTTACATCAAAGCCAATATGACGCAGGGCATCCTGAAACTTCTTCTGGCCGTCATCTTTGCGTTCAATCGCATAAGCGTAGGCGTGAACAATCTCTCCCTGTTTGCTGATCTCTTGCCAGAATTTACGGTAGTTAAACGGGCAGCCGAACGCCTGGCGGGTGGTGTAATAGATGTTCTGTACGTCTACAAAAATAGCAATGCGAGACACAATAGAGCCTTTGTTCTGATTCAAGAAAGAGCACTATATCAGACTCGTGTTTAGATATGCTGCTGCAAGCCGCGGAAAAGCTGGAAAAAAGCCCGAGTCTGCACTATCGTTGCAAGAGTTAGTAAAAAAGGTTTTACTGATTGTTACTGGTTGATTATTCGGAGTTTTTTAATGTCTGCTTCAGACGCTGCTAGCCCTCAACAAACGAATAGAAAAAAGATCGATCTATCGATTGTTTTTGCGATCTGCGGTGCGCTATTTTCACTGCTGATTTTTCTATTTATGTTCAAGCAGGAGCGTGATGCGGCTATTCAACAGTTTCAGGTTGAAATGACACAAGGAACAGCATCGTTCCAGCAATCATTAACTCAGAATACTTACTCTCTAGAAACCTTACAGGCCGTTTACCAGTTAGATCAGACGGCCGATCAAGCACGACTGCAACAAATCATAAATAGCTTGTTTAGTCGCCATACCTCTTTGAAAGGGATGGCTATCGAAAATGGTGATATCTCGCTTCGTATAGCTGACTCTTCTACCGATTCTATTTTTAACCGTTCTGAAGTTTCTGAGACATTAAGTAGCCTGTCCTCAGAGCAGGTTAAGACACTGACTTTAGATCAAGAAACCTTCGCATTGGTTTCAGCTCAAGCTGGCAACGCCCAACTGGCTGGTATTATCTCGCTTAACTCCGTACTGGAACAAAGCCAACTTCAAGAGGTATTAGGTGATGTTCAATTTACGCTGACAGATGCGAACAAGCAGGTGATCCTAGCGCACGATCACACTTCACTTGCTCTAGATGCGATGCTTTCTAGCTCTGTTCAGTTACTAGATCAAAAATGGAATTTAGATATTACTGCCACAGAAGAGCGCATTGCTGCAGGTATGAGTTTTACCCCAGCCCTGTTTTTGATGACTGGTTTACTGCTTTCTTTCTTGGTGGCTTCCTATCTGAAACGCGTGAGTCGTCATGTTAAAACGTTGCGTACTGAACAAGCGAATTTGACTGAACAGATGGCAGAAACTAGTTGGTCTGATCCATTAACAGGTTTGGTCAACAAACTGCATTTCAATGAAGCTTTGGATGTTGAGTGTCGACGTGCTGTACGTGAGTTCTCGCCACTCACCATGATGCTGTTGAAGATTGATAGCTTTAAAGAGTTCAGTGACGAATATGGTATTGAGGCTGCACAAGAGATGCTACAAGAGGTTTCTAGTGTACTCAAAAATTCTGTTGGTCGTCCGGGTGATATGATTGCGCGTATTGATGATCATTTATTCGCCTTTATTCTGCCTTCCACTAATGAGATGGTGATTCAATTAGCAGAACGTTGCTGTAACACAATTTATGATCACGGCATCCCTCATCAAGCATCGCCGATTGATCGAGTCGTTACCTTAAGTATCGGTGTGGCGACTATGCAGCCTTCACGTTTGCTTACCCCTGAATACCTTTTAGAGTTGTCTACTCAACAACTTCAAGAAGCTGAAGCTAAAGGTGGTAACCAGTTCCATGCGTTTGTGGATGGCGTTAAAGAGCCGCCTTTAACCTATAACGTATAGGTCGATTGGCCTGATGCGGAATATTGGGCCGGTCAGTCGTCGATGGCTGGCTGAGATCGAAATCTACTCCTTAGCTGATCTAGAACAAGTCGGCCCAATAGCTACGTATAAGATGATTAAGTCTATGCGTGGCGGTAAGGTCAGTATCAATCTGTTGTGGGCGCTGGTGGGTGCCTTAGAAGGTATTGATTGCCGTGATCTCTCGCCTGAACGAAAAGCTGAACTTCGTGAACTTCTAAAAGACTCGTAAAGCTCATTGTTAATAGATCCACCTAGCTGAAAAGGATTGATTGATGACTGCTCTAACAACCTTGTACTCTCGATTGCTTAACGATGCACAGGCACAACAGCATCGTCGATTACTGGTGGTGAGCGGTACTCAAGAGTGGTGTTACGAGCAAGCAAGAGAGCTAAATGGCGAAACCGAATGGCTATGGGTCAGTGAGCATGCGCCGGTTAAAGCTCAGTCTGTGCGCGCCACTCAATGTCATCAGTTATTAGGCCAGTCGCTCTCGGCAGTGATCTTTGATGGTTGGTCCGGTTTTAATCCTAACGCCTTTGGACAGATCTCCGGTACGTTAAGCGGCGGTGGAGTGCTGGTTTTACTCTGTCCCGATCTAGATCATTGGGCCGAGTTTGACGATCCAGAACATCAAAGCTTAGTCGCTCACCCTTATTGCTCTTCCGATGCTGGTCGTCGATTTATCTCGCGTCTAGCGATGATTTTAGAAGATGATGCCTACACGCTGGTGTATCGAGAAGGGCAAGCGCTCGCAGGTGTAGAAGCCGAGTTGCCAAGCTCCGCAGCATTGGCTGATCAGCCAGATGATAATGTGGTGTTGCCGAGTAAAACCAAGGATCAGCAACAAGCGGTTGAGTTGATCCTATCTCAGTTTCGTCGGGGTAGACGTCCTGCAGTGATTACTGCAGACAGAGGGCGTGGCAAATCGGTTGCTTTAGGTATCGCTGCTGCACAGCTATCAGGCCTAGATTTCCAAGATATCTTAGTAACCGCACCTGAACAGTCATCCGTAGATGAAGTTTTCAGTATGGCTCATCAATTACTGCCTGATTATGACTATCAACTGGGTAAGCTTTGCCATTCAGATCATTGCATCCGTTACGTGACGCCAGAGCAAGCGTTGCAAGAACAAGGCGAAGGGCAAATACTGTTGGTGGATGAAGCGGCAGCGATTCCGGTACCTGTATTAAGTAAGTTACTGCAACGTTTCCCTCGTATTGCCTTTGCATCAACTATTCATGGTTACGAAGGCACAGGGCAGGGCTTTGCGGTTCGCTTTAAACAAGTACTGGAAAAGCATGCACCCAATGCAAAATCGCTTCATCTTAATCAGCCGATCCGTTGGGCCAGCAATGATCCTCTGGAACAGCTGACCTTTAATCTGCTGTTACTCAATGCCGAGCCTGCTTCGGCTGACGATCTAAAACACAGTTGTCAGTCTATTGCCGACTGTCAGATAGAGAAGTTAGATCGTGATCAACTTGCAGAAGATTATCAGACCTTAACTCAGTTGTTTGGTTTGTTAGTGTTGGCTCACTATCGTACATCACCTGGTGATTTGCGGGTGCTTTTAGATAGTCCAAACCTGCATATCTGGCTAATGAAGGTCGGTGGTCAGGTTGCTGGCGCTGCGCTGGTCGCGGAGGAAGGCCCTCTGCCGGAAGAGTTGGTCGATGATATCTGGTCGGGTAAACGTCGTCCTCGAGGTCATCTTTTACCCCAAACACTGGTTGGGCAAGAAGGTGCAAAGGACGCCGCTTTGCTCAAGGCGGGTCGGATTATGCGTATAGCGATTCATCCTGCCCTACAGCATAAAGGCTTAGGCAGAGCGCTGTTATTTACTGTTACTGACAGTGCGAAGTCTGTAGGTTGGGATTACCTAGGTGCCAGCTTTGCAGCCAGTGCAGAGCTTATTAGCTTTTGGCAGCACTGTGGTTTTGAGACCGTACGTATGGGCTCTACTCGTGACAGTGTTAGCGGCTGCCATGCAGCATTAGTTTTATCGCCGCTAACTGAGCAGGGGCAGACCTTAGAAAAACAACTTAGACAGCGCTTTATTGAACAGCTCAATTATCGCTTGAGTGATGACTTGGTTGATCTCGACCTGCCTGTGGTATGCCGTTTGTTGCAGCATGGGGGGTATCTTCCAGAACTAACCGCCCACGATCAATCTGATCTAATCGCATTTGCTGTGCATAACCGCAATTACGAAGGCTGTGCTTTTGCTATCCACAAGCTGCTTTTACAGTTTTTGGATCAGGTGGAAGATAAGCAGCTGGAAATGTTGCTCGAAAATGAAGAATTCATGCTGCTGATTGAGCGCAATCTTCAGCAAAAAAGCTGGGATCAGCTGGAAGTCAAAGGGCAGGGGCGTAAACAGATGATGCGCCAGCTTAAGTCGATTACGGCGTTGTTGTTAGAGAAAGTTTCTTAGCTAATCTCTTTTGAAACCCTCATAACGAACTTAGGCACGGTTTAGCGCCTAAGTGTGAGCGTGTTTCCTTTCTGAATGATCTCAAGGTATTTCATAAAGCTCATACCTAGAAGTACCGTTTCGCCATCCATGTGTGGATTAATATGCCCACGAACGTTCTGCATGCTAATCCCACCAAGGGAGACGGTATTCAGTTCAGTGTTATACACATCAATCACGCCATTAGCGGTATCTACCTGACGCTTTAACCCAGGCCTAAGACCAATGCGGTCGGCCACTTCTTGCGGCACGCTGATATTGGTCGCGCCGGTATCTAAGAGAAAGATAACCGGTTGGCCGTTGATCTCTCCCGGTGCAACGTAGTGCCCCGCTCTGTTTTGCTGCAGCACCACTTCGTTACTGCCGCTGGTGACGAGATTACGGTTGGGATTGTATTTGTCGTTAACCTGCTCTTCAAAGAACAGCCAAAGCATTCCTAAAAACAGGACCCATGCGACGGCCCACATCCCTTGGCCAATACGTTTTGGTGTGTGTTGAGATTCCATCCAGCCCCACAATAATTAATCGATATTAATTTATTGTAAGGAACTCGCTTACAGAATAGAACCTCGATTCATTCAATCCTTAAGCTGTACATTTACTCAATTGCTGTAGATGGTCGCGAGTTAACTGGATCTGTTGATCAATCGCTTGGGTTAGGCGACTAAAGTAAACCCGAGGCTCGATCTTAATTACTTCGGGTTCAAGGATCTCTTGGGTGACCATTCGGTCTATGTCACGAACCGCAGGATCACAAAGCTCATTTTCACGCATATTTACCAAGAGATACTGTAATTGAACTCTCACAGCAGCAGGGCAGTGACCAAGATTGGCAGCTTTATTTCCTAAACCACGCAAGCGCGCAAGGGATTCAGCAAAGTGAGGGCGAAGAAGTAGGTTTTGCCATAGCTCCTCGCCGTTATGGTCATTATTACTCGCAGTGAGAGAACAGATATCTGCGATTACGGTTAGCTCGTGGAGCAGCTTTTCGATCAGTTCACAGTGTTCCATAAAACTACCTGTTGGCTCTGCTTCGATCTGCTTCCACTTGGTAAATTGCAGATTAACGCGCTTAACATTACCGCCATAATCTTTATCCAGCAGCGGCCGCCATAGTGAGTTGATCTCATTACTTAGCTGTCGCTGTTG
The DNA here is from genome assembly GCF_047778095.1 of Neptuniibacter sp. QD48_11. GTDB lineage: Bacteria > Pseudomonadota > Gammaproteobacteria > Pseudomonadales > Balneatricaceae > Neptuniibacter. The sequence continues at coordinate 994,306 of NZ_CP180551.1, forward strand.
TGCTTGGTTTGTGCTATCTAAATTTGCACAGATGCCGCGGTGGCGCTGTAGGCTCTGGATGAGATTCAAAAGCGCGCTCAGCTGTTCAATTCCGCGCAGCGTCTTCTCGCGACGTTTCTTGCGCAATTTGTTTCGTTTAAACCAACTGGCTAAACCAATCAGAACAAAAAGAAACAGTACAAGGCTAATCTCGATCATGATGTCACCTCCTTAGTGGACGCTTTAAGCGCAAGGGCTTCTAGATAGCCGGTAAGTTCTGTCAGGGAATGCGCTTGTTCACTGTGATGCTGAAGAATGTTGCCTATATCGGTAAGCTTTTCACTTAACTCGTTACTGGCAGAGGCGTGCTCGTCGATGGAAAAGTTAACTTCCTGAATGAGTTCGAGGCTGCGCTCGCTGCCAGACTCTATCTGCTGAAGTAGATTGTGCATCTCTTCACAGGTTTGTGAGCCGGTTTGTAACTCCTGTTCACTGCGGTTCATACTTTCTGTGACTTCATTCACACGTGTAAGCATTGAGTTCACCAACAAGGTGATATCGCCTGTAGCCTTTTCGGTATTACCGGCTAACTGGCGTACTTCATCTGCGACAACGGCGAAGCCTCGTCCGGCTTCTCCTGCTCGTGCAGCCTCAATTGCAGCATTTAGTGCCAACAAGTTGGTTTGAGCTGCAACTTCTTCGATTGTACTCACGAAAGATTGGATCGCTTCCGCTTCTTCAGATAGCTGAGAGATCTTGGTGCAGGTATCAGTAAACTGATTACGAACACCGCTAATCGCATGGCTCAAATCAGAGGCTTGCTGAGTCCCTTTATTGCATAAGGTCTGCGAGTCTTCGGCACTGTTTTGAGTGTTATGTACATGATCTCTAATCAGTTGGACGGTTTGACTCATCTCTTCTGATGCACTGGCAACCGTTAGAAGCTGATTTTGCTGTTCTGATGCGGCATGAGCCGTGTGCTTAGCTAAGTTCTCTAACTCATGGGTAGAAAACTTCATCTCGTTACATAGCTGATCAGTTAGGGTGTTCAGCTCTTCATAGTCACGGGCGAAGCCATAGAGGTTTTGTGCAGCGTCTCTAAGCGGTTTGTCAGAACTGGTATGTCGTGTCCGGAATTGCATCTGCTTTTGCGAGAATGCTTCGATTACTAGAGAGAGGTTATGCCAACGACGTTGGCTCAACAGAATATAGCTTAGCTGGAAGTAGCTAAGTGGGATTAATAACCAAAGTGCTTCTATATAGCCGGTTACTAATGTGGCGATTGTCAGCAACCAACCCAACAACAGTAAAATACCTGAAGTGAGTAACGAACTGCGGCTCAAAACGCTGTAGCCAAATGTTAGTAGCAGCATCTTAGTGCTCCCCATAAAAATCTATTATCTGGAGATTTAGCAAAACTTAAGCCAGATGTTTAACAGGGGTACCCGAATGCGCGATATTGTTGCGCTTGAGGGAGATAGCTAGTTTAAGAACGCACGGATTTAATACCGCTTTGTGCACCGCGATAGTGCGAAGGCCTTATTCTGGAGCGTAGCTGGCTCAATTGAAATTATTTGAAAGAGCATTAATTACTATCGGCTTAAGCTGCCATTGCGATGTAGAATAACTGTCATAATTGGGCTTTATGCTAAAAGAAAAGAGAGGGTTTATGCACATTTGGGTTGATGCCGATGCCTGTCCAAAGGTTATTAAAGAGATTTTGTTTCGGGCTTCCGAACGTAAACAGGTGCCTGTAACGCTGGTGGCTAATCAATTCCTAAGTACACCGCCTTCACCACTCATCAATGCTGTGCAAGTACCGCAGGGCTTTGATGTAGCGGACAATCATATAGTGGCCAAAATGGAAGAGGGTGATCTAGTGGTAACGCAAGATATCCCATTGGCTTCGGAAGTGATTGATAACAAGGGTGTGGCAATAAATCCTCGTGGCGAACTCTATACTCCAGAAAATATTCGTCAGCGGTTATCTATGCGTGATTTTATGGAAACCCTAAGAAGCTCGGGTGTAGAGACTGGCGGCCCGTCTGCTTTTAGTCAGGCAGATCGCCAAGCGTTTGCGAATTCTCTGGACCGTTTTTTAGCAAAAAATCTGAAGAAGTAATTTTTTTGTGCGCCGCACAAAAAAAGTTCTTGACTAAAAAACGTACAAGATTTATCTTTGCTGTAAATGGATTGCTGCACCGCAGCAACGGAAACTTTTGGAGACAAAATTATGTACGCTGCTAACAACCCTTTCGCTGATTTCATGAAGCCTGAACTACTATCTAACGAAATCGCTGAGCTATTCAAACCAGTTCAGTCTCTAGTAGACGTTAACACTAAGACTGTTGAAACTTTGGTTGCTCTTCAGAAAGCATACGTTGAAGAACTAGCTAACGCTTCTGTTGAACAGTTCAAAACTCTATGCGAGTGCAAAGACCCTAAAGCTGCTCTAGACCTACAGGTTCAGTTCTACAAGTCTGTTGAAGCTAAAACTGCTGAAACTGCAGAGAAAAGCGTTGCAGCTATGACTGTTGCTAAAGATGCTTACGTTGCTACAGTTGAAGAGTCTGCTAAAAAAGCGACTGAAATGGCTGAAGAAACTGCTAAAAAAGTTGCTGATCTTAAAGTAGCTTAATTTCAGTTTCATACTGAATAATAAAAAGCCGATGTAGAGAAGGGCATCGGCTTTTTTGTGTCTGCGATTTAGTGTTTTAAATTAAACCTCAATTACGACATCCGTTTCGGGTGTACAGCTACACGCTAGAACCACGCCTCGTGCTTTCTCATCTTCAGATAGCGGAATTTCCGATTGGCGATGTGCATGACCAGACAATAAGGTCACTTTACACGCACCACATACACCCGCACGACAGCCGGAAGGAATCATGATTCCTTGATCTTCAGCTTGCTCTAGCAATGTCGTTTGGCTATCACCGGCAAATGAAACCTCACCAAAAGTTAATTGAACACTGTGTTTTTCTGCTTCTGGGTCAACACCTGGAGGTGCTCCAAAGCTCTCTTCAAACCACTGTTGCTCCGCTAGACCTAGTTGGCGGCAGTAAGTTTTAGCATGATCCATAAAGCCCTCAGGGCCACAACACATCACAGTACGTTCTGGCAGATCTGGAATTAGCTCAATGAGCTGTTGGCGGCTAATACGGCCTTTAATGCCTTGCCAATCATCATCTGGTTGGCTCAAGCTGAAGATGATCTTTAGGTTAGGATTTTGACGCTCTAGCCAAAGGAGCTCGTCTTCACAGATTAGATCTGCTTCGGTTCTGGCTTGGTGGTAAAACACCATATCCCGTTGGCTATTTCGATCGGTCAGCTCGCGCGCAATCGAAAGCATAGGGGTGATACCGCTACCGGCAGATAACAACAATAGAGGTTTGTTACCTGTATTGCCTTCGTGGAACTCACCTTGCGGAGCGAGGGCAGGTAATTTATCCCCAACCTGTAAATTATCATGCAGCCAATTGGAGGCGATGCCATCGGTAACGCGCTTAACCGTGATTGCGATATCAGTGCTGCGAGAAGGTGAAGAAGATACTGTATAACAGCGGGTGACGGTCTCACCGTTGATTGGCAACATTAAGGTTAGAAACTGACCCGCGATATAGTCTGTTGATAGGTCTTGCGGTACTGCAAAACGGAAGGTCACAACATCACGTGTTTCATCAATGCGGCGGATGCATTCTAAATCGACTTGTTGAGTCGAGGCCCACATTTTTTGAGTCTTGCTGTCGTTCGTATCTCTGATAACCGGCGCATTATCGGGGTATTGAGCAGGCTGTTTAACCTCTAATACCTCAACCGGATCACCTTGCTTAATCTGGCCTTCGTTAAGAGGCACAAGGTTTTGGCCAAAATATACTTCGTTATCCTCACCTTTACGGTAGTTCGCCAAGGTTTTAATTGGCTCACCCGCAGGTACGGGTTGTCCGGTTTTTGGATCGATAGTGGTCAGAACACAACGAGAGCAATCTTTAACGATCTCAAACTCTACTTCACCAATACGGATGCGCTTCCAGCTATCCTCGGCGAAAGCTTCGCACCCTTTAACTACTAGGTTGGTTCGGAAGTGATCCATATTCACTTGTGTTGAGGCGCGGCTATTAAGATCAGCTAGGGACGCTTCGGATATCACAAGTAGAGGATATCCATCGGCAAACGCGACGGGCTTATCGGGTCTGCGAGAGGTTACGCGCTCTGATTGCTCGCCAAAATAGAGTAGCTGGCATTCACGGCCTAGTTTTTCGCTGAACCATTCATCTAGCCATTCGCCACAATGTTGAGCGTTGATCTCGGTTCCCCAAACACGTACCTGGCGGTAGTTTTGGAAAAAGTCAGGATAGCGCAAGCTTAAGTGTTCGCCATCAGGTGCAATCACTTCTACACCATCTTCACGTAAAACCGTTTCGAAAAGCAGCATTGAAGGTGCTTGGCGAGCAGATAATAATTCGCCTTCCGGATCGCTCAACATAAAGCGTCGGTCAAAAGACAGTCCGCTCTCCGTTACAAAAGCATCCGATAAACTAATGCCGCCTAATGATTTAATGGGGAAAGTATTAATACCACTGAGTTGAATATCTGACACGTCGTCGGCCCTTAAGAGGATTAGTAGGGTAGGCGGCTAGAGATAGAATCTAAACGAACTCTATAGTTATTACCTTCTTGATCTTCGGCAATCAGAAACTCCCCCTCCGGAGTATATTCGAGATCAAGAAAGCGTAAGCGCTGGCTAAATGCGGTATCATCTTCTTTCCATTCAACAAGATGGATAGCGTTGCGCATACAGGCTAATTCGTAGCCGTCATGAATTTCGCAATTGATAGGTTGATACGCTTGCTTGTCAGCCATGGCCTAAACCCACTATTTATTATTTTCTACAGAATACTGTTTGCTCGCTGGAAATAACAGGCTGTTAAGGGGAAAGCATTGGATCTGGATAAACGTCATCTACTTAAACTGGCTAATATGAAGATGCCATTTGGTAAGTATCAAGGGCGAGTACTACTCGATCTACCCGAAGAGTACCTGCTTTGGTTCGCAAAAAAAGGTTTTCCAAATGGGGAGCTTGGCTCGTTGCTAGAACTGATGCTAGAAATCCGCATTAACGGCTTAGAATCGGTATTGCAGCCTTTACGAAACACGCGATACTCCTAACGCGCTTTTTTACTTTCAATCCACCCATTGATCCATCCCAATATAGCCTCGAGCGACTATTATTTAGTTAACCTCAACGGGCTTAAGGATGGATTCATGCCAAAACAACTATCATCTTTTCTATTCGCATGTTGGATAGCACTATTCAGCTTTAATGCTTACTCAGCCTCCAAAGCTGAAATTAACGCTAAAAGCACAGAAGCCTTACAAAAGTTTTATCAACACAGCTCGGCTGGCCAAACATTAGTCCAGCAAGCCAAAGGGGTTTTAGTTTTCCCCGAGGTTTATAAAGCGGGTATAGGCATCGGTGGTGAGTATGGTGAAGGAAAGCTTTTAGAAAAAGGTAAAACAACCGGCTATTACACAATTGCTGCGGCATCGATTGGGTTTCAGTTAGGTGCGCAAATTAAGTCAGAGATAATTCTTTTTATGACTGATGCTGCTTTGAATCAGTTTAAGCGTAGCGATGGTTGGGAAGCGGGTGTTGATGGCAGTGTTGCCGTTGTAACTATAGGTGCGGGTGGCGAAATTGATACCAGCACGATTAAAGACCCGATCATTGGTTTTATCTTTTCTAATAAAGGATTGATGTATAACCTGTCTTTAGAAGGCTCAAAAATTAGCAGGAAGAGATGATGAAAAAATTATTATTAGCCCTATGTATCAGTGGATTAGCTTTAAATACATACGCTGCCAAGCCTGAGTGGGCGGGCCAAGGCGCAGATAAGCATCAAGCTAAAAAAGAGGCCAAGCAAGCGGCTAAAAACTACAAAAACAAAGATAAGGATACCGAAGAAGAGCAATCCATCGTAAGTGATACGAAGTCTATTCTGGATGATCTCTTTTCTGACAAAGAGAAAGAGACCATCAAAGATTATTACAATGAAAATGCCAAATCAGGAACAGGTAAATACAAAGGCAAGATGAAGGAGCTGCCTAAAGGTTTGCAGAAAAAGTTAGAACGTGGCGGTGAACTCCCTCCAGGTTGGCAAAAGAAAGTAGCCCGTGGAGAAGTGTTAGATAAAGACTTACGAGATAATGCTGAATATCTGCCTGACGATCTTCTTTCTCGTTTACCCAAAGGTGATGCGGCGACTGAGATTATCAAACTCAAAGATAAAGTCATTAAAGTGGGCAAAGGTGAAGGCACAGTAGTCGACATCATCGATATTGCTGATATCCTAACGGGCGGCAGTGCTAAGTAAACACTGTTCGACCTGAGTGATATGAGTAGATAAAGAATGACCCCAGCGATCAATGCAGCTAAAAAAGCCAAAGTAGCCTATCAAGTTCATGAATATGAACACGATCCCAGTGCTGAATCCTACGGCGAAGAAGCTGCGCAAGCGCTGGGTTTAGATCCTGCCCAAGTCTTCAAAACCCTCCTAGTCGCGATCGGTGGTGACAACAAAAAACTCGCTGTTGGCGTTGTACCTGTGTCTGGTCAGCTAGATCTGAAAGCTATTGCTGCAGCGCTAAAAGCAAAGAAAGTCACTATGGCAAACCCGCAAGATGCAGAACGCGCAACGGGTTATGTTGTGGGGGGCATCAGCCCACTAGGCCAAAAGAAACGATTACCGCTTATTTTGGACGCAAGTGCTAGCAACTTTAAAACCATCTGTATGAGTGCGGGCCGCCGTGGTTTAGAGATCGAGATGTCAGCAGAGGATCTGCTCAAACTAACGTCAGGAAAAATGGCGGCCATTGGGCGTTAATCGGAATTTTTATTCACGAAATAAGCGTTCATTCGATTCACGTACCGCTTTGATATCGGCGCAATACTCTGCAGTAGGGCGGAGTAGTAGGCGCTTAATACCGATCTCTTCGCCAGATTCTAAGCAGTAGCCATATTCACCGTTGCGAATGCGCGCTAGGGCTGAGTCGAATTTTGGTAGTAGCTTACTTTCCCGATCGACAATTCTGAGCGAGAGGCGAGATTCTTCCTCATATTGAGCGCGATCAGCATCGTCATTCATCTCTGGGCGCTCATTCAATTGAGCTTGGGCGTTTTGGATGTGAGCGATGGTTTCCTGTTTTTGCTGCTCTAAGTATTGCTTGAAAAACTCCAATTGACTGTCATTCATGTAGTCCTCAGAACTGGCATTCAAGAGTTCTTCTTTTGTTATTGTCATGCTTTCCTCAAAACTTGGTCAAAATGATATAATGTAATGTTATAGCATTTATTTTTGTGGCCGTGGAAATTTTTATGATGTTAAGAAGCTATGGCTAAGTTATCGGAATCGCTAGCTCCAGTGAATTTCCATGGTATGGTGGTCTGACTATCAGTTGTGGATGTTTGAACCATCATGAATAAGGATGTGCAGACCCTTAAAGTTTTTATATATACCTTAATCGCTTTGATTGCTTTTGCCGGTAATTCTGTTTTATGCCGCTTAGCATTGGGAGATGAAACTATTGATGCTGCAAGTTTTACTTCTATTCGATTGCTGTCAGGCATTGTTGTTTTACTGGCTATATTCATCTTTATGAATAGAGGAAAAGCCAATGCAGCAAAGGGCAGTTGGAAAGGTGCGTTTTTTCTCTTTGCCTACGCTATCACTTTCTCTTATGGCTATATCACTCTAGAAACAGGCATAGGAGCCTTGGTTTTATTTGGCTCGGTTCAGATATCTATCATTCTAATTAACATGCTTAAAGGCAATAAACTCCATTTAATGGAGTGGATAGGAACGATCGTTGCGTTTGCTGGGTTTGTCTATTTGATCTTCCCTAGTTTAGCGACACCTTCGGCTGTTGGGTTTGGCCTGATGACAATGGCTGGCGTGGCTTGGGGCTTCTATACCTTAGCAGGGAAGGGCTCTAACAATCCTTTGGGGGATACGACCTATAACTTTTTACGCACACTGCCTTTTGTATTGATTTTGGTTTTATTGAGCTTTGATGATGCGTCTTTATCTACAGAAGGCATTTGGTTGGCGATTCTGTCTGGTGGCTTAGCCTCGGGGATTGGTTATGCTATTTGGTATCAGGCTTTAGGCTCGTTATCAGCGATTCAAGCTGCGGTTGTACAGTTGCTAGTCCCAGTGATTGCAGCAGCAGGTGGTGTTGCCTTTGCGGGTGAAGAGGTTACCTGGCGTTTAGTTATCGCCTCAGTTGTAGTTCTGGGTGGGATCATGATCGTGATTACAGGTAAACAGATTTTAGAACGTGTGAAACAGTAATGCAGAACATAGTGTTATTGCTTTAATAGGACTTGCTGACTAACTGGTTCCTGCCGTTTTCTTTAGCTTGATATAAAAGCTTATCGGCTCGTTTATAAAGATCGCTGACTTGGGTTTTATCGGAGAGGTTTTGTGTGCAGGATAATCCCATTGATACGGTGATAAATTGATTAGCGCTGTTCTCTTTATGAGGGATTTTTAGCTTTTCGATTTTTTGTCGAATACGATTCGCAAAAATATCAGCGGCTTCTTTGCTTTCTTGAGTGAAGACAACCGCAAACTCCTCCCCGCCAACGCGGAAGCAATAATCCTCCCCTTGACGAATATTATCTTTAAGCGCCTGGCTTACTTTTTTTAGAACATCGTCACCTTTTAGATGGCCATATGTGTCGTTATAGGCTTTGAAATGGTCAACATCGAGGATAAGCAGGCAAAAGTAAGTTTGCTGCCTTTTAGCGCGCTCTAGGACTGCTTGAGATAAGTATTGGAAGTTACGGCGATTGAATAGGTCGGTTAGGGCATCGGTAACCGCGAGTTTTTCAATTTTTTCTTCTAGCGTGCGAGCCTCAGTTATATCGATATGTACTCCGTTCATGCGAATGGCATTGCCATTTTTATCTCTAAGGAATACCCGACCAACATCATGTATCCAGCGCCATTTGCCATCACCGCATATCATGCGAAATTTAGCGTCATAAATTTCGGTTTCACCATTCAGGTGTTTTTCGATCAATTCAACCGTAGGTTCTAAATCATCAGGGTGAACGATAGAGGACCAGCGCTCAAGACCATCGATTACCTCAGAGAAGAGCGAATCATCCTCTCTGAACTCATCATCTTTATATCTCTTCTGAGTAACCCAGGTTTTATTAGCAATGATTCTGCCTTCTTGTGGATAGAAATCCCAACAGCCAATGTTGGCACCATTTACGGCATCATCTAAGCATTTTATGGTTTCTTGGTTTTGCGCTAATTGGTTTTTTAACTCTTGTTGTGCGGTTACATCGGAAAGGGTACTTAAGATATTTTCACCATGTTTAACTAATCGCATTTCGAAATACAGATCGTCTTTTTGATAGTGAAAGTAGATTGGTTGATCGGTTGAGGCATTAGAGCATTGCTGAAATAGTTCTCGTAGCTGTTTAGCTTGCTCTTGATTGAATAGATTGAAAATCGATGAACCTTTTAAAGCACTTTCAGATAAACCACGAAGCTCTATCTCTTTGCGATTTAAGAAGAGATAACGGCCCTCATCTGAGGTTAGCTCTGCAATACCTTGTGGCTGTTGATTGAGTATTTCTAAAAGATCCATAGCGTCTCAGGTACAAAATTGCGACTACAAGTTCCAATTTATTATAGGCAGAACTTGTATACCAGCTCGATTATTTTGGGCCTAAATAATTTTTTACCCATTGCTTAGGTGTGACACCAAAGTGCTTTTTAAAGACTTTGGCCAAGGAGGACGCATTTTCATAGCCTACTTGGTTGGCGACGAGCCCCACGGGGCGATTATTTTTAAGTAAACCTTTCGCTAGCGCCATTCTTAGCCCAGTCACATACTCCATAGGCGCTTGACCTACTGTATCTTTGAAGAGCGCGGCAAACTTCGAGCGAGACATAGCTGCGTTCTCGGCCATCTCTTCAACCGTCCATTCATATTCAGGCTTCTCTTTGATCTGTTGCATCAGCTTGCTGAGTAGAGGATGGGAGTCGGCCGCAATTAAACCTAACTCGACCGTGCCGTTATCAATCACGTAGCGAAGTACCTGCACCATAAATACATCACATAAGCGATCGATCATCAGTTGCTTGCCATGCTGTTCTGCAAATGCCTCTTCGAAGATTTGATGAGCTGTATTCGAAATAGAACCGGCTTCCTCTATATGGATGCAAAGAAACTTAGGTAGATAGTTGGCTAAGAGTTTTTGGTGGGCAGGAGGTAACTTAACAGTCGCACAGACTAGTTTCGCATCTTCAGATGGGGCTATCGTGAGTTTGTGATTAGTTCCGCTGGGGAAAAAAATCACATCGCCGGTATGCAGCTCGATCCTGTGATCTTCATCTGTCGTGAGTGTTAACGATCCTGATTCCAGAAAATGTAAGTAGCCCGATTCCTTATCGTCATCAAATCCGGTAATACCGCAGAGGCTACCACTGAAAAAAACCTCGGCATTGATCTCTAGGTTTTGCAGTAATTTGCTCAGTGTATCCATAAAACCTCCTTTTTGGACGATTGGCTCTTTTTGCTGGATTTAGAGCGGCCTTTCCCTCGGTAGTTCCCCGTAATCTATATCTCAAGAACAGCGCAACATATTTACCAATATGTCTGAGTGTTCATTAAACCATTAACCGAGGAAAAAGAAATGAAATTTACAAAGACTTTGAAACTAGCAACAGCTGCCGGCGCACTTCTTCTTAGCAGCATGAGCTTTGCGGCATCTGTAAACATTGGCACTAACGATGTTGCTATTCATGGTTACGACCCAGTTGCTTACTTTACTAATGATAAAGCGGTTGAGGGTTCTGCAAAATTTACAGCGACTCATGATGGTGCAATCTACCGTTTCGCAAGTGCTAAAAACCGTGATCTGTTTAACGCCAATGCCGACAAATACGCACCTCAATATGGTGGTTACTGCGCGATGGGTGTGGCTTTAAACAAAAAGCTAGATGTTGATCCACAAGCATTCCATATCGAAAACGGCAAGCTGTATCTGAACTTGAACAAAGACGTGCAGAAAAAATGGCTTACTGATGTACCGGGCAACCTAAAAACAGCAGATCGTATTTGGGCAGGTATTGAAGATCTATCTGTAGCAGCTGCAAACGCCGAAGACTAATTCTCATGCCTGAGTCGAGACTTACGTTTTCAGAAAATGGACATGAGTACTCGCAACCTTTAGCGCTGATCTGGTTCAGCGCTAAATGGTGCGGTCCCTGCCAACAGATGATTCCTGTCGTTAATAGTTTGGCAGAGCGATATGCCGGTGAACTTAAAGTTCTAAAAGTGGATGTAGATCAACAGCAGGAGTTAGCTGCGAAATTCGCGATTAGAGCAGTTCCCACGTTAGTACTCTTGGCAAAAGATAGGGCGCTGGATCAGCAGGTGGGGTCGGTGCCATTAAAGCAACTTGATGAGTGGGTTGCACAACATTTATCAATTCAGAAAGAACTGGAGAAGTGAAATGGATAATAAACAACGTATTGCTACAGCAGCGTTAGCCGTTGCTCTGACTTCTATTGCAACTGTACCTGCAGCTCATGCTGGTGGAAAAGAAAAATGTTACGGCGTTGCGCTAGCTGGACAGAATGATTGTGGCAATTTGGCAGGTACTCACTCTTGTGCGGGTCAATCCAAAGTGGATAACGACCCAGGTGAGTGGAAGTTGGTCGCGAAAGGTACTTGTAAAGATATGGGTGGCCTACTGAAAGCTGAAGCTAAGAAGCGTTATCAGGAAGCTCAGCAGAAGTCATAAGGTTTAATCAGGAGAAAGAAGATGTCCAGTTTAAGCACAGCTAATAATAGCGATGAACGAGGTTTATCAAAGATTGGAGTCGGGTTGCGTCATCCTCACTATAAGGAGGCGTTACTAGGGACATCTTCCATTGATTTTGTGGAGATACACGCGGAGAACTTCTTTGCTGAAGGTGGAATGCTACCTGAGTTGTTGAGTGATATAGCCCTTCAATATCCAATTAGTCTGCATTCGACTTCAATGGGTTTAGGTTCTGCCGTGGGTATTAACGGAGATTATCTGCAACGTTTAAAGCAACTGTCACAGCAGATTAACCCCATATTGATCTCTGACCACGCTTGCTTCACTTGGAGCAATATCAATGGAAAATCTGTGCATGCTGGGGATCTTCTACCTCTTGAATTTACTCAACAGAGCTTGCAGGTAATGGTTGATAACGTGAATCAGGTCCAGCAGTTATTAGGGCGTCAGATTTTAGTTGAGAACTTATCTGCTTATGTGGAATTCAACTTTTCTGATATGAGTGAAACCGAGTTTCTATCTCAACTGGAAGATAAAACGGGATGTGGCTTATTGGTGGATCTCAACAATTTGCTAGTAAATGCGCGCAATTTTAATGATCAAAAGCCATTAACTGTAGCCCGAAAGTGGTTACGAGAAATCCCTGCTAATGCTGTGGGCGAGATCCATCTGGCAGGTTTTACCAAGGTGAAAGAGGGTGAATTGATCATTGATGATCACAGTCAGCCAGTATCACCTGAATGTTGGTTGCTCTATCGCGATGCGGTTGCCTTGTTTGGTGCAGTTACCACCCTAATCGAATGGGATAACAATTTGCCTTCTTGGAGCACACTGCTTGATCAAGCTGCAAAAGCGAGATCTATCTCCACGGAAGTTCACTATGACACTGGGAGGCTCTCTTATGCTGTCTGATTCAACATTGCTCGTTCGTCGTCAAGCTGCATTGATGACGTTAATTTTTTCGAAAGATGAAAGCGATACAGCGACTGACCGAATAAGTCAGGGGTTAAAAATTTATCAGAATAATCTCCTGATGACTGCGGCAAGAGCGATCTCTTTGAAGTATCCAGTACTGGAGAAAATGGTGGGTAATGAGACGATTATCGCTTTTACCGATCAGTTACTTAAAAAAGAGTTACCTAATACAGGGGATTGGGCTGATTGGGGTGTGATGTTGCCCGCGCTCATCTCAGAAAGTCCTCTGGCTGATGATCATGCCTATCTGTCTGAAATCGCCCGTTTGGAGTGGTTTGTACATCAGGCCGCGAGAGGAAAGGCTACTCATTTAGAAGTGGAGACGCTTTCAAGCTTAACTGAAAGTGATTTGGACGCCGTCTCACTTCATCTATCGCCGACTTTACAGGTCATGGAAAGCCATTTTCCTGTGTATGAATTATGGAATTTACATCAGGTACCAGAGGGCTCTGAGTTCGATGAGGGTGAGCTTTATCGCTTGCTGGTGGGAAATTCGGCTCCTCATTATTCAATGGTATTTCAACAGGATTATCACGCGCGTATTAAAACGCTAACGGTTCAAGAATATGCGTGGTTTAAAGATGTTCTGGCAGGCATGAGTGTTGAGCGTTTATTAGGTAAGCACCAAGAGATTGATTTTGTTAGCTGGATTGAACAGGCGATAAGCCAGCAATGGTTGGTTGCCATCAAGTAAATCGAAATTCAGTTATTAAAGGTTTTTGAGAGGTTTGAGAGATGATTTCTATCGTTAGTAAGTTTTATAAAGGTTATTTAGCTGGGGAAGGTAAATTGGCTAAAACTCATGATCTTGTGTCGTTAATTGCTCGTTTTTACGTAGCGCAGGTGTTCTTTAATGCCGGTCTGACCAAAATTCAGGATTGGGATACAACGTTATTTCTATTTGAAGAGGAGTATCAGGTTCCGTTTTTACCTTTTGAGCTGGCGGCTTATTTAGGCACTTTGGGCGAGCTGATCTTACCTGTTTTGCTAGTCACTGGTATTTTGACGCGCTTTTCTGCTCTTGGCCTATTTTTTGTGAATGTAGTCGCTGTGATTAGTTTGGTCGAAATTGCACCAGCGGCACTGTATCTACATTACATCTGGGGACTCGTGCTTGCGCAAATCATTATATACGGTGGTGGTGTGCTTTCTGTCGATCACGTTTCCAACAAGTTTCTACTTAACCGCCACAAGGCTGAAATGGAGCCTAGCCTATAGGCTTTATCTGTAGGTACTTTTAGAGAGGAAGTGACTGAACAATCAGTCACTTCTTTGCTGAAAAATTTCACTTTTTATTGAGGTTAATATGAAGCAGATCACTACATCCATCGTTGCCGGATTTGGCGCTGCTGTTGCTATAGGTTTGTTAGCCCTGCTGGAAACATCATTTAAAGACATTGCGTTTTTAATGGCGCCTTTTGGGGCAACTGCTGTGCTGGTATTTGGGGTACCGCATAGCCCGTTGGCCCAGCCGAAAAATGTGATTTTAGGACATTTGATTACTGCCTTTATCGGCATTTTCTTTAGCCAGTTTCTTGAAGTGAATCCGCTAACTCTTGCTATTGCGACAGGACTTGGTGTGAGTGCTATGTTGTTGAGTAAAACAACACATCCGCCGGCGGGTGCTAATCCAATCTTAATTATGTTATCCAGTCAGGGGTGGGCCTTTCTAGTAACACCAGTTTTGATTGGCTCGATTATGATTGTGCTCGTGGGAAAGATTTTTCAGCAGACGCAGACAAGATTGCAGCCTGCTGAATAATGGCTAACTACAAGGCTGTTTAACTTGTTTGGTTAGCATGGTTTCAAAGACATCGGGTGTGACGGGTTTACTAAAATAGTAACCTTGGGCCATATCGCAGTGTTTATTCTGTAGTAAATTCATCTGCTCTTGAGTTTCTACCCCTTCCGCAATAACTCTTAAACCAAGACCGTGAGCCATATCGATGGTGGCGTAAACTAGCTCTAAATCGGCAGGGTCGACAGAGATATCACTGATAAAACTACGATCGATTTTGAGGGTGTCAAATGGATAACTTCTCAAATAACTGAGGGAGGAATATCCAGTACCGAAATCATCCATAGATATGCTGACGCCTTGCTCATTGAGTTTTGCAATCGCTTCATCAATATCCGCGTGTTGTGCCATTAATACACCTTCGGTAATTTCTAGCTCTAGGTTAGAGCCGAGAATTTGATGTGTTGTCATCTGTTCAGTGATGTAGTCGATCAATTGAGGGTCTCTAAACTGACGCGGTGATAGGTTGATAGCAATATGGAATTGCGGCAGCAATGTTTTGATCCAGTGACTGCTCTGATGCATCGCTTCCTTAAGTACAAACTTACCGATGTTTACGATTAAACCGGTATTTTCAGCAACAGGAATAAACTCAGAAGGCGGTATATTTCCTAATGTTGGCGAGTTCCAACGTAATAAGGCTTCTGCACCGACAATTTGTTGTGTATCTAGGTCGATTACGGGCTGATATAGGACATGCAGCTCTTTACGCTGAAGAGCATTGTGTAATTGCTCTTCTAATAACAAACGGCGCTCAGCCCCTATATTCATCTCTTCGGTGAAGTAGTGATAGCTATTACGGCCTTGCGCTTTAGAGTGATACATTGCCGAATCGGCATTACGTAGAAGCTCAGCAGGGTCCGTTCCATCGTTCGGATAAATAGATATGCCAACACTCATAGTCAGCATAATCTCCCTGCCATCCACATTCAGCGCTTTACGGAATTGGGATACTAGGTTTTGTGCAATTGGCTGAGCTTGTTCGGCATTCTCTAAATGGTTGAGTAGGACAATAAATTCATCGCCACCCAAACGGCCAACAGTGTCTATCTCTCGTACCGATTGCTCTAATCGCTTAGCTGCTTCAACCAGAATTTTATCACCCGTGGCATGTCCGAGCGTATCGTTAACTTTTTTAAAGTCGTCCATATCGAGGAAGAGGACAGCTACAGAGTGCTTCTTTCTTCTCGCTTCAAGGAGCATAGTTTCCAAACGGTTAAGAGAAAGGAAGCGATTAGGCAGGTTAGTTAAGCTATCAAAGTGCGCTTGGTGAAGAATCTTCTCTTCTTGCGCTTTCTGTTGTGTAATATCCTGTTTTACCGCTAAGTAATATTTAGTTTTGCCTTCTGAATCGTGCACGGGCGCAATATGGGCTTCCTCCCAGAATATCTCTCCATTTTTGCGCTGATTTTGGAACTCACCACGCCATGCTTTGCCTTGAATTAGGTGCTGCCATAATTCTGCGTAACGACCAACCGGTGTGCGACCGGACTTTAATATTCTGGAGTTCTGGCCAAGAATCTCTTCTTTATCGTAGCCAGTGACCTTCTCAAAAGTAGAGTTTACGTACTCTATCTGACCATCCAGTGTTGTTATTACAACTGAAACGGGGCTCTGCTCTATGGCTTGAGATAGGGTTAGAATATGTTCTTGGGCTTTGCGCTCTTCAGTGATATCTCGGCTAATGCCTACTAAGCCTTGTAGTTGGCCATCTGTATCCCAGAAAGGCATTTTAAGGGTGTTTAAGAGTATTCGATCGCCCGATTGGTTATCACTCCACTGCTCCTGACTATTAGAGGCAAGGTGGTCGATAACGTTTTGTTCTTCTTGCTCATTTTTAACCGCTTGTGCTTCTACAAATAACTCATAATCAGTACGGCCGGTAATTTCTGCTTCGCTTTTACCTGTAAAGTCTTGGAAAGCGGTATTACAGCCGAGGTATTTACCTTGCGTATCTTTAATAAAAATATGATCAGGTAATGCGTCGATTAAACCTTTCAGAAGACCCCGTTCACGGTTTAGGTTTTGCCGGCTGATCAACACTTCTCGTTCAGCGTCTCGTCGGTCCTGTTGTCTTCGAAGAATTAGGCCGAGGAGCATGGTGCCGATGGGGTAGAACGTCAGAATGGTGGGTGCTATCGCAGCGATGATCTTGAAACGCAAATCAGCAGGCATGAACAGAATCAAACCTAGTACAACGACTTGTACCACAAGGCCCAGCAGATACAAACGCCACCAGTTCAGGGGTTGTTGATATTTATCACTTAGATACCGCCAAGTTAAGCCGATGGCAGCCGAGAAAATAATCACTGATGAGCCAACATAAATTCCTGCCCCTCCCTGAAAAATTCGCAGACTTACCGCCATTACTACGGCGATACAGGTAGGTACAATTCCAAAAAATAGACCGCATAAGCTGATTAACACCCAACGAGCATCAAAAAATACCCCAGGTTCTAATTCCCAAGGAGTCAGCATGACCGCCATAGCAAGCAGGCCGACTAATACGCCAGAAATACTGTCTCGAAGTAGGTGATTACGAATGTTTTGCAGGCCAAGCGAGTCATAAACGATCCCCATTGCGAGCAGTAGGGCGACGTTATTGATTAGGCCTGTAAAACTAGAAGTGTCCATGAATACTAATGTTCTCTCAATACCTGATGACTCAAAAACAAGGCTATCTAAAATAGTTGATTTAAAGCCATAAAAAAAACATGTGAATAAGAATAATCATATAAATAATAAAGTGTTAGGGTGAAGATCAATAAAATGATTATCCATTCCAATCCCTACGACTCAAAAACCTGATGTGTCTAGTAACAGGCTCCCTCGGTTTTGTATTCCCACTCGAGTAAACATGATTTAAAACGCATTGGTACATTTTCGGAGTGGTCGTAATTTCAGTATAGAAAGGAAATCAGACTCTGCAGCTTGAATTGAAGATAGCTTTATGAAAAATAAAGAAATATTAGGAAGGAGAAGGGCGGCTGGAGCACCTTAGTAGAAGATAGGTCATTCCAGCCGTGGAAATATTACTTAAAGTTAGCGCCAAACATCTCGCCAATCGCTTGGCTAAGCGCTTCACTGCGCTCTTCGTTACGGAATTGCATCAGGATCAGTGCACGTAACGCTGGCATAAACATCAAGTCCGATAGCACACGAGAGAAGCCTGCTTGGCCTGCTTTACCTATTGCGAGCTTTTCTAAGAATAAGTGCAGTGTTGCTGGTTCTTGAAGTGCTTCGTGGCAGCGAGTTGCAATCGAGACGATCACTTCTGCTTCTAGGGCATAATCACTCTGTAAGATCTTATTGATGATCTCTTGTTTTCTAGGTGTATTGCGCGCATTTGAGATGCCACGGGTAATAGCTGCAATGTGATTGGCGTTCGCTGTCCCACGTTCTAGAGTTTGTTCGGCACGTAAGCTCAGGGCTTCAAATAGCTGGTGGTCCGGCTCGATGCTTTCTATGCAGGTACATAGCACTTCGAATGGCACATCGGGTAGAAGCGGGATGGCTTTAGTTAACAGTTTACTGTTGTTACTTTTCTCGTGGCGAACAACCAGATCAGCGATACCTTGATAACCGAGGGATTGCCAGTTATCAAAACCGATTTGCCCTGCAAAATACTGTTCTGCATGTTCATAGTATTGTGAAGCAGGTTCGCTTGAGGCTAGCGTAGAATAGGCATGGAACAGAGCCATTTTTTCCTGGTCAGGTTTGAAAGAAAAAGGATTATCTTTCAAAGCATCCTCTGGCATCTCACCCGTTTTCTCATGTTGTAGGATGCCACCAGCGTTTTTAAGTAGACGGCTAAGTAGATCATCACGTACAGCTTGGATCAGAAAGCCTTGCTCATCTAAAGGTAGCTTTAAAAACCAAGCCGCGCCTTGTTCTTTGTTTTTAGGATTCCAGACCATTAAGGCTATCCATGCGTGCTGTAAATATGGATAAGGATAAGGTGTCTGCTGGTTCTCTATCTTTTCAAACTGTTCAGTCGAAAGTTTTTGTACACGACGGCCCATATCGAAAAAACGGACCTGACCGCGACTTTGGCGAAGAAGTTGAGATAGTGAAGAGATATCAGACATGATGGGCACCTTAGGAATCAGGCCCGCAATTTTAGCAGTTCTGGAGTGGGTATCAATATAGACCAGAAGTGCTCATTCTTTAGATAGAATTAATACAGTGAGTTAGATAATGTAAAACTGATTTTTACCCATTTTTTTGGCTTGATACATCGCTTTATCCGCCAAAGTAATCGCCTCCTCTGCGTTTATATCTTCTAAAGCGTAGATATAAAGGCCGATGCTGGCCGATAGATTAGCAGTGCTGCTCTCAATGGGTATGTCTTCATTGATAATGGTTAGTATCTTTTGAATCACTGCAATGGCTTGGGTTGAGGATTCAATTTCAGACAGAATTAGTAAGAATTCATCGCCGCCTAATCGACCTAACATATCTGAGCCGCGGATTACTTTAGATATGCGATTGGATATGTCCTGCAAACATTGATCGCCGATATCATGGCCGTAGGTATCATTAATCGGCTTAAAATCATCCAGATCAATAAAGATGATGGCAACCTTATGTTGTTTACGTTTAGCCGCAGCGAGCACAATATCAAGTTGATGGAGTAAAAACCTACGGTTAGGAAGGCCAGTTAAATTGTCATGACAGGCTAAATGACGAAGTTCTTGATTGGCTATTCGGATCAGTTTGTTCTGTTTCGAAGTCGTGGCCATGACATAGACAGCAAATAAGAAACCTCCCAGTATGATCAATACCATTCTAACGATGAGTTTGGAGAGTAAGACTTCCATTTTGTGAGATGAATCTTGCCAGATCTCTTCATTTTGAGCTTGTTGTAAACTAATAAAACGATCTAGAAGTCCTGCAATGGTCGTTTTGTCTTTCAGTACTTTACCTAGCTCAGATCTAAAATCTTGAACTCGATTGTTGTTGAGTAGTTCAGAAAACGTTCTCAACTCAGGCGCTCTGTTAGCAGCTTCTTTGTCTAGTTTTGTAATGATGATCTGCTCGGGGTGATCCAAGTCTGTATTCAACAAAGTTAAACGTGATTTGTGGTATTCACTTCCCTGACTGTAAAACGTATTGAACAGCTGTTTCCGCTCTTCTGGCGTTTCAAGTAAGGTCATCTGCCAAAGCAAGATAGCTCTTTCTCTGACGGCTGCGCGCATCGCCATAGCGGCGCGTAGTTGAATGTCGTTATTGCTGCTGGCAGTGGTTAATTCGGCGCGTAAACTGGCATATTGCTGGTAGGAAAAAACCGAAGTGTAGATAAACGCTAGAAAGATAGCGCTGAAGCCAATTAGGTAGAAAAAGAATCTAAAGCCTGATTCCCGCTGTTCCATGTCTTTTCGCCAGTCATGTGGTGAATAACAATTAACAGTCTAGTTGATTTTGATTTATTCGGGATTGAGGGAAAGAAATAGAGATTGGGTGAGTAAGCGGAGCATACTCACCCAACAATTGATCGTTTATTGTTTACATTCACCCGCGACAACGAAGCTAACTTCAGGCTTCGCACAAGCAGAACAGCTGTTGGAATAAGTTTTGGTTGTACCATCTGAGTGATGTCCGCAGGCTGGTGTGTAATCCATGGTACACATCTGCGGTCGAGGATCTTCGCAAACCAAAGCTCCCTCTGGCATAGATGGCTGGGATTGACAGCCGGCTAACATCAGTGCAGCAATGCTCATCAAAATTAACTTTTTCATACTGAGTCTCCTGATTGGGCATTGTCTGAAGCAGATTTCCTTTTAACTTTTTCACGTAAAGTTTGCATCGCTACAAATAGAGCAGGAATAAAGAATATACCGATGACTGTTGCTAGAAGCATACCGCCAAACACAACAAACCCTATGGATATTCGGCTAGCAGCACCTGCACCAGAAGCCGTTAGCAAAGGCATTACACCTAAGATAAAGGAGAAAGCGGTCATCAATACAGCACGATAGCGTAAGTTAGCTGCTTCATTAGCCGCCTCGATAATACCTTTGCCTTCTTCACGCAATTGCTTAGCAAATTCCACAATCAAGATAGCAGACTTACTCGCAAGACCAATCAGCATAACCATGCCGATCTGGGCATACAGGTTGTTGGTCAAACCTGGGATCAGCCATAGCGGCAGAATCGCACCTAAAATGGC
This sequence comes from Neptuniibacter sp. QD48_11, assembly GCF_047778095.1. GTDB lineage: Bacteria > Pseudomonadota > Gammaproteobacteria > Pseudomonadales > Balneatricaceae > Neptuniibacter. Next base: position 1,015,075 of record NZ_CP180551.1, read on the forward strand.
GACAGTAATAGATAGCATCACCGCAACCGGAATAGTCCAGCTTTCGTATTGAGCGACTAAGAATAGGTAAGCGAATAGGATAGCTAGCGAGATGATGATGATTACAAAACCGCCGGCTTCTTGCTCTTGTTGAGTACTACCTGTCCATTCAAGAACATAACCATCAGGCAAAGTTTCTTTGGCTAGTTGTTCCATCAACTTAATACCGTCACCTGTCGCCATGCCGGGAGCGAGGGTTGCAGTCAACGAAGCTGAACGTGATTGGTTGTAGCGCGTTAAAGATTGTGGGCCCAGTACCGGTTTTACTTCGACAAGTGCGCTTATCGGCACTAAATGGCCTTGGTTGCTCTTAACATTAAGGCTATTTAGATCGTCAATATTGTCACGGAATTCAGCATCAGCTTGTAGCATAACCCGGTAGTTGCGCCCGAAAATATTGAAATCGTTTACATACTGAGTACCAAGCTGAGATTGCAATGTGCTGAATAAGTCACTCATCGAAACGCCCAAAGAGAGCGCTTTATCACGATCTACTACCAGCTCCAGTTGTGGAACATTAGCAGAGTAGGTGGAGTAAACTCGGTCAAACTCGGCCTTTTGGTTCGCTGCGAAGATGAGCGAATTTGTAGCGCGAGCAAGTTCCTGAGGCGATCCATTTTTAAGATCCAACAGAATTGCCTCTAGACCTGCGGCATTACCCAAACCCGGAATTGGTGGAGTAGGGAAGGCCATAATATTTGCGCCTGGGATCGTCGCTAATTTCTGATTGAGTTCTCTTAGAATTTTGTACCAAGCCATTTCCGGTGCAGTACGTTCATCCCAGTGGGTAAGCACTGGAATTGCTAGTGCAGCATTTGGTGCCGCGCCACCTAAGATACTAAAGCCTTTAATGCCAATACGGTTTTCTACACCCGGTTGTTCTTCGAGGATTTTGTCAATCTGGGCGACTATCTCGTCGGTACGGTTGAGTGATGCACCATCAGGAAGCTGAACGTTAACAAAAAAGGCACCATTGTCTTCATAAGGCAAGAAGCTGGTCGGGGTTGTGGTGAACATATGGTAAACACCGCCGCCCATTGCTGCCATCAAACCCATACTTAACAGTAAGCGCTTGTTCAAAAAGTTAACTTTGTTCACGTAGCCTCGACGGGTCCAGTCGATTAGCTGATCGAACTTTTTGAACAAGCCAGTCGGTTCAGTCGCCGGTTTTAACAGAAGGGAGCAAAGCGCAGGGGATAAGGTCAGTGCATTTAGGGATGAGAAACACACCGCAACCGAGATGGTTACTGCAAACTCTGTATATAGCTTACCTGTTATACCTGGCATAAAGGCAACCGGAACAAATACTGCTAAGAGTACAAGAGTGGTCGCAATGACGGGCCCGATGACCTCTTTCATTGAGACAGCAGTTGCTTCTTTAGCTGATAAGCCTTCTTGCATATGGCGTTTAACGTTTTCAACCACAACAATGGCATCATCAACCACGATACCTATTGCCAGAATTAAGGCGAAAAGGGAGATGGTATTGATGCTAAAACCAAGTATCGAAAGCACGGCAAAGGTGGCAATCAACGATACAGGAATTGTGGCTGAGGGTATGAGTGTTGCGCGCCAATCGGCAAGGAACAGGAATGTTACCAGTACTACAAGACCAAAGGTAATAAATAGAGTCTCGACTACTTCTTGTAGTGATGCTTTTACTGAAAGCGTTGTGTCATAGAGAATTGCGTATTCCATATCATCAGGAAAACGCTCACTTAGACGCTCTAGTTCAGCGTATACATTGTCAGCCACCTCAAGTGCGTTCGCTCCTGGGCTTTGATAGATCGCAACAGTGGCTGCAGGGTTGCCATTCATAATTGAGGACGCACTGTAGCTTTGCGAGCCAAGTTCTACTCGGGCTACATCACGAAGGCGAACAGAAGCACCGTTTTCGCCTGTGCGAAGGATGATGTTTTCAAACTCTTCAACTGATTCTAAGCGGCCTTTAGCGCGCAGGTTATATTGGAACTGCTGATTTTGCGTAAGAGGTGGCTGTCCAATAATACCTACAGACGCTTGGATATTTTGTTGTGAGATGGCGTTGCTGACATCCTTAGGTGAGAGCCCTAATGCCTTGAGGCGGTTAGGGTCTAACCACACTCGCATACCGTAATCCATCGGGCTGAACTGTGATGCCGAGCCAACACCATTAATTCGCGCCAAAGCATCTTGCACATAAAGTGTGGCGTAGTTACTTAAAAACAGCTCGTCATATGTGTTTTCAGGAGAGTAGAGGTTAATCACCAGCAACATGTTAGTTGCTTGTTTCTTAGTCGTGACCCCTTGTCGAACAACTTCTTGCGGTAAAGACGCTTCGGCTAAAGCCACACGGTTTTGTACATTGATGGCCGCTTGGTCTGGGTCCGTACCTACAGCAAACGTGATATCCAGCGTGTAACTACCATCATTAGCTGAGGTGGAGGACATATACAGCATGTTGTCCACGCCATTAACTTGGGCCTCAATAGGGGTCGCTACTGCTTGCTCCACCACTTCTGCGTTAGCCCCAGGATACTTCGCTTTGACTTGTACCTTTGGCGGCGTGATATCAGGGAACTGAGCTACGGGTAGGCCGTATATCGCCAAAGCACCGGCAATCATCAACACAATGGAGATGACCAGAGCAAACTTAGGCCGATTGATAAAGAAGATCGAGAACATGGCTTACTCCGCTACTGCATTAACTTGAATGCCTGGTTTAACCTTCTGCAGTCCTTCGGTGATGATTAGATCACCTTCATCTAGGCCGTTAAGTACTTGCCATTGACCTTCTACTTGGGGTCCCATCTCGACTCGAGTAACACTTACCTTATCTTGTTGATCTACTTCGAGTACAAAATAACCATCACGGTCATGTTGTACGGCAGATTGCGGTATTTGGATACCTATCTCTGGTTGTTTGCGCTTAATCTCTACGTGAACAAACTCACCTGGCAATAACAAGTATTTGGGGTTTGCGAAGCTTGCACGTAGGGTGATTGTATCTGTATTAGGGTCGACTTCAGGTGAAATAAAGTCGAAGCGGCCTTGCTGCTCATACACACTACCATCGGACAAAATTAGACGAGGTGCGACCGGGGGATTATCCAAATCGATCCCTTTGCGGCGCGCATCCAGCATCAGCTTTTCACTCACTGCCATCTCGACATAGACTTCATCGATTTTTACTACTGTAGCTAGCACACCACTTTCAGGGCTTATCAGATCGCCTACTGAAAAGTTCGCTTTACCGATACGGCCACCAAACGGAGCTTTGATCTCTGTATAACTCAGGTTTAGTTCTGCTTTCTTTAATCCCGCTTCTGCTTTTAAAACTTGCGCACGGGATTGATCACGGTCTGCTACAGCCTGATCGAACTGGGATTGCGAAGCCGCCTTGCGTTTTCGCAGTTGGCTTACGCGATTGAGATTAGTTTGCGCGTTTTTTAACCCCGCTCTAGCGGAGGCTAGATCTGCTTCAGCTTGTTTCAGCGCGATTTCATAGTTTGCTTTTTCTACTTTAAAAAGCACTTGATCGGCTTCAACATCACGACCTTCAGTAAATAGGCGATCTTCTAGAAATCCAGATACACGGGCCAATAAGTTAACGCGTTGAGTTGCCTCAATCCGTCCAACCAGTTTAAAGGTTGGGGTCAAATCCGACGTTTGAACCTCGTGTACTAATACCGCAGGTAAAGGTTTCTCGTTGGCATTAACGGTCAGTGAAGTGGCAGCCAAAGCAGTTAGAAGAGTGGCTAAAATGATCTGTTTCAAAACAAGCTCCTTTGAGAAACGTTAATCCTAGGTATAAATCGGATTAAATTAGATGCGCTTTAATTAGATAGCAGCTTTTTATGAATATAACTAACTATATCTATAAATACTGAATAGATTAAATACCTACTTACCCATACATTCCCTTAACGAATAACGGGTGCCTAAGCACCCGTTATTGTCATAGCTGCTTACTGCAGCCAGCTGTCGAGTTCGTTTATATCTTCAGGGTTTAGGGTGCCTAACTGCTGTTTGAAGGTGATGAGGTTCTGTACAAAGTCGAAACGGGCATTTGCGTAATCGCGTTGCGCTGCATAAAGCTGCTGCTCGGCTTGCAATACATCTACAACATTACGCGTACCTACTTTGTAACCCTCTTCAGTCGCTTCTAAAGCGGTTTGGCTAGATTTAATACTTTGGTTTAGCGCTTGAACGCTTAAAGCGCCGGTACGTAAATTACGTAAAAGGCTTCGAGTCGTTTGAGTCACTTCGCGAAGTGTATCTTCACGGTTAAACTGGTTTTCAATTAAGCGCTGTTCCAGCTCGCGGCTGCGTGAACTCACTGAGCCGCCGGAGTAGATTGGTACTGACAGAGTTAGGCCGATTGAAGATGTATCAGTACTGTCATCGTTGATCGCAGTACCATTATCGTAATCATAACTAGCTGTCAGGTTCAGCGTTGGATAGTGACCTGCACGACCAGCCTTTGCTGCTTGGCGTGCTGCTTCAGATGAGCGATCTGCAAGTTGAAGCGCCAAGTTGCCTTGCCAAGCTTTTTCTAACCAAGGTTGGGCTTGAACAGGGACCGGTTCTTCAATTGGGTACTCTTCAGACAATTGACCAACGGTATCAAATCCTTGGCCTGTTAAGCGCTCTAAGGCTTCGTAACTATTTTCTAAATTACCTTCAGCGGCAATACGGGCTACACGAGCATTGTCGTATGAAGCCTGAGCCTCTTGTACATCGGTATTGGCGATTAAGCCGACATCATATTGAGCATTAACTTGATCTAAGCGGCGTTTAATTGCGCGTTCTTGAGCTTCAGATGTTTGTAGGTCGCTTTTCGCCCTTAGCACACCAAGGTAAGCTTCTACAGTACGGTTGATCAGTGTTTGCTGTTCCAGTTCAAACTGTAGTGCGGCTTGTTCTGAGATCACTTGGCCCTGTTTGAAGGTAAACCAAGCAGCCGCATTAAATACCGGTTGGCTTAGGGATAGGGTATAGCCGTGGTTGTTATAATCAGCTGTATCGGAATCAATCGTTGTTGTGTTGGCGCTCAAGTTCACATTAGGCAATAAGCTAGAGCGGTTTTGGATTTCGATCTCTTTGCCAGCGTTAAATGAAGCTTGCGCTGCTTTTAACTGTGGATCATTAGCCAAAGCGAGTTGGTAGATATCTGCTAATTCACCTGCAGAAACGCTGCTGACAGCTAGAGAAAGGCATGAAACCTGAAAAAGCTGCTTTATATTCATAAACTTAAATATCCTTAAACTTGTTCTGGCTGAACTTCCTTGAAAGTTCGCTTACCTAAGTAACTATATACGGTAGGAATGACAAAAAGGGTCAATAACGTTCCGAATGTCATACCGCCAACAATAACCCAGCCAATCTGATGGCGCGATTCAGCACCTGCGCCCATAGCAATTGCTAAAGGTACAGCACCTAATACTGTTGCGCCTGTCGTCATCAGTATAGGGCGTAAACGCAAAGATGCCGCTTCTATGATTGCGCTGCGTAGGTCTCGCCCTTGATCTTGTAGCTGATTTGCAAACTCAACGATCAGAATACCATGTTTAGTGACTAGTCCAACAAGGGTAATCAGACCTATTTGGCTGTATACGCTGAGAGAGCCTCCACTGAAATGTAGCGCAAAAAGTGCACCAAACACCGCAGGTGGAACCGATAGCATAATAATCATCGGATTTTTAAAGCTTTCAAACTGAGCAGCTAGTACTAGGAATACGACAATCAATGCCAGTGCAAATGTCACCTGCATGCTGCTGCTAGACTTCTTGAATTCTCGCGAAGGCCCGGTGTAATCATAGGTTGCCTGTGGCGCGATCTCTTGCAGACTTTGCTCAAGGAAGTTGAGCGCTTCACCTAGGCTGTAACCAGGAGCAAGCTGGGTTTGTATTTTTACCGCCTTCACTTTATCAAAGTGATTAAGTTCACGTGGTGCAACGCTTTCACGTAGTTCTACAAGGTTTGAGAACTGAACCATTTCGCCGTTTTGATTACGCATGTATAGATCGGTTAGGTCGCTTGGGTCACGGCGCTGTTGATCATCAACCTTTACGATAACTTCGTACTGTTCACCGGCGCGTTTAAAGCGAGTTACTTCGCGGCCAGCCATGTAACTTTCTAGGGTTCGACCCAGATCAGCGACATCGACGGACATCTCAGATAACTTATCGCGTTTCACATCGATCTGGAATTCCGGCTTATTCAGCTTAAGGTCGGAATCCGGTTGGGCAAAGCCTTTATTACTGTGGATTTTCGCCATTAACTGATCGGTGATCACTTTCAGGTCGTCATAAGTACCATTGGTTTTAACGATAAATTCGACCGGGCGTGAAATAAAGCTTTGACCCAAAGACGGTAAGTTGAGAGAGAAACTCATAATACCTGGAATACCGCCATAGAGCTTTGGTGTTTGCTCTTGGCCAATCGCTTGCTGTTTACGATCACGATCTTCCCAGCGTTCTAAACCTTGGAATACCATAGCATTGGTTTCAGATGGGAAACCGACCACCGCAAAATAGCGAACTGTTTCTGGGGTTTGGCTGATCGTTGCTTCGATTTGGCGTGTGTAACGATCAATATAATCGACGGATGCACCATCTGGAGCGATAGCAAAGTTCAGAATCGTGCCTCTATCTTCATAAGGTGCCAGTTCCTGAGGTAACTGGGTATAAAAGTAAGCTGCGCCACCAAAACTCGCCGCCATAATGACGATTGCGAGTAGGCGAGAGCTTAGCAGTTTATTTAGCAATGCCTGATAGCGATTGGTAATGCTTTGAAGGAAGCTTTCTATCAGATTAAAAATCGCACTGTGTCGCGTTTCATGTTTTAGCAATCTCGACGACATCATCGGCGATAGGGTCAAAGCCACAAAGGTTGAAACAACCACCGCGCCGGCAAGTGTCAGGGCGAATTCTGTAAATAACTTGCCTGTTCGCCCTTCAGAAAAGGCAACAGGTGCAAATACGGCAACCAGCACCACTGTTGTTGCTAACACTGCGAAACCGATCTCTTTTGCACCCTTAAAGGCCGCTTGAATAGGCGTTTCACCCGCTTCAACATGTCGATAGATGTTTTCCAGCATTACGATGGCATCATCCACAACCAAACCGATCGCTAAGACCAGTGCGAGTAGGGTCAATGTATTAATACTGAAATCCATCCAGTACATCATCGCAAATGCACCCACCAACGAGAGTGGGATAGTAACCACCGGAATCAGGGTTGCTCGGATATTGCGAAGGAAGAAAAATAGTACCAGAACAACCAAAATACCCGCTTGGATCAGCGTGGTATATACCGATTGAATGGACTCATCGATAAAGATCGAGGAGTCATAAGCCACCTCTACATTCATCCCTTCTGGCAATGTCGGACGGAGTTTGTCTAATTTGTCGCGAATACCTGAAGATACATCTAGAGGATTTGCTGTGGATTGTTTTACCACACCCAGCGCAACCGCACTTTCTCCTTTATAACGGGTGATACGTCTAACGTTTTCCGGTGCGATTTCAACCCGTGCTACATCTTGAATTCGAACAGGGTAGCCATTTTCATTACGAATAATTAGCTGTTTAAAGGCTTCTATATCGTTAACGTCTGTTCTTGCAAGTAGAGTGAACTCACGTTCTTTACTTTCGATACGACCCGCAGGAATCTCAATGTTTTGACGGCTAAGTGTTTCTTCGATATCTCTAGGAATAACCTTGAATGCAGCCATGCGAGCAGGATTTAGCCAAATACGCATCGCATATTTTCGTTCACCGAAGATCATGACATTAGCTACACCTGAGACGGTTTGTAGCTGATCTTTTACCTGCTGATCGGCGATATCTGATACTTCCATGATGTTATGGCGATCAGAGTTGAAGGCAAGCCAGATAATAGGTTGGGCATCGGCTTCTGTCTTCGCAACTACCGGTGGGTCAACATCATCTGGTAGTTGGCCAATTACGCGACTTACGCGATCTCGAACATCCGCAGCGGCAGAATCAGGATCGCGATCGATTTTGAAAGTGATACTAATCTGCGAATTTTCTGTTCGGCTAATCGAGTTCATAAAGTCGATCCCCTCAATACCGGAGAGGGAGTCTTCTATGATTTGAGTAACCTGGGTTTCGATAATCGATGCACTTGCGCCGGGGTAGGTAGTTTCAACCGTAATTACCGGTAGATCGATTTTTGGGTACTCTCGAACGGTTAATCGATCATAAGCAAGTAGACCTACCAGTAGGACCAGTATGCTCATTACCGTCGCTAGTACGGGGCGTTTAATACTGATTTCAGACAGAATCATAATTATTTATCCTGTCCTGCTGTTTTATTTTCTTGAGCCTGTGCTTCTTCTTGGGCCGGTTCAGCTTTAGCTGGCTGTGTGCCATCGGTAAAGATCGGTGTCACAGGCATGCCCGGGAACAGTTTAATTTGCCCAGCAGTAATCAAAACTGAACCTTCTTCAAGGCCAGCTGTGATTTGCACAATACCCGGGCGGCGTTGTCCCAAAGTAACTGGAGCCATCGCCACTTTACCTTCTTGAACGGTCATCACGAAAAAGCCGCCATCTTTTGGAATGATGGCTTGCTCAGGGATTACCACGGTTGTTTGTTGGTCAACTAGTAGGTCTACTTGCGCAAAAAGGCCTGGACGTAATTTGCCTTCATTATTTGGAATTTGCGCACGTACCTGAATATTGTGAGCGCTGCTGTCAGAGCTTGGGGAAACCGCGTATACCTCGCCTGCGATTTGTTCACCCGGTAAGGCATCGACTTTGATGTTAAGTTGACGGCCTGGTTGTAGCTCGGACAGATAAATCTCAGGCACACGGAAATCTAACTTCATTGTGCTTAAATCAGTAAGCTCGACCAGGTCTTCACCCTGATTGACATAATCGCCAGGGCTTACCAAACGCAAGCCGGTAAAACCGGTAAAGGGAGCGTTTAAGGTCATTTTATCTAAACGCGCTTGCGCTAAGGCTTCCTGAGCTTGGTCGACACGAAGTTGGGCTAAGCTGCTGTCACGTTCTTGTACCGAACCCACTTTTTTCTTCAACAGGCTACGAGCACGGTCATAATCTGTTCGGCTTAACTGGACACGTGCTTGTGCCTCTTTTAGTTCAGCTACATAGATGGAGCTATCTAGCTTAAATAGCGGGGTTCCTTGTTCTACTTGCTGACCCTCTCTAAATAGAATCTTTTCTATACGACCGCCTTGTTCAGGGCGAAGCATAATAGATTCATTGGCTTGGAGTGTTCCAATGGCAGAGATCTTCTTATCCAGTGTTTGAGTTTTGACTGTCACTACCTCAGCAGGCATACCCTGAGCGTTGACTTGAAAAGCAGCCACACAAAGCATAAATACAGCCAGATAATTTTTCTTAAACATAGAAAGTCCGATCTTAGTCTTTAGAAGTAGGGAAAGCCTATTCTAAAGATCTGTTTTCAGTTAACAATGTAATAATGTGTAAAGAATTGAAAAGTAAAATTCGAGATTCGTGATGTATAGCGTTCAATTGCGTTTGATTGCTTTTAGCGCGTATGATCCTGAGCAAGCTAAACAGATTTAATTGGTGTTGCTAAATGATCTCACTCGAGTTTTTAATCACCTCTCTTATCGTAGTACTTATTCCCGGAACAGGTGTTTTATACACTGTGGCTACCGGGTTATTTATAGGTAAACGTGCAAGCTTGTTTGCGGCATTAGGATGTACGATCGGTATTGTGCCATCGCTTTTAGCAAGTATTTTAGGATTGGCAGCAATCTTTCATGCTAGCGCTATTGCCTTTCAGATCGTTAAGTTTGTTGGCGTAGCCTATCTTCTGTATTTGGCTTGGTCGATGTGGCGTTCATCGTCATCTCTTGCATTAGATCAGAAAGAGAAAGAAGCTAAATATAGTGTTATTGCTATAAAAGGTTTTTTAATCAATATCTTAAATCCTAAGCTGTCGATCTTCTTTCTCGCCTTTTTACCACAATTTGTCTCACCTGAAGTTGGTTCGCCACTGATGAGCATGTTTGTGCTGGGTCTTATCTTTATGCTGATGACCTTTGCGGTTTTTGTGATTTATGGCTTTTTGGCAGGGCGCTTTAGCGAATTTGTTGTGGGCTCTGAAACAATCAGCCAGATGATGCAAAAGTTATTTGCAGGGAGCTTTGCTCTTTTAGGGGTTAAATTGGCGTTTAGTGATAGGGGCTAACCGCTTTTAATTAAGCGTTCAGCTGATTTAAGCAGCGAGCGCTTAGGATATATTTATATCACTTATAGTTAAATGTTGAGTGATAAGAGTTGTTTGGTTTAAACAGCTCGCTGTATTTCTGATGATCATTATCCAAGCTCTTTTTCTTCTCAAGGCAGCTTATTATTCTCCATCATAAGCTCTGAAAAGATTTCCCCCGTACTGTTGAAATCATAATTAAGCGTGACTTTGCATAGGCCTTCTAGACTGCAAAGTCATGTAAATACTAAAAGGCCATATATGGATGCTCTTATGCGTTCTGCATTTAGCTAGCATTAACCCTACAAATTTAACTTATTGAGGATTTGTTTATTTTTAACTTGAACAAGTGTTCAATAGTGGTTATTGTTTTGGATGTGAACAGTTGTTCAAATATGGCTGGCTTGATCTGTTTTTGTGGGGAAGGCGTTCTTGCATAGGCTAAATCGATTAGTAAATGGAGAAATGATGAGTAAATTCAAATTACACACGATGGAATCGGCCCCTCAAGGGACTAAAGCACTGTTTGAAAACTCGTTGAAGAATTTTGGCATGATTCCAAATTTACATGCCGTGTTAGGTGAAGAGCCAGTTGTACTGGAAGCCTATCAGCAGTTACATACCTTATTTCAACAAACAGACTTCAATGCAGCTGAGCTAACGGTAGTTTGGCAGACGATTAATGTCGAACACGGCTGTGAGTATTGTGTGCCAGCACATAGCTTGATTGCAGACATGATGAAAGTGGATCCCGCTGTCAATGAGGCGTTAAGAAACAAAACAGCTCTACCTACACAAAAGTTGCAAGTATTGCATGACACAACTTTGGCTATTGTTCGTGAGCGAGGACGTATCTCTGATGAGCAGCTTGATGCTTTCTTCTCGGCAGGTTATGAACAGAAGCATCTGCTTGGAATAATTCTGGGATTGTCGCAAAAGGTAATGAGTAACTATGTAAATTACATAGCTCAGACTCCTTTGGATGAGAAATTCCAAACTTACGCCTAGCTACTAATAAAAAAGGCGAGCACTATTAAGTGTTCGCCTTTTCAGTAAATGGGGAATTAGTTAGATTGTGTAGATCTAAACTGTAGCCCGAAGAAAACGGCTGCTGTTGCTGCCAACAGTGCAGAAAATGCCATTAAGCCTTCTGCCATAGTGATACCGAACAGTAGCTCAGGGGTATAGCCGCAAGGTTCCCAAGGAGCAAAAACCGATGGGATCCATTGATCAAGTGCAAACCAGTTAGGCAAACCGCTGTCCATACTGCAGCTATCCACTATCCAGTTGCGCTCTACTGCTAGGGTCTTCCATGAGCGTTCTACGAGACCGATTCCGACAACGAGTGTTAGCAAGTGGCTTAGTTTACTCAGGCATCCATGTTTACGTGTAAACAGACCGAATATTGCTACGATAATCAGAGCGAAAAGCCAGATGCGAATATGGATACATAAGACGCAAGGGTAGTAGTCCAAAGCGTATTGATAATAGAGGGCTACTGCCTCCATGCTGATGCCGATGAAAATTAAGCTTAACCAGAAAAAAGCAGAACGGCTAAGGCAAGTTAATTTGTCCAACATTAACGAGTCTCCCAAACAGTGAACAAATATCTGAGTCACTTAAGATGATAAGGTTCAAGTTCTTACTAAGAAAAGTACAGATATCAATATATTTTCATTAGGCAGAAAAAAACCGAGCGCAGAGGCTCGGTTTTTTAGATCAAAAATTCGTTTAAGCTTCTAGTGCTTTACGGATACGACCCAATGCGTCTTCTAGCACTTCCATGCTAGTTGCGAAAGATAGGCGCATATTACCCGGCGCACCAAATGCAGAACCTGGTACCAGAGCAACGCCCGCTTCGTTTAGAAGGAACTCAGCCAATTCGATATCGTTAGCAAAACGATCATCGTTATCGATCACTTCTTGGAAGCTTGGGAATGCATAGAACGTGCCATCAGCAGGGATGCAGCTAACACCGTTGATGCTGTTTAGTGTGTTAACAACATATTCGTGGCGTGCTTTAAATGCTACAACCATCTCTGCTACGCACTCTTGAGAGCCTTCAAGTGCTGCTTGTGCTGCAACTTGTGCAATCGAAGTCGGGTTAGACGTGCTCTGTGATTGGATCTTCTTCATTGCGCCAATCAATGCAAGCGGGCCAGCTGCATAGCCGATACGCCAACCTGTCATAGAGTATGCTTTGGATACACCATTTAGAACGATTGTACGCTCGTAAAGCTCTGGGCATGCGTTAAGGATGTTTACGAATGGCTCATCGTTAAAACGGATGTGCTCATACATATCATCAGTCGCAACCAGTACTTGCGGGTGTTTAAGTAGTACTTCAGCTAGCGCTTTCAATTCGTCCAGTGTGTAAGCAACACCTGTAGGGTTTGAAGGGCTGTTTAGTACGACTAAACGTGTCTTATCTGTAATTGCAGCTTCTAGTTGCTCAGCAGTCATCTTGAAGCGCTGTTCCTGAGTTGTAGTAACAATCACAGGGACAGCATCCGCCATTTTTACCATGTCTGGGTAAGATACCCAGTACGGAGCTGGTACGATGACTTCATCACCTGCATTTAGCAGGGCTAAAGATAGGTTAAAGAAGCTTTGCTTACCGCCACAAGAAACAAGAATCTGGTTAGCAGCATATTCAAGACCGTTATCGTTCTTGAATTTGTTAATAATGGCTGTCTTTAATGCCGGTGTACCATCTACAGCGGTGTATTTTGTGAAACCTTCATTCAACGCCTGGATGGCAGCCTGTTTGATATGATCCGGAGTATCAAAATCGGGCTCGCCAGCGCCCAGGCCAATAATGTTCTTACCTGCCGCGCGCAGTTCAGCTGCACGGTTAGTAACCGCCAGCGTTGGAGAAGGTTTGATGTTGTTGACGCGGTCTGAAAGTTGAACGTTCAAGCCTAAGTTCCTCGATAAGAATATCTGCATTGCAGATACCGACATTAATCAGCAGAAATCCCGCTTTAAATATTGTGTTAGCTAGGAGTTTCCAAACCCGCATATGATACAGCAAACAATAGCCCGCATGAATCCTGTTTGAGCGAAAAAATACCTTTTCAGATCAATAAATTGATTAAAGGAAACTTTTTTCTCTTAAGAGCGGTCTTTTTAATACGTATTTATGCAAGTAAAAGTAGCAGCTGCTGAGATATAATGCTCAGCTTTGCTCGAAATTGGGTCGCAGAATGAAAGAACGATTTAAAGTCCACTCGAAGTTTACGCCCGCAGGCGATCAGCCGCAGGCCATTAAAGAGTTAGTTGATGGCATTGATATTGGTTTAGCCTCACAAACTCTTTTGGGTGTAACGGGCTCAGGTAAAACGTTCACTATTGCGAATGTGATTGCTCAAGTTCAGCGTCCTACTATTATCATGGCCCATAACAAAACCTTGGCTGCCCAGTTATACGGGGAGTTTAAGGAGTTCTTTCCGGATAATTCGGTTGAGTATTTCGTCTCTTATTACGATTACTACCAGCCAGAAGCCTATGTGCCTTCTTCTGATACCTTCATCGAGAAAGATGCATCGATAAATGACCATATCGAGCAGATGCGTCTGTCCGCAACTAAAGCGTTGTTGGAGAGAGATGATGCCATCATTGTTGCAACGGTTTCTGCGATTTATGGTTTGGGTGACCCAAAATCATATCTAGGCATGATGCTGCATGTGGATCGCGGTGAAATTATCGATCAACGTGCCATTCTGCGTCGCCTAGCAGAGCTGCAATACACACGTAATGATGTTGAACTTCACCGTGGTAATTATCGAGTACGTGGTGATGTTATTGATATTTTTCCTGCAGAATCGGAGAAAGAAGCGGTTCGCATTGAGTTATTCGATGAAGAGATCGAAGAGATTAGTTACTTCGATCCGTTAACAGGCGAAGTTTTACGCCGTGTTCCACGCGCTACCATCTATCCAAAGAGCCATTATGTTACGCCTCGAGAAACGCTTTTGGCAGCTGTGGATAAGATTAAAGATGAGCTTCGTGAGCGTCTTGAGCAGTTACGTGAGAATAATAAGTTAGTTGAAGCTCAGCGTTTAGAACAGCGCACTCTCTATGATATGGAGATGATCATGGAGTTGGGTTATTGCTCTGGTATCGAAAACTACTCCCGTTACCTTTCTGGGCGTGAGCCTGGGGCTGCGCCGCCGACCTTGTTTGATTACCTGCCAGATAATGCCTTGCTGGTTTTGGATGAATCTCATGTAACAGTCCCACAGATTGGCGCAATGTATCGTGGTGACCGCTCACGTAAAGAAACGTTGGTGGAGTTTGGCTTCCGTCTTCCTTCTGCATTGGACAATCGACCGATGAAGTTTGAAGAGTGGGAACGCGAGTCTCCGCAGATGATTTTTGTCTCAGCGACACCAAGTAAGTATGAGGCAGAAAATCAGCAGCAGGTGGTGGAACAGGTAGTTCGACCAACAGGCCTAGTCGATCCTGTCGTAGAAGTCCGTCCAGCATCAACTCAAGTAGATGATCTTCTGTCTGAAATACGGTTAACGGTCGCTAAGAAAGAGCGTGTAGTCGTTACCGTGTTAACCAAACGCATGGCTGAAGATCTTACAGAGTACCTAGATGAACATGGTGTTCGGGTACGTTATCTGCATTCGGATATAGATACGGTTGAACGTGTCGAAATTATCCGTGACCTCCGTATAGGAGAGTTTGATGTACTTGTCGGCATTAACTTGCTTCGGGAAGGGATAGATATGCCAGAGGTCTCTCTGGTTGCTATTTTGGATGCGGATAAAGAGGGTTTCTTGCGTTCAGAAACATCGATGATTCAGACAATTGGCCGCGCCGCGCGTAATGTTAACGGCAGGGCTATTCTGTATGCCGATAAGATTACTGGTTCGATGCAGCGATCAATGGATGAAACTGAGCGTCGCCGTCAAAAGCAGATAACCTTTAACGAAGAAAACGGTATTGTTCCGCAAAGTATCAGTAAATCCGTTGCTGATATTATGGAAGGGGCGAGTACTGTGCCTGGTCGTAAAGCTTCTCGTACAGCTAAGAAAGTCGCGGAGCAGGCTGCTGAGTATCAAGTGGATGATGCTGCACAGTTATCACCAAAAGAGCTCTCTAAAGCGATAACTAAGATCGAAGATAAAATGTATGAGGCGGCGAAGAACCTCGAATTTGAGTTGGCTGCTAAGTATAGAGACGAGTTGCAAACACTGAAACAACACACTTTTGTTAATTAAACTTGATGCAGGATTGAAGTTTTATCATTTGGATAAAGCTTGGCTACACTGATTACTAAACCGACAGCTGGTTGGTAAAACAAGCTATTAGTTTATAAATGGAGTTAGGTTGATGATTAAGTGGCTGCTGCCAATCGTTGTTGCTGTTGTTTTTTCGCCAAGTGCAATGTCTGCAGGCAAAGCAGGGCACGTACTGTTAAGTGTGGGTAACAATACCGCTCAGCTTCCGAAGAGCGATGTTAGGCAGTTGAAGCGGAAATCTGAAATTTACTCTCTTGATAGTATTGCTACTGGACCTAAAGGTCGCTTACAGATTCGTTTTACGGATGGATCGCGTCTATCCCTTCGCCCTGATACCCTTTTTAATGTTGAAGAATACCGTTTCAGCAAAAGCAAACCAGAAGATGGAAAATCGGTTTATCGCCTTTTAAAAGGAGGTTTGCGAACTTTGACGGGTGCAATTAGCGATAACAACAAAGAGAGTTATGAGGTCCACACGCCGATAGCGACCATAGGCGTGAGAGGAACTCACTACACACTGTTTTATTGTGATAAAACTTGCCAGGAAACAATGCGGGCGCAAATGGGCCTCTATGGATATGTCTTAGAAGGTGAAATCGTTGTAGGTAACAAATCGATTAGGGCTCCCATTCAGATGGGACGCTATTTCTTTCTTGGTGGAGATGGTAGTAACCTGAAAATCCGCCAAACCCCCTTCAAATTGTTTGAATTACTCCAAGATATGGGGCCTGATTTAATGTCAGGAGCAGGAAATAATCAGATTCCAGCATTAAATGCTAATGAAAAGCTAAATTTGAATCTGGATGTTACGCCAAATCAGGGTGGAGCTAATACCCCGTCACCAAATCGCGGTCCAAATACTTACCCTTAATTGATCTATATACTAAATTCCTATGAATAGTGTTGGCATGAGATAGCACTATTCCCAAAACATTGATAATGTTTGAATTTTTATATCCTCTTAAGCTGGGAGAGTGTTAAGAGTGAGTAAGTTACCTAAGTATTTGGCTGCAGGTCTTTACTGCCTTTCCTCATTAGTTATGGCCGACACGGTCATTGATCTGAAAAATTTAGTTGATCAGGGAAAATATGAGCAGGCCTACCAGTTGGCTATATCTAACCTGGAGAGCCTGGAAGGTGATCCAGGGTTTGATATGCAATATGGGGTTGCAGCCATTGATAGTAAGCGTGTAAGTGAAGGTGTTTTTGCGCTTGAACGAGTTATTTTTTTAGAACCTAATAACTCTTTAGCTAAGCTGGAATTAGCGCGAGGTTATTACCTTTTAAATCAGTTTGATAAAGCTAAGCAACTCTTTCTACAAGTTAAAAAAATCAATCCACCTCAGACGGTTGCCAATCGTATTGATCAATACCTCTCCCTGATCGATAAGAAAACTACTGTTCCTCCAACTAAGTTCACAAGCTTTGTCGAAGTTTGGGCAGGGTATGATAGTAATTTGAACGCTGGCCCTGATGATCAAACGAATGTGGTTATATTAAGTAGTGATGCATTAGGTAAGGACGATCAGTTTAATCAGGTTCGTCTAGGGGGCTTTATTGAACATGCTTATAGCTCAGATAATGCTCTTTTATTTGGGGCGCATGCTGATATGCGTTATTACCACACAGAAGATGAGCAGGATTATAAGAATATAACTTTGAGTGGCGGTCATCTTTGGAAAATGGATGACCAACAGTTCCAAATTAATTTCTCATTACAAAAATATCTTTTAGATAGTGAACAATATAGGGATATGTATAGTGTAAATGGCCAATGGAGCAAACAGGTTAGCCGCAATTCAATTGCTAAAATCTTTATTGGCGCTAATTCACTCGTCTACGATGACTCAGATTGGAAAGATGCTTTACAGCTAAATGCAGGCGTTAATTACCTCTATGCTGGAACAGGATCATGGAATCCACTTTATTTTGTGGGTGGCTTTATTGGTAATGAAACACCTGATGAGTCCAATATTCTGTCGGATGGGCAAGTAGATCGAGTTTTTTGGGGTGGCAATGTTGGGGTTCAACTAAGTCCTCTTAAAAGCTTAAAGGTTACGCCTTCAATCACTTACCAAGACAGTGAATATGCAGGTAATGATTGGATTTATGGTGTGAAGCGCCATGATAAATATATGTCAGCTAATCTAAACCTAGAGTGGGTTGTAGGTCCTTCTTGGACAGTGTTGGGGAACTACAGTTTTACAAAATCTGATTCAAATATAGAGCTTTATGAGTATGACCGTCAGCAGGTTATGCTTGGTTTGCGCTATAACTTCCATTGAGGTGATCATTTATGAAGCTCTTTATATTTACCTCTTTATTGCTTGTAGTCAGCAGTTTTTCACACTCTGCTGAGAGTGTTGGCAAAGTAATACTAAGTTTTGGTCAGAATGTGGCGGTTTCCACGGCAGGTGATGAACGTGCTTTAAAACGTCAGGCCGATGTGTTTGCCAATGATCTATTGAAAACCAGTGCTAAAGGGCGGTTACAGATACGTTTTACCGATGGGTCTCGACTGTCATTAAAACCGAATACAGAATTTAAAATTGATGAT
The DNA here is from genome assembly GCF_047778095.1 of Neptuniibacter sp. QD48_11. Lineage (GTDB taxonomy): Bacteria > Pseudomonadota > Gammaproteobacteria > Pseudomonadales > Balneatricaceae > Neptuniibacter. The sequence goes on from NZ_CP180551.1 coordinate 1,033,131, forward strand.
TACCGCTTTGATGAAGCTAACCCTGAAGATGGTAAGGCGATTTACAAACTGCTAAAAGGTGGTATGCGCACTATATCGGGTAAGATAGGTAAGGTAGATAAAGAAGATTACAAACTGGACGCTGTGGTTGCCACCATCGGTATTCGAGGTACTGACTTCAGTGTGGAAAAAGTAGGGGAGCGGGTTTCAGGCTCTGTAAGCCAAGGCAAGATTAATGTTTCGGCTAAACAAGGTGGAAGTCGTGATATCGCATCGGGCCGCTCTTTTAGCCTAGTTGGTCCTCGTGGCTCTGTTAATGTATTTAAAACTCCAGCAGCAACCGAGACTTCTGAAGAAACTACCGAGTCATCCGAATCGGAAGAGTCCTTGGAAGAAGAGACTGCACAGCAAGAAGAGTCATCTTCAACTGAAACAGACGAAAGTACGACTACTGATGAGTCTTCTTCGCAAGAATCCACATCTGAAACTACTGAGCAAACTTCTGTAAGTGCCGAGAGTGAGGACTCCTCAACAACATTAGATCTAAATACTACAACTACAACGACGAGTGATAGTACTGGTAGCACCGTTCCAGCTTCAGATCCTCAAGCAGAAACTAATAACAACCAAGAGGTTGTATTAGCTTCTCCAAACCCAACGGGTAATGGCGAAGCTGCGTCTATGGGTAGTTTGGTTGCCGTAGCTTTCACCGAAAAAGATCCAGTAAAAGGTTTAAATGGTAGTTCCGGACGAGTCATTGTTGATGGTCAATCAGCTATTACAGTTGATAAAACCATAGGCACAGGAGATGTGGTTACAGGTTTAGTTTATCTAGATTCCAGCAACTCGACGGACAATAACTGTTCTCCTTGTAGTTTTACCAGTCCTTCAACTGCCACCAGCTTGTCAGAGAACAATACTAAAACAATTGGTGGTACTAATGTCACTTGGGGGCGTTGGGGTACAGGTTACACGGTGTTAGAAAATGGTTCTGAGGTTGAAACAGATGGTAGCTTCCAGTTTATGTATGCTGATGGCCTAACACCTGCTGCTAATGTCTTGGCTAAAACAGGTGATTATGTTTATCGTTTGGAGTCTACCGCAGGCGCCTATACCAAACCAGAAATTGAAACAGGTGCTACCGGTTCCTTAAATGATTTCGTTTATGGTGGAGGCACAGGCGGGCATCTCTATAGTGGTACCTATTTTCGTGTGGATTTTGATAGTGAACAGTTGCTAGAGATAGGTATTGAAGCCAATGTCGCTGGTCGTGACTATGCATTGCGTGAAGATGCAAATGCCAATATGAGTTTGAACAATGTGCTGAGCGGTGGAGATGTCAAACTTACAGGGGTTTGTACCGGCGGTGACTGCGGAGCTAGCACAGATATGTCTGGTCGTATGACTATTGATTTTGTTGGTGCGGGTGCCGAGGGTGCAGTGACCAGTTACGGCGCTTCTGGTGAAAATGCTGGAACGGGGACCACAGGGACTATTTCGGGCACGATTCTACTAGAAGCTATGCCATCCCCTTAATAGGGGGTGGTTATTAGAGGTTAATAATATCGCCGTGGTGCAAACGATCGATCTGCCAGCTTGGTAAGATTTGGCGACACTGCTGCATAATCGTATCTTCGAATCCCGGCTTAAGATGGGTAATCATTACCCGAGCGGGATGGCTCAGTAGTTCCAGCTGGCTTGCAAGATGACTTGGTGTCAGATGGCCGCTCAATCGAGCGAGTTCATCAACTTCATCGGTAAAGGATACATCGATGATAAGTAGGTCAGGTTTTTTAGTGTTTAGAATGGGCCAGAGTGCGTTATTGATACCTGTATCACCACTAAAGGCAAATGAGGCTTGGCCGTCTGATACTAAATAACCAACGGTTGGTGATGGGTGCTCGGCAGGGATTACTTCTATGGTTTTACCTTGAAGGGATAGCTGATCACCGACGTTTACCGAATGCAGATTGATGATCGGTTTATTTTCAGGCAAACAGGTGTAATCTGGCCAAATTGTCCAATTAAAGATGTGAGTTTTTAAAGCCTCGACAACCTCTGGAAGCGCATAGATATCGATAGGTGTTTTATGCTGATCATAAATAGTTGCCAGCATTAATGGCAGGCCAATGATATGGTCTAGATGAGCATGGGTGATAACGATATCTTTAATAGCGAGCATCTGATCCATCTTTAAAAGCTCAACACCGGTGCCGGCGTCGATTAACAAGGAATCGTCTACTAAAAAAGTTGTTGTTTTTAAACCATGGCCGATACCGCCACTGCAACCAAGAATTTCGAGCTTCACTTCCCACCTCTGGTGCGGCTATCTTTAATTAGAAAACTATAATACTGACATTATGGTAGTAGAGCATGACAAAAGCGATAGAAAAGGATACACAGCAGTTTTATTCTCGTTTAACTAAAGTGCTGAGTAAGATCCATCAGGCTAAAAGCTTTGAAGAAGCTTACCCTCTGGTCGAAAAGACATTACTCGCTTTGTTTAATGCTCAGCGTATCACCGTATACCAACGAAATCGCTCGAGCAAGGATATTGTTTCTCGTTTTAAAACGGGTGAAGATTTAACCGAAATTCGTGTGCCTATTACTGCGTCATCTATCGCAGGTTTTGTGGCGCTAAGTAAAAAAGCGATAACAATCAAGGATGTACGAGATTCGGATGAGCTGGAAAAAATACATCCATCCTTACGTTTCAATGCTTCCTTTGAAAAGGATATCGAATTTACCAGTCGCTCTATGCTGGTGCTTCCTATTCTTTACCAAGATGTATTACTCGGTGTTATCCAAATAATAAATCGGCAAGATGGAAAATCCTTTTCAGCGATCGATCTAAAAAGGGGGCGGCAATTTGCTGAGCTGCTTGGGCAAAAATTCCGTTATGATTTTGGTTGTACTGAAACACCGTTTGAATACCTTTTAGAGCAGAATCTAATTGAGCGGAAGGTTTTTGATCAGCTTGAGAAGAAAGCTGATGCTAGAACGCCACTCACTCGATTATTAAGGGATAATGCCAGACTAACCAGCCAGCAGGTTGGTCAGTCATTAGAGTGCTTTTATCAAGTCCCTTTTATTGCTTACAACCCAGAAAAGTACTTTCTTCATCCCTTATGTGAAAAGGTAAATAAGGCTTATCTACGTAATAGCAATCTTGTTCTGCTATCTGAACAGAATAGTGACACGGTTCTAATTTTAATTGATGATCCTAATGATACTAAGCGACTGATTGAAATTAAAAATGTCGTAGGCCAAAGAGATGCTCACATATGCGTTGGTTTACTGGATGATATTCATCAGTACCTAGGGGTAGTGTCCGGAGGCGGTCAAAAGGACAGCGCAAATCTCAGCACTATTCTTGATGAGCTAGATGATAGTGCTGAAATGGATATTGACGACACGGTTGCTGAAAACGATGAAGTCTCAGAGGAAGATTCAACCGTTGTTCGCTTGGTTAACCGAGTATTGCTCGATGCGAAGCGCCTGAGAGCATCGGATATTCATATTGAACCGGGCAAAGGCAGAACACCGACCAACGTACGTATGCGTATAGATGGTGTTTGCCAAGATATTATTCAGATACCCGCGACCCATGCTAAAGCCACTGTATCGCGCATCAAGATTATGTCGCGCCTAGATATAGCCGAAAAACGTCTACCTCAAGATGGTAAATTTGCGGTGCGTTTGCAAGGTCACCCATTGGAAGTCCGCGTAGCGACCATTCCTACTGTAAACGGTGAAGGCGTGGTCATGCGTTTGTTGCAAAGTGGTGAACCAGTTGCTTTTGACCAACTTAATTTTGTTAAGCCAATTCAAGATGGCGTCAAAGAGCTACTAGAAAATCCACACGGTATTTTGTTGGTGGTTGGTCCTACAGGTTCAGGTAAAACGACCACTCTGCATGCATTGCTGGCCACCTTAAACACGCCGGAGAAGAAAATCTGGACAGCAGAAGATCCTGTTGAGATTACACAGCCCGGCTTGCAACAAGTGCAGGTTCAACCTAAAACCGGTTTTACCTTCGCAGCAGCGCTACGTGCGTTTTTACGAGCAGATCCCGATATTATTCTTATTGGTGAGATGCGAGATCAGGAAACGGCGCATGCGGCTGTAGAGGCATCGCTGACCGGTCATCTAGTGTTATCAACACTGCATACAAACTCTGCTCCTGAAACCATTACGCGTTTGCTGGATTTAGGCATAGATCCAGTTAGCTTTTCGGATGCACTCTTAGGAGTGTTGGCGCAGCGTTTGGTAAGAACACTCTGCCCAAGTTGTCGTAAGGCTTACAAAGCTTCAAATGATGAGATTGCTTTCTTGCTGCGTCGTTATGGTGAGCAAGCGGGTGAACTTATTATGGGAGATAAGGTTAAGCTCTATAAAGCGGTAGGTTGTGAGGAATGTAATCATACCGGTTATCGAGGGCGTACAGGCATTCACGAACTATTAATATCGACCCCTGAAATGAAAGAAAAAATCTATCAAGGGTCAACAATAGGTGAGATACGTGAACAAGCGATTTCGGATGGTATGCGTAGCTTGTTGCAGGATGGAATTCAGAAAGTGCTTAAGGGCGACATCGATTTTGATCAATTGCGCAGAGTGACGGCAGAATAAACGATGAAACAACGTTGGATACGTACTGTTTTAGGCTTGATACTCACTTTAGTGATGTTGATACCTGTGATTCAGGGCGATCGTCTTGAGCTGTTAGAGCGTTTTGAATATGACCTCTATGACCTGCGCTTAAGGCAGTTTTTATCCGAAGAAAAAGATCCGCGCATTGTAATAGTCGATGTGGATGAGAAAAGCTTGGCAGCGGAGGGGCGCTGGCCTTGGAATCGAGCAAAGTTGGCATTGATGTTGGATCAGCTTTTCGACCAATACGGGGTCGCTATTGTTGGCTTTGATATGGTTTTCTCAGAGGCTGATCAAAGTGTCGATTTATCTGCACTTAAACAACTGGCATCAGAATCGGAAGGGAAAACGCTAGATCAGCTTATAGAAAAATTAAATTCTGACGCAATTTTCTCGAAAGCGATTGCCGATCGTCCTGTCGTATTAGGCTATCTGTTTGACCGAAGTTTGAAAAAATTACAGATAGGCCATCCCGGTAGTCCGGTGATTAGTGATGATGAGCGTTTAGATCGGTTACCCATTCCTGAAGCGAGTGGAATAATCTCCAGCCTTACTGAACTCCATAGCGTCAGTGTTTGGAACGGCTTCTTTGATAACCCGATGGTAGATTCCGATGGTGTGTATCGCCGTGTGCCCGTGATCCAGCGCTATGAAGAGAATTATTATCCCTCTCTGGCCCTTTCAATGCTTTTGGCTTTGTTTGGAGAAGAATCTGTGACGTCGGTTATTGAATCGGATGTCACTGGCAAGCAAGATGCATTAGTAGCTGTGGATGCTGCTGGGGTGCGTATTCCAGTAGATCAACATGGTGCGGTATTAGTACCTTATCGAGGCCCTCAAGGTAGTTTTCCTTATATATCTGCAACCGATGTGATTCGTGGTACGGCCGATGCAGAACAGTTGGAAGGCGCGATCATCCTTGTCGGCACCAGCGCTGCTGGCCTGTTGGATCTACGAGTAACGCCGATGAGTAACCGATACTCGGGTGTCGAAGTTCATGCAAATATTCTGTCGGGCATGCTAGACGAACGCATTCAGCATCAGCCTGATTACACCTTAGGGGTTGAGTTGATTCAGTTGATTGTGAGTGGCTTGTTGCTGTCGTTGATTATTCCTCGAGTTTCGGTTTTAACCTCGACCTTATTCACATTGGTGTGGGTTGCTCTGTTGGTGGGTGCAAATTTATATGCATGGCAACAGATGTTCTGGGTGATCCCATTGGGTTACACCTTAATTCTGGTATCAGTGCTTTATCTTTTTCAGCAAACCACAGGTTACTTTTTCGAAGCGCGTAATATCGCTCAATTGGCAACTCAATTCGGTCAATATATACCGCCAGAAGTAGTGGAGGAATTGAGCGAACAAGATCAAAGCGTACAGTTGAGCGGTGAAAACCGCGAGATGAGTGTGTTCTTCTCGGATGTTCGTGGTTTTACAAGTTTGTCTGAGCAGCTTAACCCACAACAGTTAACCCGTTTGATGAATATTTACCTTACCGGTATGACTCAAATTATCCATGAACAACGTGGGACTGTGGATAAATATATAGGTGATGCGGTGATGGCCTTCTGGGGCGCGCCCCTTAAAGATGAGAACCATGCCCGTAATGCATTAATCTCGGCGATGAAAATGCTGGATGCCTTACCGGAACTAAATAAGCAACTAGAAAAAGAGGGCTTACCGACCGTAGAGGTGGGGATGGGAATTAATAGTGGCCCTATGAATGTGGGTAACATGGGATCGAGTTTCCGTATGGCTTATACCGTGATGGGGGATGCAGTAAACCTTGCCTCAAGGTTGGAAGGGCTGACCAAATATTATGGAACACCACTTTTAGTTAGTGGGGAAGTAGTATCTCTGGTGCCGGAGTATAGTTATCGGAAGTTAGATCGCGTACAGGTGAAAGGTCGTAGTGAGCCTGTAGATATTTATGAGCCCATCTGTTTGCGCGAGGCGTGCACATCTCAACAGCAGTCTAGTATCGAACTCTTTTCTTCAGCGATAGCGGCTTATGTTCAAAAAGAGTGGGCTTTAGCAGAAGAGCGATTTGGGAAATTCCTATTAGATCACCCCGATGACATTATGACGCGAATCTATCTTCACCGTATTGCCGAATTCAAAGATGTTCCGCCAGCTGCTGACTGGCGTGGCGTTTATAGCCACACCAGCAAATAAGCGATTATTTTAAGCCGGGTAGGGATGTTGGATCAAACTCATCGATCTGACGCGGGGTCATATGCGATTGTGCATATTCCAGATAAGTACCGCTTTCGACAAACAGTTTGAACAGATCGGCATCCAGATGATTATCTTCCACCATCCGACCCAAGATAGTCATCGCTTGTGATAGCAGCATGCCTTTCTTGTACGGGCGATCTGGTGAAGTTAGGGCTTCAAAAATATCAGCGATACACATAATCCGCGCACGTGTTGATAGATCTTCTGCTGTGATCCCTCTAGGATAACCGCTGCCATCCATATGCTCATGGTGATTACAGGCAATCTCTGGCACTTCGGATAGTTGTTTGGGATATTTCAGGGATTCCAGCATGTCGATCGACACTTTAATATGATCGCGCATCACTTGGCGTTCGTCATCGGTCAATGTACCTTTACTGATACATAAGTTATCCACTTCATCCTTGGAGAGTAGATGACGTGCGTTGCCTTCACTATCAATCCAGCTAATCTCACTGATACTGACCACACGTGCTTTGTCTTCAGGGGCCATAAATTCAGAGCCAGTATTAGATTTACGAATAAAATCGAAATCGATATCTAGCTGCTGCAGTTGAGCAGTTAGCTTTTGCTCAGCAGATGCATATTCTTCATTTGATAGTTGCATCTGTTGTTGCAGCAACTCAATTTGCAGATGTTGTTTGTATTCTCGAAAACGGGATTCAACCAGATCTATCCGATCAAACATTGTGTGTAGCTTTGTTGCTTTATCAATGATGTATTCAGGCGTGGTAATCTTGCCGCAATCGTGAAGCCATGCTGCGATCCGCAACTCGTACATCTCTAGGTCATTAAAGCTAAGATCAGCAAACGTTCCATCAGTTGCGTTGTTAACTGCTGAAGCAATTAACATGGCTATTTCTGGTACTTGTTCACAATGCTTACCTGTCACAGGCGATTTGTGGTCGATTGCACGGCCAATTAATTTAATGAATGATTCGAATAACATTCGTTGAGCATCAATTAAGCGGCGTTTCGTTAATACTGCTGCTGCAAGCGATGCTAAAGATTCAACCAAATGCTGTTGGGTATCTGGGAAGGCAATAATGTTGCCCTCGTTATCCATAGCATTAAGTAACTGCAATACACCGATTATTTCCCCTTCATGGTCTTGTAAAGGCACACATAAAAAGGATTTTGAACGGTAATTTAGTTGTTTATCGAACTTACGAGTACCTGAAAAATCATAGTCGTCGCAGTCATATACATCGGGGATGTTGATGGTTTCCCTCTGAACGAAGGTTTGAACCACAACCAGTTTGGAGGCTTGTTGTTGAGCATTGTGGATCTCTACAGCAGGGAGGTCGCGAGGCTTTTGATGAATGCCTAAAGAACGGTTATGAAGAACAGAAAATTTTAGTTCGTTTTCATTCTCTTCATTGAGTGTATATAGCGTTCCCCCATCCGCATTGGTTAGGTACATACACCCCAAAATAATACGATCTAACAGTTTTGAGTGATCTTTCTCAGATGTTAAAGCGCCTGTTAGATCGGCTAATTGTTTAACGACTTCCTGAGTGTCTAGGTAACTCATAGAGGTTCCAATATAAAATCCAAAATGCATCTAAATGGTTTTAGAATGCGACATAGTGTTAAAAGATTGGTTATCTATTTGATCATCTTAGCACTAAATAGAAGTAAGACCTTTCATTAAGAACAGTAAATTACTTTTAAATCAGTCCAATAGTGACTTTATTTCTATATCGGGTACATACTTAGATAAATGGTTCAAACGTACCATCTTGTTATGACGCTATGACTAAACTTGGTATGTAGCTAGCTTGAGTCGTATAGAGCTTTTTTAAAGGTTTCTTAGTAGCAAGTAGGATCAATTATGTATTCAGATAAATCACCATTGCAGATACGCCAGATGATTCGTCGAGGAGAGTTCCAAGATAACACCTCCGGAGTGGCGGCGGGTTTTGTGCAAGGTAATTTGGTTATTTTACCTAAAGATTATGCCGGTGATTTTTTACAGTTTTGTCAGTTAAACCCTAAGCCTTGCCCCCTGATTGGTATGTCCGAGAATCCAGGTGAATTCATGCTGCCGAGTTTAGGAGAAGATCTAAATATTTGTACTGATATTCCCAAATATCGAGTCTATCGGGATGGTGAGTTAATCGAAGAGCTGCCAGATGTATCTGGATTGTGGCGAGATGATCTGGTCACCTTTGTTCTAGGTTGCTCCTTTTCATTCGAAGAAGCGCTTCTGGCGGATGGTTTAGAGATCCGAAATATCTCTGAAGGGGTTAATGTGCCTATGTATCGAACCAATATCCCTTGTAAGCCCGCTGGATGTTTTAGTGGCGATACGGTTGTCAGTATGCGGCCAATGAAGGCGGCAGATGCGATACGAGCTATTCAGATCTGTAGCCGTTTCCCTTCTGTCCATGGCGCGCCTCTACATTTGGGTGATCCTGCAGAGATCGGTATTGAAGATATTCGCAACCCTGATTTTGGCGATGCAGTCACAATTAAGAAGGGTGAACTGCCTGTTTTTTGGGCATGTGGTGTAACGCCTCAAGTGGCAATAGAACAGGCCAAACCCTCGTTCTGCATTACTCACAGCCCAGGCCATATGATCGTGACAGACCTACCCAATAGCCGCCTTGCCATCTTCTGATCAAGGCGTGATTGAAGGTTTTGATTTAAGGAATACTGAATGAGTTTAAAGCTAAATTGTGATCTAGGTGAAAGCTTCGGTTCATGGAAAATGGGACTGGATGAGGCTGTGATGCCGCATATTGATCAGGCAAACATCGCTTGTGGTTTTCATGCCGGTGATCCGTTGGTTATGCAGAAAACATTGGCACTCGCCAAACAAAACGGCGTCATGATTGGTGCGCACCCGGGATATCCTGATCTTGTTGGCTTTGGTCGACGTAGTCTAAAAGTGAGCTCTGATGAACTGACATCGATGCTGCTTTATCAGATCTCTGCATTAGATGGGATGGCAGCCAGTATAGAGCTAGAGCTTACTTATGTTAAACCTCATGGTGCGATGTATAACGACATGATGGCGGATACTTCAATTCTACAAGATGTTATGCGTGCTATAGCGGCTTACCACAAACCATTAAGGTTGATGTTACAAAGCACTCCACAAGCGGAACAACATCAAGAGGAAGCAAAAAAGATAGGCATCGAACTGTGGTTTGAGATATTTGCTGATCGTTGTTATGCCGATGATGGCAAGCTTTTGTCACGTTCACTGCCAGGAGCAGTGCATAGCAAAGAGAAAATGTTGGCTCAAGTACGTCAGCTCAAAGAGAGTAGCACCGTCACAACGGTAAATGGCCATCAACTTCAACTACAGGCCGATACGCTGTGTGTACATGGGGATAATATGGAGGGTGTTAATGCAATCCAAGAGATCCGAGAGTTAATCCAGTCATGAGAATAGAAGTCGCAGGGGAGAATGCGCTGATCATCTATTTTGGTGATAAAGCCAGTCCAGAAACCTCTGCCAAAGTACAGCACGCTGTTTCTGTGTTAGAGATAGAATTAGCCGATAGGCTCATCGATCTCGTTCCTTCCTATGCGTCTTTGTTAGTGATCTACGATCTGTTTAGTTGTGACCATCTGGAGATTAAAAAACACCTTCGTGAGTTACTCACTCAGCTCGATCAAGCTGAACAGCAGGTGGGAGATCTAGTTTCTTTACCTGTTTATTACAGTCCGGAATCGGGCCCTGACCTAGAGATGTTGGCTCAAAATGCGAATTTGGAAGTGGATGAAGTGATCCAGATCCACAGCCAACAAGAGTACAGAGTTTATGCCATAGGTTTTGCCCCTGGGTTTGCCTATTTAGGAGAGGTCGATCCCAGAATCGCAGCGCCGCGTTTATCCACACCCAGACAAAAAGTACCTAAAGGCGCCGTAGCTATCGCTGATCGGCAGACTGCCGTGTATCCAGCTGAATCCCCAGGCGGCTGGAATTTGATCGGTTTGTGTCCAACTGAAATGTTTACCCCAGACAAAACGCCGAATATGCCGGTTAAGGTTGGGGATAGAGTGACGTTTAAGCCAATTACCCGAGACGAATATCTCGCGTTAGGCGGACAGTTATGAGGGAAATGGGTTTTAAAGTATTACAGCCAGGCCTGTTAACACTTATTCAAGATGCAGGCCGTTTTGGTCATCATCGGATTGGTTTAACGACCGGTGGGCCTCTAGATGCGCAGGCCTTTAAATGGGCTAATCGTTTATTAGGCAATGACTTAAATAGCTCTCTTTTGGAAGTTAGTGTTGGCGGATTAGTGCTGGAATCCCATGTCGATACCTACATGGTTGTAACTGGGGCAGATATCCCGTTTAAGGTTAATGGGTTGGAAAGGGAGTGTTGGCATGCACAGAAAATTCAACAAGGAGATCGAATCGAGTTAGGGTTCGCAACCAAAGGTGCGAGAGCATATTTAGCCGTGAGTGGTGGGTTTCAGATACAACCTAGCTTCTCCAGCAGCGCGACAGTTATGAGAGAAGGTATCGGCGGTATAGATGGCGGTAAGCTTCAACAAGATGATTTTCTATACTGTACAGAAGTAAACGAGGCTAGAGCCTATCGCCTAGCTGAGCATCATCGACCGCAATACGATGAACATGCCAGCTTGCGGGTTATCTGCGGTTATCAACAGCATCTTTTTAGCGAACATGATAAGCGGATATTTTTTAGTAGCGAGTATGAAGTTACTGATCGAGCGGATCGCATGGGTTACCGGTTATCAGGCCCTGAAGTTAAAGCGTCGGTAGATGGGATTTTATCGGAAGGGATCTGCCATGGTGCTATACAGATCCCCGCAGACGGGCAACCTATCGTTTTGCTGAATGATCGACAAACCATCGGAGGCTACCCGAAAATTGGTTCTATGCTCTCGTTAGATACCGCAAAAATGGCGCAAATGATGCCAGGTGCCAAAGTCTCGTTTGAGCAGATCACGATTGATGATGCGCACAATATTCAATCACTAACGCAGAAAAAATTTGAACGAACCGAGCCAGATAAAGTGAATTAGCAATCCACAAGTATCAGTTGTATAGGTGCCGTTATGCCAAATGAAGCCACGATAAGTAAGCAAATTGAAGACCTATTGGTTGCTAGAAATTTACGTGGCATGCAAACGATCCAACCGCAGTTGGAATCTGGCTATTACCTGCGTGCAGCTCGAATGCTTAATCGATGCAGAGGGCATGTATTGATTGGAACGGGCTTCCCCGTTGTGGATACTTTTGAAACGGATGGGCCAGTCGGGGCTATCGCGCTGTATAAAGTCTTAGAAGCAATTGGTGCAACACCCGTTATAGTATGCGGTCCACCAGTATCTCAGGCTCTTATGCCTGATTATAGAGTTCATGAAATTCGTGTGGGCGAGCATAAAGAGCGCAAATTGGAAGCGTTCCAAGCGTTGTATCAATACAACCCCGAAGCTGTCATCTCTATTGAACGCCCAGGTCAGGCTGAAGATGGTCGCTATTACAATATGCGCGGTGAAAACATCAGCGCTCGTACTGCGTGCTTTGACACCTTTATCCTGAATGCTAAATGCCCAACCATCGGCATAGGTGATGGTGGTAATGAAATAGGTATGGGTAATGTCAAAGATGCGCTTAAAAATCTCGATATAAAGACATCCGTTACCGAAGTGGATGAGCTACTCATTACAGATGTATCTAATTGGGGAGCCTACGGCATTATTGCCTTTCTAAGTTTTTGGAACCATCGAGATTTTTTTGCCGATATACAGCCCCTGGAGATACTTCGTTATCTTTCCAAATTAGGCAGCGTCGATGGTGTGACAAGAGAAAATGAGTTAACAGAAGATGGTTTGCCAGCATCCGAAGGACAAAGCGTGATTAATGAGTTAAGGCAAATTATTGGTTTGGTAAAAGAATAAGTGGAGGGATATCTCTATGAGCATTGCATACCTTAATGGTGATTTCCTACCGTTGTCAGAAGCACGTATCTCGCCCTTAGACCGTGGTTTCCTCTTCGGTGATGGTATCTACGAAGTCATACCTTACTATCAGGGACAATCGGTTGGTTTAGGTTTACATATCCAACGTATGTTAAATGGCTTGGCAGAGATCGAAATCGATTGCTCGCTCACCGCTGAGCAATGGCGTAATTTACTGAATGATCTGATCGATAAAAACAATGATCAAGCCGATAACTTAGGGGTATACGTGCATGTTTCCCGAGGTACGGACGATAAGCGCTACCATGCATATCCTACAGGTGTAGAGCCGACCATATTTGCATACACTTTCGCGATCAAAGATCCAGAACCGGTCGATCGAGAAAAAGTAACTCAATACAGTTTGGTTAGTACAGAAGATTTAAGGTGGCAACGCTGCCATATTAAATCGACGGCCCTGTTAGGAAACGTAATCCACTTTCAACAAGGCTACTCTGCAGGTAGCGATGAAACGCTGTTGTATAACGCAGATCATCAGCTAACCGAAGGCAGTGCGTGTAACGTCTTCATCGTTAAAGATGGTGTTGTACTGACGCCTAAGTTAGATAATCAGATCCTGCCGGGGATTACTCGCCGGATTATTGTAGATAGCTTAAAAGCAGATGGAACGATTCCCGTTGAAGAGCGAACTATCTCAATGAAAGAGGTTCGTTCTGCAGATGAATTATGGATCACTAGCTCTTCTAAAGAGATTGCTCCGGTTACACAACTTGATGGACAACCTGTAGGTAATGGTAAAGTAGGTGAAATTTGGGAAAAGGCATTCGCCATTTATACCGCAGCAAAATTTTCATATTAATACGTAATCAATTTTTCAAAGGTTATTTAAATGTCTCTGATTAAAAAAATCAGCGAGCTTTTCACATCTAATAAAACAGAACCAGAAGCGACGAGCAGTTGTATCGAGGTGGAATACAACGGCTATATCATCAAGCCTATGCCTATATCAGAAGATGCGGGGTATAGAGTCAATGGTGTGATCGAAAAGGGCGAACAGTCTCATCGCTTTATCCGTGCAGATGTTTTGATGGAAGAAGCTCAATGCGCGGATGAAATGGTGCGTAAAGCCAAGTGTATGATCGATCAGCAAGGCGATACGATTTTTAGATAGTTAACCTGCAGGAGCTATTTAACTTCTAGTGTCGCGTTAAATGCCATCGAGCGACGTTCCCCTTCACCAATAAAGGGTTCAGCGCCATGGAGTAACCAACCTGGGAAAAGGTAAAAATCACCCACCTCAGGCTTTACACTTAAAAGTGATTTAGAAAAACGCTGCTTATTACCTTCGATAAAATTCAGATATCCCGCTTTGCGTCCCGAGATATAGTTTCTTTCTTCTTGACCAGGGTCGATCTTTTCAGGGACTTTTAGGAATAACACTCCTGAAATATCACCAGAATGGAAATGCACTGGGCTAGGTGTGTTTTGATATTGGCTCACGATCCAAAAGACTTCATAGATTGCTCTATCTAACTGACTACCTTCTGCTTCCTTCACATAATCGTTAATTAATGAGCCGACAGTTTCCGCAAGAGAAGGTATTCCACCAAAAACAACATCTTCAGGAAGCATAAATTCTGAGCTTTCGGTTTTGGAAATATGCCGGTCAGCAAATAGATTAATCTTTTCGATTAGTTCTACAGGTAGTTTAGTTTTAGCAATAAATGGCCCAAAAGGCGACAGAAGCTCAATTCCAGCATTAGATGAGCTGGGAGATGAGTTTTCTGGATCGGCTTCATACTTCCTTAAGCGGCGAGCTATTTGTTGTTCTGTCATAAGATATTAGCCTTTTGGGAATGTTGTTACATAATATCTTTGCTTGCAGATAAATCTAGCTGTTCTACGTAGTACTACGTATGTCATCTAAGTAATCTATCTAGTACTTATGCGCATTTATCCCAATATCGGGGTATGGCATGCTGTGTAAGACTATAAGAGCTAGCATGGTTATAGTTTTAGGCGTGTTAGCTGTGGTCGTAGTTGGGGTGGACAGGAGATTGTTTCAGGTGCGGCCACACTTATATGACGGTTAGAAATCGCGTTTTATAGAGAGAGGATGATAATAAAAATGTTCAAAATGACTTTTCCTAAGCAGTTAATTACTGCAGCTGCATGTACTGCAGTACTGGCTACGCCAGCAATGGCTGCTGACAAGGTTTACAAACTGAAGCTGGCAGAAACTTGGCCTACTAACTTCCCAGTTTTTGGTGATGCGACTAAAAACATGGCTAAGCTAGCTGAAGAGATGTCCAACGGCCGTCTTAAAATTCAAATCGACTCTAAGAACAAGCACAAAGCACCACTAGGTGTTTTCGATATGGTTCGCTCTGGTCAGTATGACATGGGTCACTCCGCGTCATACTACTGGAAGGGTAAAGTACCAAATACGCTTTACTTCACAACTATGCCATTTGGTATGACTGCACCTGAACAGTACGGTTGGTTCTACTACGGTGGTGGTCAGGAACTAATGGATGAGGTTTACGGCAAGTTCAACCTAATGTCCTTCCCTGGTGGTAACACAGGTAACCAGATGGGCGGTTGGTTCCAGAAAGAGATCAATTCTCTGGAAGACCTACAAGGTCTGAAAATGCGTATCCCTGGCTTCGCGGGTGAAGTACTAGCTAAGCTAGGTGCGAAACCAACTAACATTCCAGCGGGTGAGCTTTACACTGCACTTGAGCGTCGTACGATCGATGCATTGGAGTGGGTAGGTCCTTCTCTTGACCTACGTATGGGTTTCCACAAGATCGCTCCTTACTACTACACTGGCTGGCATGAGCCTGCGACTGAACTTCAGTTCTTGATAAACAAGAAGAAGTTTGAGCGTCTACCAGCAGATCTTCAGCAGATCCTTAAAACAGCAATGCGTACTGCGGCGTACGATATGTACATCCAGTCTTACCACTCTTCTGCTGAAAACTGGGCAAGCATGAAAACTGAATTCCCGAACATTCAGGTTAAATCTTTCCCAGCTGAAGTAATCAGCGCAATGCGTAAAGCTAACGATGAGCTACTTGCTGAAAAAGCAGCTGCTGATCCACTAGCTAAGAAAATTCTTGAGTCTCAGTCTGCGTACATGGAAAAAGCACGTGCATGGACAGATATCTCTGACAAAGCTTACCTAAACAGCTTGTCTAAGTAATCGAGTCGTAAGAACCCCCTCGTTGGTGCTCTGGACATTGTCCCGATCCGGGGCACCAACTTCTTAATCTTCTAGGAGAAATCATGTTTCTAGTGAGACTGGAGCAGGTGATCAACAGCTTTTCAGATTTGATGGGCAAGATCTCTGCAGTTCTATTTGTAATCATGCTGTTCAATGTCTTTATCGACGTTGTAATGCGCTATGTCTTTAATGATGTCTCCATCGGGATGCAAGAATTAGAGTGGCACCTATATGCAGCAGTATTTCTATTAGGTGTGTCCTACACGTTACGGGTCGGCGGCCACGTACGTGTTGACCTGATCTACGAACGTTTATCAGGCAAAACTAAAGCAATGATCGATATGTTGGGTTGTGTATTTCTACTCTTCCCGTTCTGTGCCCTAGTTGGTTGGTACGGTATCGATTTTGCGCGTGAATCATTTGAATTAGGTGAGACCTCGGGCGATCCGGGTGGTCTTCCTTATCGTTGGATTATCAAATCCGTTATCCCTTTTGCTTTCTTTGCCATGTTAATTAGCGGTATCGGTTTGTTCCTTAAATCTTTAAACATCTTCTTGGGCAACACCAAAGAAGATCATTACCAACCACCACAGCACTAAGGGGCGTTTAGTAATGATTGGTATTATTATGTTTGTTGTGGCGCTGTTGATGCTGCTTGTCGGCTTCCCAGTTGCCTTTACCTTTGGTGGTGTAGCGTTGTTCTTCGGTGTATTTGCTGAAGGCGCTGAAATGTTTGCTTTCATGCCGTTCCGTATTCAGAGCATTATGGAAAACACGGTATTGATGGCAGTTCCTCTATTTATTTTCATGGGTATCGTTTTACAGAAAACTCAGTTGGCTGAGCAGTTGCTTGAGTCCATGGGTAAACTGTTTGGCGGTGTTCGCGGCGGTTTGGCAATCTCTACTGTATTGGTAGGTGCATTGCTAGCGGCTTCTACCGGTGTAGTAGGTGCATCTGTTGTAGCAATGGGTCTGATCTCGCTACCGGTAATGTTGAAGTACAAATACGACAAGTCACTTGCCTGCGGTACGATCTGTGCGTCGGGTACGCTAGGTCAGATTATCCCGCCATCGATCATCCTGATTATCTTGGGTGACGTTCTGGGTATCCCAGTTGGTGATCTGTTTAAAGCAGCGGTAGGCCCAGGTCTAATGTTGATCGGTATCTACGTTGTTTACATCCTAATCTACAGCTTTGTTAAGCCTGAAGCGGCGCCAGCATTGCCTCTAGATGACGATGTTGAATCTAAGCGCGAGCAATATATAAAAGCGCTTAAAGCGATCATTCCACCACTAGCACTGATCTTGATTGTATTGGGTTCTATCTTCGCAGGTATTGCGACACCAACTGAATCTTCTGCACTAGGTGGCGTAGGCGCGATTGTATTGGCAGCTATGTACCGTCAGTTCAGCTGGAAGATGGTTCTAGAATCTGCAACTGAAACGGTAAAAGTGACAGCGATGGTATTTGCGATCCTGTTGGGTGCGACTGCCTTCTCTATGGCGTTCACTTACACAGGTGGTGACTACATTGTTGAGGAAGTTCTATCTGATCTACCAGGTGGTGCTCAGGGCTTCTTGATCCTATCTATGATTGCGATCTTGATCCTAGGTTTCTTCATCGACTTCGTAGAGATCAGTTTCATCATCGTACCGATCTTGGCACCGGTTGCTGATGCACTAGGTATTGCGCCGGTATGGTTTGCGATTCTAATCGCTATGAACCTGCAAACAAGTTTCTTAACTCCGCCATTTGGCTTCAGTCTGTTCTATCTCAAAGGGGTGGCCCCACCGAGCGTACAGACAATGGATATCTACAAGGGTGTAATGCCATTTATCCTGATGCAGGTAGCGGTTGTTATCTCGATCCTAGTATTCCCAGGATTCTACGGTTTGGCGTAAGACGGTTGAGTGACCGTTATCACTCTTCTCTCTGGGCGGGCCACCGCCCAATTAATGGTTCATTCCCATTTGCCCCGTTTATCGGGGCGTTTTTTTGTCAGAAGTTGAGTCGTTTTATTTTAGTAAACCGCTAACTTCTGACAGCGCTTTGCAAAGCCCTTGCTGCGTGATCAACTTAGCATGGGCTTTATCTTTCACTAAGATAGATCCCACAAAAGCTAGGGCGTTCAGCGAAATGCCTTCAAAGGCTTCCTGCTTGCGTGGCACGACCATCATCCACTCATGAGTAAGTAGCAGATTGTGTGGTGGCACGGTTTTATCCCCCGAGCTTTCTAGTGACAGGGTTGTACGCAGTCGATCATACAAATGCTGTAATTGAGTTACTGAATCTTCAGGTGTGTCCCCGTTGAAGAGATCATTCGGCAGGGCGAGTGCCGCATGTTCGAAGGGGAGGGAATCTAACTTTCGTGGAACTTCATCATGAAGGTGCTCAAGCTGCGGGCTGAAAGGAATTAGATCAGCTGCGTTTTTATCTAGCTGAATTAACTGCAGATGCTTGTGAGCTTGGCTAGCACCGGCTTCGGCTGAACTATTATAAAAAGCGAGCGCAGGGCCTTGGGTTAAGCATTGATATAAGGCGCTAAAATCATCGAGCGAAAGCAAAATGTTTTGTTGCTCAAAGTGATTGGTTACTAACAGCAGGTGCTGCTCTAAGACGTTAAACTTGTTTAGTAGTAACTTATGATTGTCACCCACAGGGCCAACATAAAGACTCGGTTCGTGGGGAAGGAAAGGGTCATTATTTGATGTCGCTGAGTTGGCTTTGGCCTTCTCTTTTAAGCTGGATAATTGCCTTAGTTGGAACTGTAGCTCGCCTTCTTGAACCTTATGCGATGAGGTGGTCAGGCTCTTTAACTCGCCGCGGCGAGATGCCGATGTGTAAAGTACTTCAGCCTTTGACCATAGTGAGAAATCCATGGAGTGTTATACCCCGCATCCTTTATACTGGAACCTTAACTATCAGCCGAAATGATCAGGAAAGCTAGTACCAATGAAACGGGTTACAGCCTCTTTAAAAACCAAAATCCTACTGCTTTCCATTTTGCCACTCGTGATGGTGACTGTGGCTGTTACCATGATCAGCTTGACCCAAGCCAAGCATCTCTCTGAGCAAGAGATTCACACCTTCGAAGAAAACTTACTGCGCTCTAAACGCCAAGAGCTACAAAACTACGTAGAGCTGGCGATGAACTCGATTGAGCATATAGTCAAAGATGCTCAGCCGGGGGATAAAGTTGCTGAAGAAAAAGTTAAAAACATTCTCGATGGCCTGACCTACGGCGAAGATGGCTACTTCTTTGTCTATGACCGTCAGGGTGTTAACTTGGTCCATCCGATTCAACATGAATTGATCGGTCAAAACCTGATGGATCTTAAAGATGAAAACGGCAAGATGGTGATCCGTGATCTCATCCAAGTAGCGAAAAAAGGCGGTGGTTTTTACCGCTATGTTTGGAAAAAGCCCTCCAAGGGCGATCTAGAAGATAAGCTTAGTTATGTGGTCGAGATCCCCAAGTTTAACTGGATGATGGGCACCGGTTTATATATCGATGATATTGCCAAAGAGGTTGCCTCAATCCGGCTTAAAGTAACCCGAAATATTCGTAATACCTTCTTTACCGTCGTAGTGATTTTGGCAGGAACCATCATCGTAATTGCCTTAGTGGGTATCGCGATCAACATGCATGCCTCCCAACTTGCTGATA
Organism: Neptuniibacter sp. QD48_11; assembly: GCF_047778095.1. Taxonomy (GTDB): domain Bacteria; phylum Pseudomonadota; class Gammaproteobacteria; order Pseudomonadales; family Balneatricaceae; genus Neptuniibacter. The sequence continues at coordinate 1,052,807 of NZ_CP180551.1, forward strand.
AACGCTTGCGTGAACTTGCCCACAGTTACGTGCAGTTCCAAGTGAGCCAACGTCGTAACTTTGCTCGAGAGCTTCACGATGGCATTAACCAGTTAATGGTATCGGTTAAGTTCAGGTTGGAGCTTGCGAGAGATAAGTTACTCAAACAGGATGAATCGGCCGCTAACGACCTCAACAAAGGCTGCGATGTCCTGAATATGGCGATCCAAGAGGTACGACGTATCTCCCACGATCTACGTCCTATACAGCTTGATGATCTAGGCTTAGAGTCAGCACTGCACAGTATGATCGCTGAGTTTTCTGAGCGTACCGGCATACAGACTAATATACGTTTAGAACTGCCAGAACAACGACTACCTGATGATATCGAAATCACTATGTACCGTATCGCCCAAGAAGCGCTGACCAATATTGAAAAACACGCAGAGGCTACTCAAGTAGGGCTGCGCATTTGGTCGCGAGAAGGGTATATTTGGGTCGAAGTAACGGACGATGGCAAAGGGTTCTCTCCAGGGAAGACAGCTTCAGGCATCGGCTTACTGAATATGCGAGAACGTACCGAACTGTTAAGTGGACGTTTTGGTGTGAAAAGTAAAATAGGGGCAGGTACGCGGATTCGTGCAGGGTTTACAATTCTTTAACTTGAATACAGTGGATAATATGAAAATACGTGTCGTGTTAGTAGATGATCATCCATTAGTGTTAGATGGCATTAGTGCACGTTTAGAAGGTGAAGAATCACTGGAAGTAGTCGGCATGGCCAACGACGGTAAGCAGGCGCTTAAGCTCGCTGCCGAAGTGAAGCCAGACGTCGTGCTTATGGATGTCTCCATGCCTGTGATGAATGGTTTTGAAGCAACCGAACGATTCCGTGAAGAACAGCCTGACATCAAAGTGCTGATCCTCAGCATGCACGATGACCGTGAATACATCGTTAAATTGATCAAATGCGGCGCTGCTGGTTATGTCTTGAAGGACGTTTCTTCAGAAGAACTTATCTCAGCTATCGAAACCATCTACCGAGGCGGCACTTACTTTAGCTCCGGCGCATCTCAAGCACTGTTCAGCCAGTTTGAACAAGCGGTCTCTGTCGCAGTTGAAGAGGAACAAGAGCCATTAACGGGCCGTGAGAAAGATGTACTGAAGCTGGTGGCCGAAGGCAACAGCAATAAAGAGATCGCACGCGAGTTAGATATCTCTGTTCGTACAGTAGAAACCCACCGCCAAAATATCAAAAACAAACTCGATATCCACACCGCTGCAGGTCTAACGCGTTACGCGATAGAGAACAATTTGGTGGATTAAGTAGTAAATCACAATCTTTACTTAAACGACTTAGCTGGCTGCCTAGAGCTTATGGCCCGCTAATTTCTAACAGGGAAATGTCTCTAGGTATAGCTATAGCTCAGTTGGTTAGAGCGTTACCTTGATATGGTGGAAGTCGCCGGCTCGAGCCGAGCGTAGCGAGACCACATCGGAGCCTGCGTCGATAGCCCCGAAGGGGAAGGAGCGGAGCTATGTATAATCTGCTTGGTCTTACTCACCGGTTCGAAAGGGCTATTATCCCTTTATTTACTTTTTGCTGCTTGATCAAAGCAAGTGGCTGCGTATAATACGCCAACACCTGATCGCAACTTATCGCGATACAGATATAGGACTATAGCTCAGTTGGTTAGAGCGCTACCTTGACATGGTAGAGGTCGGCAGTTCGAATCTGCCTAGTCCTACCAGACTTAAGAAACCACCTAAAGGTGGTTTTTTTGTGTCTGGAGGACGGCAGATGAAAACTGCCGAAGGCAGTCGAGCCGAGCGAAGCGAGACCACATCGGAGCCTGCGACGATAGCCCCGCAGGGGAAGGAGCGCAGCGACGTATAATCTGCTTAGTCCTACCAAGATTTAAAGAAGCCCGCACTTGTTGCGGGCTTTTTGCATTTTACGACATACCATCCTTGAGCGAACTTATAAATCCGTTGTTGCAACCCTGTCTATAATGATTGAGATAGTGAATTAGATGTTGAGCGAGCTGAAGTATGGGTTATAACCCGCATGGTCATTACGAGTTATGGGTGGAAGGCACGACTTTATTTGCCAAAGTAAGCGGCTCATGGAATATGGAATGTGCGCAGGAGTTTGAAAAGGAATTTATGGCATTAGCGCAGCACTTTTCAGATGGATGGGGGCATATTGTTTGCCTAAATGACTGGGAGTTAGGAACCTTAGAGGTTTCGGAAGTCATTGAGCGGTTAGTCGAGTGGTGTATCGTAAATGGCCTTGAAAGAGCTGCGAATGTATATCAGCCTTCTGCCCTGAAACATGCTGTTATAAATAAGATGATTGTTTCTGAGCAGGATGGTTTTGTGCGTGCTGCTTTTGACAACTTACAAGATGCTGCTGACTGGCTGACCGAAGAGGGGTTTCCTACAGCTATAGAGTAAGTTTTTGATATTAATTTGTGCCCCTTTCTAAGACAGACATTCAATCTTTATTGTTTTGCATCGCCAAATAAAAGCCGAATATTCCCGTATTTTCCCTGCCTTTTTACCCGCCCATTAAAGATCTGTATGTATTTGTAATCTTTTGTAACATTCTGTTTTTATTTGTAATGCTTTGTTTTAATTGGGGAAAACCCTAATACTTTAGGGGTGTTTTTTTACTAAAGTAGAATGCTCTAATATCGCTTACTGCGTTGCAGCAAATTATGGTGGCTCCACCTAGGTCAGGATGAACATTTTCTGATCAAAATTAACGCAGCAAGGTGGACAAAATGGCACTGATAAAAAGAAGTCATGGAGCTGAACACCCATATTGGGGGTTCGGGCCATTCAAAATTCGACTACCGCTAGTACATTACCGTTTAGAGACCCCGGAGATTATTCAGGGCTTGGTGATGTTCGTTGTAGGTTTGGCAATGATTCCATTACTGGAGAAGTATTTGGGTATGCCGTACGAAGCTGCCCTTGCTTTTACGTTTATTGCTGGCCTTGGTTATATTCTTCCGGCCTTACTGGGTGTACCTCTGGTTCCGGGGTGGATTACGCCGGCGATTCCTGTCGTTATTCTTTACCTCAATGGTTTTGAACCTGGTCCTGAAGCGATCAAAGCGATGTTTGCTTTGCAGATTGAGGTAACACTGATTTTCCTTATCTTAGGGGCAACAGGTTGGGGCTCTAAGTTGGTGAATGTCATTCCTAACTCCCTTAAAGCCGGGATTATCATTGGGGCAGGTATTGCTGCGATGATGGGCGAGCTTAAGGTGGGTGGTCGAATTGATGCGACACCCGTTTCTCTTATCGTCGGTTCGATTATTTCTGCTTACGTGTTGTTCTCGTTATCGTTTAAGAACGTGATTGATTCCAATCCACTAGCCAAGAAAATTGCTAACTTCGGCATGGTGCCGGGTATGTTGATTGCGATGGTTGTGGGTTGGTCTGTAGGTGAATATCCGCTGCCAGCAATTGAGTGGGGCATCACTCAACCAGATTTCGCTTTGATGGCTGAGTATCTAGTCTTTGCGGTTGGTTTCCCTGATTTAGATGTTTTCTTATTAGCTATTCCGACAGCCATTATTGCTTACGTAATCGCTTTTGGTGACATCATTGTTGGCTTTACCTTGGTAGATCGTGTTGACCATATTCGTGACGATGAGAAGATCGAATCTAGCGTAGACCGCGTTCACTTAGTAACTGCGATTCGTAACGGTATTCATGCTTTCTTTGCGCCATGGCCGGGTTTGGCAGGGCCTTTATGGACTGCAGCACACGCAACGGTAGCTGAGCGTTATGCGATGGGTCGTAAAGCGATGGATTCTATCTACAGTGGCGGTGGTACGTTCTGGATCACGGGTTTAGTCGCACTGTTTATCTTACCTCTAGTGACTCTGTTTAAGCCTGTATTGCCAATCGCACTATCGCTGACGTTGGTTCTGACTGCTTACATCTGCATCATGGTAGGTATGGAGCAGTTGAAGAACCCTACTGAGCGTGGTGTTGCGGGTATTGTTGCGGTAACGCTAGCGATGCCTGATCCAAAATCTACAGTGTATGCAGTAGGTATTGGCTTGATTTTGTACTTCTTGATTGAGCGTCCGAAACTGATGGGTAAGCACAATCCGGGAGACGAGGTCATATTTGCTGATGGTGATGATTCTCAGCCTAAACAAAAGGAAAAAGAGATAGCGTAAACCATATAGGTTTTAGAGCCCGATCAGTTGATCGGGCTTTTGATTATAAATCATTTTAATAAATTGAATCTTAATGGCCTAAGCTACTTGGAGCTGATTCCTTCCTAGCTTCTTTGCTCTGTAAAGTGCTGTATCAGCTGTTTTTAATAAAGGGATGATCTCAGAGCCATGTTGGGGGTAAAAAGCAATACCGGCGCTCGCGCTAAGATTGATGGCTTGTGATTCTATACGATAGGTGTTGTTTAGGGTCTCAATGCTTCGTTGGATTGAGGATATAGCCTCTTCCATTGACTTAATATCCTCTAAAACAACGACGAATTCATCGCCTCCTATACGTGCAACTGTATCCGAACTACGGCATGAGTTTACAAGCCTTTCAGCCATTAATCTCAAAACTGAATCGCCAATATGATGACCGTATGTGTCATTTACAGGCTTGAATTCATCTAAATCGATAATAGCTACCCCGATTAGTTGCTTATTTGCTTGAGCTTTTTCAATAGCTTCTTCTAATCGTTGTTCTAGTCGCGAACGATTGGCCACTTGGGTTAGATGATCTAAGCGCGATAGCCGGATAATTTCCTGCTCTGCTTCCTTCCGCTCTGTAATATCAGTGGCCACTAATCCGGTTGCAAATAAGTTTCCTTCAGAATCAGAGATAGGGAATTTAATTGAAAGGTAGTCACGAATTTTTCCATCTACCGGTGCTTTTTCTTCAACGGTAATGACTTTGTTTTTCTCGATAACTTCTAAATCAGCTTGTCTAAAAGCCGTGGCAATATCTTGCGGGAATAATTCGTGATCGGTCTTACCGCAGAAGCTCTGCTTTTCTTGGTGGAATAAACGTGAATATTCCTGATTTACATAGAGGTAACGTCCATCTAAATCTTTCGCACCAATAACTGCCGAAGCGTTATCTGCAATCGCTTCAAACAGGTTTAGTCGTTGTTGTAATTGTTCTAATTCAGATTTTTCCACGTTCTACCTATATCCATTGAGCCTTAGGTAAGCCTAGTAGTTGTTTTTCTTGAATGAAAGTTCGCAATTCTCTTTGCTCTTATAAACTGCAGCTAGACTCGGAAATTAGCTCCATATTTCCCGTCGACATCAACCTAGGTAGATAAATCACCCTTACCTTGAGAGCGGGATGACTTATTCCATAGTTAAGAATTTTTTCACATGCGTAACGTGCGAACTTTTTATCCTCGGGTCTTTGTCTTAGTAATCCAATCAATAGCGTATAGGGCGACTCCCATCTGGCTTGACCAACGAGAGGTTCGGATCCGCTTGTAAATATATTTACTATTGATTGGTGATGTACGCTGTATTGGGCATTTGCGTAATTAAAAGTGAAAGAAAGGCTCAATACAAAAACGATAAAAATTTTATTGATCATGACACTAGAAATACATAAAGGCGTTATTGGTTTTGATAAGTACGATGTAGCCGCGGCTTCTTTAACTCACTGTAATGCCGTAGCAATCTTTAAATGAGCTCTCTGACATATGGCCCAAATAACTGAACGATACTAGTGGGCTACTAGCAGGTGCTTTAGCTTGATCTCTTGCATCTTTTACTGCTGTATTGCTCGTACCATCTTCAGCTAGGCGTGCTTGATAGATTACTGTTTGGGTATATCCATTTTGAAAAGAATAACGGTACCAATGTTTCATAGTGAGTTCTTTAACCTGAGATTTGAGTGTTAATCAGAGTTCACCTTTGATAAAGATGCTCTATTAAAATCTGTCCGGACGAAACCTGTGAGATTTCGTGGAAATTACAGTCTTGCTTGTGACAAAGCTGCATTAATCTATGGTGTACATAGTACGGAAGAATATTTTTACCTTGTAGGTAAAAATAGGTCAAATTTGTTTATATTTGTGTTTCAACTAGCTACAAATCAATGGGTTATGGTTTTTTGTATGTTTGAATTTTTGGTTAAAATATAGGTAAAATTTTAATCAAAATTTAGTTGTAATCCTCTCTAAAGATATTATTCTCCCTCGCCTAAATTCTCGTATCGTTTTGACCTACTGAGTTGGTCGTATGAGCCAAGGAATAAGCCTGAGTCGTATAGGACTTGTTCGTAGGCTCCTTAAGCTAATGACGTGTGTTGAGAGGGTGTTATCAGATTAGGTAAGAAAATTTCTGTGCAAAAAAATATCAAAATTCTAGTGGTTGATGATTTTTCCACGATGCGCCGGATCATTAGGCAGTTGCTGGGGCAAATCGGTTTTCATAATATTGTTGAAGCCGAGGATGGAGTGAAAGCTCTAAATATTCTGAAAGGGGGTAATATTGATTTTGTACTGACCGATTGGAATATGCCTCATATGTCGGGCTTGGAACTATTGAAAGAAATCCGCCAAGCACCCCAATTATCAAAGATACCAGTGCTAATGGTGACCGCTGAATCGAAGAGAGAGCAGATAACGGCGGCTGCGATGGCTGGTGTGAATGGCTACATCATTAAGCCTTTCTCGGCGGTCACCTTGCAAGAAAAGGTCAACAAGGTTTTTGAAAGGTTACAGTAACTCATTTATATCATCACTGCTTTATGCTGGGTCGCTCTACTTAGTTACATCTCTATGGATGAGTTGTGTTACATCTTTTAATGGTAAGGGGCGCGAAGAATAATAACCTTGGATATATTCACAGTTTTGATCTTGTAACCATTTAAGCTGATCCAAGGTTTCTACCTCTTCTGCGACAACAGACAGCTTTAGGCCTTGGGCCATTTTTATGATGGAAGACGGAATACATCGATCACCTTCATCGTTAGGTAAACCATTAAAAAACATTGATTGATCTCTATTAAGCAAAATAAATGATATAGCTAATATACTCCCTAAGTTGGCTTATATATGAAGCTTTCTGTAGTTATAATTATTTGATCTAGATATATGTCTTTTCTGGTAGTCTTATGTCTCTCATTTTTAGGTATTTGCTCTCTGCTTTCTTGTTGCTTAATGCATCTGTAGGTTTTTCTGCAGATAAAATCGTGATCGCTGCAGATCGTTGGTGTCCTTTTAACTGTGAAGCTAACGCGCCTTTACCCGGTTTTATGATTGAGGTAGCTACTGAGGTTTTTGCAGAGAAGGGGATAGAGGTTCAGTACATAGAGATGAACTGGTCTCGTGCTATTCAGGAAGCGAAGAAAGGACATATCAATGCAGTAGTCGGCGCCTTTAAAGGCGATGTGCCGGGGTTTGTTCTACCTGAGCAAGAGTTGGCAATTTTGGGTAATACCTTTTTTGTACATAAAGATTCGAATTGGCAGTATCAAGGGGTCGAATCGCTTCAAGGCCATCAACTAGCTGCTATTAGTGGTTACGATTATGGCGATGAATTGCGGGACTATATTCAGAATAATAGCTCCGATAGTGTGACTATGTTAGGAAGCGAGCAGCCCCTTCATCGAGGTATACAGATGCTTTCTTTAAAGCGGATCGATATGCTGGTCGAAGCCGACCCTGTTTTTTGGTACACCGCGAATCTGCTTAATAAGGCTGATCATTTTAAAGTCGCGGGTAGTGCAAAAGAGTTTGAAAAGTCCTATATCGCTTTTTCTCCGGTTATAGATGAGTCTCAGGAATACGCTCAGATTCTTTCCGATGGAATAGAGCGATTACGCAAGAGCGGTCAGTTACAGGAAATACTTTCTAAATACGGTATGACTGATTGGCGAGAAGAATAGTTAGATGCACTTTGAAAGCGCTATTTGATGCTGCGAAGGACTGTAAAAGTTAGAAAAAGTTCCACCCTTCATGGTGTATTAACCTAAAAAACACCAGCGAAAATGATATTAAAATGACGAAAATTGTCATTTTTGATGGATTCCTCTGCGAACGCACCAGTTTCGAGCGTTAAACCCTGCAAACCCGAAAATTACAAAGAAAAAGCCTGCCTTTATTTTCTTAAAATAGCCACCTTCGCAAATAATAACTCAGGTTTGTTACATTATTATGTTTCAGAAAAAACTAAGCGTAGCGGCTCTGGCATTCGGTGCAGTAGCTAGCGGCTCCAGCATCGCAGCTGAAGCGCAAAATGACGGTTTTAAAGTTGATTTAGGTTTACGTACTTTCTACATGAACCGTGATTTTGATCAGGGTATCCCAGACACTATTGCTGCGGGTCAAGCGTTCAAACTAGACGTTGCTTCTCCATACTTTGGTGGCTTCGTTGGTTTTGATGCAACTGTTACTGAAGTTGTAGCTTTAGAAGACGACAAGACTGTTAACACGTCTGACGTGTTGGCGACAGGCGGTAAAGGCTACACTGCGGTTGAGAATCTATACGTTAAACTGAAACCTCTGGATAATGTAAACATCCGTGCAGGTCGCATGGTAATGATGACGCCACTACTGAACGACCTTCAGTCTCGTCTTTCTGCACCAAGCACACAAGCTATTTACGGTGACATCGCTCTAGACAACCTGAGCCTATATGCATTCTACTCTGACGAAGCTTCTCGCAACACTGACGAAGGTTTCCAGAAGTATGAAGCGAACGGTGAAGACTACGACATCACTTCCGTAGGTGGTACTTACAAATTTGCTAACGGTGCGAGCATTGAAGTTCAGCACGCTGTTGCAGACGAGTACAAGAAGCAGTCTTGGTTCAACGTAGCTTACCCAACTAAGATGGGTGAGTACGATGTAACACTAGACGCGCGTCACATGCGCGGTTCTGACGACGGTGTCCTGTTGGCTGATTACGACAGCAACCTAACTAGCTTAACTGCTCGTTTTGCTAAAGGTGACTGGGCATACACCGTGAACTACCAAACTGTTGGTGGTGACGATGGTTACAACATCAAGTGGGACGGCAGCGGCACTGAGCGTAATGACGATTCTCAGTACTTCACTTACGGTGCGGTTCAGCTACTAGACTTCGATGCTGATGATGAGCAATCTCTACAGTTCCGTGTAGATTACGATATGCCATCTCTTCCAGGTCTTCACCTAATGGCTCGTCACACTCAATCTTGGGATGTTGACTACGCTGGTGGTACAGACGGTAAGCGTCACGAAACTAACTTCGACGCTAAATACACTGTACAAAGTGGTAAAGCTAAAGATCTAAGCGTACAGCTTCGCGTATCTCACGTGAACGGTGACGTAATTCAGGGTATTGGTCGTGTAAACGATATCCGTTTGATCTTGGATTACCCAATCAATCTTCTTTAAGCATTTTCCCGCTTGAGAACGCAGGGGCCTTAGGGCCCCTGTTTTTTTCTATCTTTTAATGCTTATTTAATTGGTCCTTCAACTAGTTTTATATTTTGTTCTGTTAACTAGGACATTCTTATCCCGTTTTTTGATTTAGATCCTTTACACTGACCCTTATACCTCGTAATTTAGATATTATTAATCCTTAATATTCAAGGGGATAACTAAGTTGCACGCAGGTGTTCTTGCTTTAGGTCGATCCATGTTAGGTAGCTTGAGAGACTTGGCGCCTATTGTCTTAGTGATCGCATTTTTCCAAATTGTTGTTTTGCAGCAGCCTGTCCCAGATTTCTTTGGTTTGGTGACTGGATTGTTATGTGTTGTCGCTGGCTTAACCTTCTTTATTTATGGCTTGGAGATGGGACTTTTCCCTATAGGGGAGAGCATGGCGCATGCTTTTGCGCGCAAAGGCAGTGTGTTTTGGCTGTTAGCTTTTGCCTTTTGCCTAGGGTTTGGTACCACTGTAGCGGAGCCTGCGTTGATTGCCGTGGCAGCGGAGGCGGCTAAAGTTGCCGCTACGGGTGGGATGATTGAAGCGACTGAGCAATCTCAGCTTAGCTACGCTTCGGGCCTTCGATATACCGTTGCTTTTTCTGTTGGCTTAGCCATTGTTTTGGGGGTGTTACGTATCCTTAAAGGCTGGTCGATTCAATATATGATTATTGCGGGTTATATGCTCGTAGTGATTATGACCGCTTTTGCACCCCGTGAAATCATCGGTATTGCCTATGATTCAGGTGGTGTTACCACTTCTACGATTACGGTTCCTTTAGTGACAGCGTTAGGTGTCGGTTTGGCTTCATCTATTGAGGGTAGAAACCCGATGATAGATGGCTTTGGTTTGATCGCCTTTGCTTCTTTAACACCCATGATCTTTGTTATGGCTTATGGGATGGTGATCTAAATGGAATTGTTGTCGCAATTTATCGAGATTACCCTGACTACAATTAAAGATGTGATTCCAATCGCAGTCATTATCTTTGGTTTTCAGATTGCTGTGATCAGGCGACGTATTGCTAATCTACGTAAGGTGCTGATTGGCTTTGCTTATGTGATTGTTGGTTTAGCGCTTTTCTTGTTGGGCTTAGAAAAGGCTTTATTTCCAATCGGGCGTTTGATGGCTGAGCAGTTGACCGATCCAGAATTTATTCGAAGCTGGAGTGGTTCGGTTGCGGACGCATTGCAATGGCAAGATTACTTCTGGGTTTATATCTTTGCCTTTGCAATTGGAGCAAGTACCACCATTGCGGAGCCTTCACTGATTGCTGTGGCTATTAAGGCGAATGAGGTTTCCGGTGGCGCAATTGGTGTCTGGGGGCTGCGCATAGCGGTTGCTATAGGCGTTGCTGTCGGTATCTCTTTAGGCACTTGGCGAATTGTTACAGGCTACCCGATTCACTGGTTCATCATCGCGGGTTATATCGTTGTTGTTATACAAACCTGCTTTGCACCCAAGATGATTGTGCCTTTGGCATATGACTCAGGCGGAGTGACAACGTCGACGGTAACGGTGCCACTTGTAGCGGCTCTGGGACTTGGTTTGGCTGAAACAGTTCCTGGCCGAAGTGCTCTGATTGATGGTTTTGGTTTAATTGCCTTTGCTAGTTTATTTCCAATGATAACGGTAATGGCGTATGCACAAATTTCTGAATTTCGCACTAAACGTGCGAGAGCAACTGGCTGACAAAAGAGGCAGATATGCATTTCAAACTGTTAGTAGTGTTTGTAGAAGATTCAAAAACAGATGATGTAATGAAAGCTGCGCGTGAAGCGGGGGCTACTGGCGCAACAGTTATTAATAATGCGCGTGGAGAAGGGATTGATAAATCGACTACCTTCTTTGGCTTAACCTTGGAAACTCAGCGTGATGTTTTACTTTTTATTGTAGAAGAGCATCTCAGTAGAAAGATCTTAGAAACCATATCAGAAGTGGGTGAGCTTGATGAAAAGCCTGGGCGTGGGATCGCAATTCAGCTTGATGTCGAAGACGCCGTCGGGATATCTCACCAAGTGGCCAAATTAGCCAATATTGTGGAGGAAGAGCTATGAACACTCAGCGTAAAGTCGTACGGACCTGCGATGTAATGACGGATGAGTTCGCTATGGTTGATGGCTTAATGACAGTCAGTGAAGCATTGAAAATCTTCCAAGAGCAAGATGCGCGTGTCCTTATCATAAATAAGCGTAATGATGATGACGAATTTGGTTTGTTATTACTGTCGGATATTGCAAAGAAAGTCGTTGCGAAAGACCGCTCTCCTGAGCGTGTGAATGTATATGAAGTGATGGCGAAACCAGTTATTTCTGTTGATCCTCATATGGATATTCGCTACTGCACGCGTTTGTTTGAGAATTTTGGCTTAGCGCATGCGCCAGTGATTGATAAGGGCCATGTTCTAGGCGTAGTAAGTTATCGCAGTATTGTGCTGAAAGGTTTGTTGGAAAATTAACCTTTCTAACCAGCTCAGATAAGAAAAAGCCCGTCATTTATTGGACGGGCTTTTTTTTGTTCATCGGAGGCAGGATTAAGCTCTAGCTGCTTTTAAGGTATCAGCAATTAAGAAGGCGAGTTCTAGTGCTTGCTCGCCGTTTAAGCGTGGGTCGCAATGGGTATGGTAGCGATCCCCTAAATCTTGCTCGCTGATCATGTAAGCGCCACCAATGCATTCTGTTACATTCTGGCCTGTCATTTCGAAGTGTACGCCACCGGCGTGAGTGCCTTCTGCTTTGTGAACTTCGAAGAAGCCTTTCATTTCACGAAGAATAGAGTCAACGCTACGAGTTTTATAGCCGCTTGAAGCTTTGATCGTATTGCCATGCATTGGGTCAGAGCTCCAAATGACTTGCTGACCAGATGCTTTAACCGCACGAACTAAGTTTGGAAGGCATTCTGTGATCTTATCTGCTCCCATGCGAGCAATCAGCGTAATACGACCTGCTTCGTTTTCTGGGTTTAGTGTTTCTAGAAGCTGTTCTAGATCTTCAATTTTGGTGCTTGGTCCGACTTTAACGCCAATTGGGTTTTTAACACCACGAAGGAACTCTACATGGGCATGATCTGGCTGACGTGTACGATCGCCAATCCATAGCATGTGTGCAGAACAGTCATACCAGTTGCCCGATAGGCTATCTTGGCGAGTGAGTGCTTCTTCATAGCCAAGCAGCAGTGCTTCATGGGATGTGTATAGCGATGTTTCATGAAGTTGTGGCGTGTTTTGTGCGGTAATGCCGCAAGCTTCCATGAAGCGCATAGTTTGATCGATCTGATCCGCTAAATCTTGGTACTTGTTACTCAGCGGACTATTAGTCACAAAACTTTGGTTCCAAGCGTGGACTTGTTGTAGATCAGCAAAGCCGCCACGAGAAAAAGCACGAAGCAAATTCAATGTGGATGCTGCTTGATGGTAAGCAGTTACTAGGCGTTCAGGATCTGCCTGTCTAGCGGATTCAGTGAACTCAATACCGTTGACTATATCGCCACGGTAACTAGGCAGTTCAATACCGTTCGCTGTTTCCATGTCGCTAGATCGTGGTTTTGCATATTGTCCTGCGATACGGCCAACCTTAACAACAGGGCAGCTAGCAGAGAAGGTCATAACAATGGCCATCTGCATCAAAACTTTAAAAGTATCGCGGATTTTGTCGGCGTTGAATTCGCTGAAGCTCTCTGCACAATCACCGCCTTGAAGCAGAAATGCTTTGCCTTGCGCTACTTGTGCTAGATCGGTTTTTAGCTGATTGATCTCGCCTGCAAATACCAATGGTGGCATTTGGGATAGGGTGCTTTCGGCTTTGTTTAGCGCAGCTGCATCAGGGTACTGTGGCTGCTGAACAATGGGTTTATCTCTCCAGCTTGAAGGAGTCCAAATCTTTGTAGTCATGTGTCTTTCCTGCTTCCTTACAGCGTTTATATGTGTTTTGGGCTGTAGGGCGAATAATCTGGGTAAAAGGGCAAGTAATGCTTGCTGAAACTAAAGATGTGATACGGCCTGTCAGTTATGTGCAGGTAGCACTAAACCCACAGACCTAGATAAAGTAGGACTGAGAATAAAAGGCAAGAGCAGAAGAGTCTGCTGATAGTTGTTTTAGGAAACTCGCAGGTGCGTTATTCACTGTAAACGTCGTGTATTCTCAAAAATGTTTCGATCAGTATAAAGGTAATTAAGCTGTCTTTATACCCGTTAGATTACGGAAGGATACATCTTTTGCGGTGTTAAGGAAATCCACCATAAACTCGGCGTCTTTTTGGTCTTCGCGGATTGCGGCGTAAAGCGTACACCAAACACCTTTCTCTCCTAAAGGTTTGGATACGATGTAATCGCGCTGAATATACTCGTGCATAGCCCAGTTGGGTAGGGCGGCTACACCGCGTCCACTAGCGATCAACTGCATCATCATGACAGTTAATTCTGCTGTGCGTATTGCAGCAGGCTCAACACCAGCTTCATCTAGGAAGTGGTTAAAGATATCTAAACGTTGAGGTTCCACTGGGTAAGTGATTAACGTTTCTTGAGCGATATCTTCTGGGTGGATAAAGCGTCGTGCCATTAATCGATGCTGTTTACTGATCGCTAAACGTGATTCGTAAGTGAATAGCGGAATATAAGCAATACCGTTGCGAGGCTCAGGATCAGCAGTAATAACTAAATCTAAATCACCGCGAGCGAGAGCAGGAAGAGGTTGGAAGCTAAAGCCGCTTGAGAGGTCGAGTTCTACTTCTGGCCAGTGCTGACGGAAGTGGTCGATCGTTGGCATTAACCAATCGAAGCAACTATGACATTCAATGCACAGGTTCAAGCGCCCAGCTTCGCCGCCTGCTAGTCGTCCTATATCGCGTTCGGTATTGCGTATCATTGGGAGTATTTCATCCGCTAGCGTAAGTAGGCGCTGGCCTGCACTGGTGAAGCAAATAGGCTTAGTTTTACGGATAAACAGAGAGCAATTGAGGCGATCTTCGAGGTCTTTGATCTGATGGGAAAGAGCTGATTGAGTCAAATGGACGCGTTCTGCTGCTTCGACCAAGCTGCCTGCATCTCTTAAGGCAGATAGGGTTTTCAGGTGGCGCAGTTCAATCATCGATTCCTTCTCCGTTCAGGCTCAGTTAACCACGGTAATAGGCAGTATAGTACGCTCGAGCGATAAAGAGCAGGTAAGCAGTCAATTCACTGCTTACCTGTTATCAGATTGCTATTTTACAAGAAGAAACTCTAGCAGAGCTTTTTGTGCGTGAAGGCGGTTTTCTGCCTCATCGAAGACTACCGAGCGTGGATCTTCAAGCATATCGACACTGATCTCTTCGCCGCGGTGAGCAGGGAGGCAGTGCATGAATAGAGCGTCTTTATTAGCTTTATCCATCAATTCTGGAGAAACTTGGAAGCCTGCGAATTTCTCTTCGCGCTCTTTTTGTTCCTCTTCCTGACCCATAGACGCCCAAACATCAGTCACAATCAGGTCGCTACCAGTTACTGCTTCTTCTGGGGAGCGAGTAATAAATACTCGATCTTTATTGGTTTCGACTAGATCCATATCTGGGTCGAAGCCTTCAGGGCAAGCAATATTTAGTTTGAAATCAAACTGGCGCGCTGCATTGATATAGGAGTGGCACATGTTGTTGCCATCACCGATCCAAGTAACCGTTTTACCTTGAATCTCGCCGCGATGTTCGAAGTAAGTCTGCATATCAGCCAGTAACTGGCACGGGTGATATTCATCAGTTAGAGCGTTGATTACAGGTACAGAGGAATTGGCAGCAAACTCTTCTACAAGCTGGTGGCTGAATGTGCGGATCATAACCACATCAACCATGCTTGAGATTACTTTGGCGCTGTCGCTGATCGGTTCACCACGGCCAAGCTGGGTATCACGAGGTGATAGGAACATCGCGTGACCACCAAACTGTGCCATACCGGCTTCAAAAGAAACACGGGTACGAGTCGATGATTTTTCAAAAATCATCGACATCACTTTATTTTTTAGCGGTTCGTAAACTTCACCGCGATTGCGAATCGCCTTCAGCTCACTCGCGCGTTTAACTAGAGTGCGTAGTTCTTCAGGAGATAAATCGAGTAGGGTTAAAAAGTGTCTTGTACTCATTGTTCTCTACGTTCGTCTGCAGGGCTCGAGTCTTGGCTGATTGGATCGCGCTCATCAGCCGCATATACGCGAATAATTTGAGATAGCGTGTTAACCAATAGATCAGCTTCGCTATCTGTCATAGTTAATGGTGGTAGTAGACGTACTACTTTACCGCCACCTGTAATGTTAAGAAGAATACCTTTTATCTTTGAAAGAACGGCTAATTCAGTACCTGCTTCACTGAGCTGGATTGCGATCAATAGGCCTTTGTTGCGAATCTCTTCAACGTAATCAGTATGGCCAAGCTGCTCTTCTAGGCCGGAAGTAATACGGTTACCTAGTTCAGTAGCACGATCACATAGGTTTTCATCGATGATTGTATTTACAACCGCTAATGCTGCTGCACAAGAAAGCGGGTTGCCACCGTAAGTGGAGCCGTGAGTGCCGGCGATCAAAATGCCAGCTGCTTTGCCGCGTGCTAGGCAGGCACCAATTGGAACGCCATTACCCAACCCTTTAGCTGTAGTTACTACGTCCGGCAAAATATCGTTATGCTGGTAAGCAAAGTATTTACCAGAACGGCCATTACCTGTTTGAACCTCGTCTAACATTAATAGCCATTCGTTAGCATCACAGATATCACGTAACTGATTAAGGTAATCATCAGCCGGTATATTGATACCTGCTTCGCCTTGAATCGGTTCGGCAAAAATCGCAACTATATTAGGGTTGTTGGCTGCAATTGTTCTGATGGCTTCGATATCGTTGAAAGGTGCGCGTACAAAGCCGCTTACTAGAGGCTCAAAGCCTGCTTGAGCTGCGCGGTTACCGGTTGCGCTTAATGTAGCCATCGTGCGACCGTGGAAAGAGTTTTCCATAACGATGATTGCAGGATTTTCGATGTTGCGAACGACATGACCGTAACGGCGAGCAAGCTTAATCGCTGCTTCATTTGCCTCAGCACCTGAGTTACCGAAAAAAACATTATCCATGCCGGAAATGTTAGTTAGGCGGTCGGCAAGTTGCTGCTGATTTGGAATGGTATACAAATTAGACGTATGCAATAGGTTGCTAGCTTGATCGCAAATCGCATGAGTCACTGCTGGGTGCGAGTGGCCTAGACCGCATACAGCTATACCGCTTAACGCATCAAGGTATTTATTTCCGTCAGTATCATACAACCAGCTGCCTTCTCCGCGTTCGAACGCTACGGACAACCGGTTGTAGGTAGTCATAATCGATTCTACAGCCATTATTTTTATCTTCCCTACAACGCAAAAAGGCAGCCAAAGCTGCCATTTAAAGGACGAATAATAGGCAGCTTTGTGGTTTTTCGCAACCGTTTTGCTGGATAAATTTGTGTTGTCTAGGCAAATGGATGATTGACCTTGTGTGAGTTGCTTCGAATGGCTAATTAATTTTTTTTATTAACTCTATAAAGAAAAGCAAATATACATTGTCAGAGTAAAATGGTCGGATATGTGGTACATTGTTCACCACAGCACAAAACGGTTGTGCATCCTACATAAAGTATTTTATAGGTGTATGAATGAGCGTAATTGATACCATCAAAGAGCAGATTGAAGGTAATGACATTCTTCTTTACATGAAGGGAACACCTCGTTTCCCTCAGTGTGGCTTCTCTTCACGTGCTTCAGAAGCTGTGATGGCTTGTGGTGAGCGTTTTGCTTTTGTAAATATTCTGGAAAATCCAGAGATCCGTGCAGAACTACCAAAATATGCAAACTGGCCAACATTCCCTCAGCTTTGGGTTAAAGGTGAGTTGATTGGTGGTTGTGACATTATTTGTGAAATGTCAGAAAACGGTGAACTAGCTGAAGTGATCAAAGAAGCAGCAGCGGGTTCAGAAGAGCAAAGCGCAGAGTAATTTAGATAGATTATTGCTTGATTTTGTAGCGGTCTTTTCTATCATAAAAAACCTAAACGCTAGATAGCATTTTAATGGAGAAATAGCACAATGGGCGTACTTGTAGGCAAACAGGCTCCTGACTTTACAGCACCAGCAGTACTAGGTAGCGGCGAAATCGTTGACGCTTTTACACTGTCTGAAGCAACTAAAGGCAAAAAAGCGGTAGTATTCTTCTACCCACTGGACTTCACATTCGTTTGTCCTTCTGAGCTGTTAGCTTTTGATCACCGTATCGAAGAGTTCAAAAAGCGTAACGTTGAAGTGATCGGTGTTTCTATCGATTCTCACTTCTCTCACAACGCATGGCGTAACACGCCGGTAAACGAAGGCGGTATCGGTGCAGTAAACTACACGCTAGTTGCGGATATGACTCACAGCATCTGTCAGTCTTACGATGTTGAATCTGAAGGCGGTGTTGCTTTCCGTGGTTCTTTCCTTATCGACGAAGACGGTCTGGTACGTCATCAAGTTGTTAACGATTTGCCACTAGGTCGTAACGTTGATGAAATGCTTCGTATGGTTGATGCACTTGCATTCCACCAAGAGCACGGCGAAGTTTGCCCAGCTGGTTGGAACCAAGGTGATAAAGGTATGGATGCATCTCCAGAAGGTGTTGCTAAGTACCTATCTGAAGAAGCAGACAACCTGTAATCTTCTGCAATTTTATTGCTAATAAAAAAACCCGCTTAATAGCGGGTTTTTTTGTGCCTGGATATTGGTGGCTAAAGGGAATTATTCGTAGTCATCATATTGAGCAACCATGTCCCAGCCGCCAAGTTCTTTCCAGCGATTTACGATAATGCAAAATAGCTCAGCTGTTTTCATTGTGTCATAAAGTGCTGAGTGCGCTTGCTTACCATCAAACTCGATACCCGCAACTTGGCAAGCTTTCGCGAGAACAGTCTGACCAAATGCCAGACCGGCGAGTGTCGCTGTGTCGAAAGTGGAAAATGGGTGGAATGGATTGCGCTTGATATCTTCTCGATTTGAAGCAGCATTTACAAAGCTTTGATCGAAAGATGCGTTATGGCCAACTAAAACAGCTCGCTTGCAATCGTGCGCTTTAAGCGATTTGCGAACAGCGCGGAAAATTTCTTCTAGTGCTTCTCTTTCGGGTACCGCTTCACGATCAGGATCGTAAGGATCGATGCCTGTGAAATCCAAGGCGGATTGTTCAAGGTTTGCGCCTTCAAAAGGTTCTACTTGAGCTTCGAAGCTTTTGTCGATAATCAGAAAGCCGTTTTCATCCATAGTCAGAGTGACGGCTGCGATTTCAAGTAGTGCGTCGGTTCGGGCATTGAAGCCAGCTGTTTCAACATCGACTACGACTGGTAGGAAACCGCGAAAACGGTTTGCCATTGGGTGTTTTGTGGCGCTATGGTTGCTCAATGGATGCCCTTACTTTGGTAGAGGGTTGCCTTTAAATTTCGCAATATTCTAGCAGCGGAAGAGCAGTCACTCCAATCGTCTACTCAAGAATATTTAAAATTGGCCGTAATAATACAAATACTTATATAGCTTTATCATTAAAATTGCTTGTGCCCCTTATTATTAGATTTTCTGAGGGTATAATTTTAGTGGTTCCGTAATTGGTTTGATTGGCGGTTTTATTGTGCTTATTCGCGTATTTTCATTGTTGTGTTTAACTGTGCTTTCGTTGCAGGTGCATGCTGTGACATTTCGCAGTTCCATCGATGATTCGAAATGGGAGCTAGAGGCTTCTAAATTTGCGTGCCTATTAAGTCAGACAATCCCTTCTTTTGGCAATGCTGTGTTCGAACATGAAGCGGGTGAATCGGTTCGCTTTATGCTTAAACCCACCGAAACAATTCACTTCCAAAAAGGCGGTAAGCTGGTTGCTGAGGCAGCTCCTTGGCAGCCTGGAATAGTGCCTAAATATATTGCAGCGGTGAAAGCTGAAGAGAGAACTGGTCATATTAAAGTAGAGCCTAAACACGCTCAGAATATGTTGGCTGCTCTACATAGAGGAATGATGCCGACTTTTACTACGGATGAATGGTACGGGACTAGTGAATCATTACGTGTCTCTGTATCGGCGGTAAATTTCCAATCTGCCTACAATGACTATGTTGCTTGTACTGCTGGGCTGCTGCCGGTTAATTATCGTCAGGTGGCACGAACTGCAATTTTGTTCCCTTCAGCGCAGTGGCGTTTATCGGATGCGTCTAGAGAGCGATTGGATCTTATCGCACTCTACGTTAAAAATGATGATGCGGTTAAAGGTGTTTATGTTGACGGCCATTCTGACAACATGGGCCGTAGATTGATGAACCGAGATATTTCCAAGCGACGCGCGGAGGAAGTGACCGCATACCTAATCAGTTTAGGCTTGGAACCGACCATGATAACGACTCGCTATCATGGTGAGCGTTACCCTGTGGTTGAAAATAACAGCCGTAAAAACCGAGATCGTAACCGTCGAGTTACTATTCGTTTGGAAAAAGATTAGTCGATCTCAGCTATCGTTAATTCCTTCCTTATTAATTTGCCCTGCAGCGGATGCGTTGTTGGGGAAAGTTCTGCTATAATACCGCGCTTAATTTGAATATCCCTTTCGGCCCGTGTCGGGGCGAATATTGTTCGCAAGTTGGAGCTTGAGAATGTCCGAGATTAAAAAGGTCGTTCTGGCCTATTCCGGTGGATTAGATACGTCTGTTATCGTTCGCTGGTTGCAAGATGAATACAATGCCGAAGTAGTTACATTCACTGCTGACCTTGGTCAGGGTGAAGAGGTAGAACCTGCACGTGCTAAAGCGGAAGCTTTGGGTGTAAAAGAGATTTACATCGAAGATCTTCGTGAAGAGTTTGTTCGTGACTTTGTATTCCCAATGTTCCGTGCGAACACAATTTATGAAGGTGAATACCTTTTAGGTACATCTATTGCTCGCCCACTGATCGCTAAGCGCTTGATTGAAATTGCTAACGAAACTGGTGCTGATGCAATCTCTCACGGTGCGACTGGTAAAGGTAATGACCAGATTCGTTTTGAGCTAGGTGCCTACGCGCTTAAGCCAGGTGTTCATGTTATCGCGCCATGGCGTGAGTGGGATCTAACTTCCCGTGAAACACTTATGAAATACTGTGAAGATCACAATATCGAAGTTGATTTTGCTAGCAGTAAGAAAAAGTCTCCATACTCAATGGATGCAAACCTTCTACACATCTCTTACGAAGGTGACATCCTTGAAGATCCATGGCAGGAAGCTGAAGAAGATATGTGGCGTTGGTCTGTATCTCCTGAGCAGGCTCCGGACGAAGCAACTTACCTTGAGTTGACTTACGAAAAGGGTGACATTGTTGCGATCAACGGCGAAAAAATGAGCCCAGCGACTGTTCTTGAATACCTGAACAAAGTAGGTGGTGAGAATGGTGTAGGTCGCCTTGATATCGTAGAAAACCGCTTCGTAGGCATGAAGTCTCGCGGTTGTTACGAAACTCCTGGCGGCACGATTATGCTGAAAGCTCACCGCGCGATTGAGTCAATCACTCTAGATCGTGAAGCTGCTCACCTTAAAGATGAGTTGATGCCTCGTTACGCTAAAGTTATCTATAACGGCTTCTGGTGGTCAGAAGAGCGTAAGATGCTTCAGAAAATGATCGATGAGTCTCAGCAAGTAGTAAACGGTGATGTTCGCCTTAAACTATACAAGGGTAACGTTATTGTTGTTGGTCGTCGTTCTGATGACAGTCTGTTCGATGAGAATATTGCAACATTCGAAGATGATGCTGGTTCTTACGATCAGAAAGATGCAGCAGGCTTTATTAAGCTAAATGCATTGCGTATGCGTATTGCTGCAGGCAAAGGACGAAGCTTTTTAGACGATTAATTTGTCTAAATGTGAATAAAAAACCCCGTAGTGACCCTGCGGGGTTTTTTATTGTGCGCTAGATGGCCTAAACTTTGATAATGGTCTGATTTATATGCTACTTTTGCTGTTATCTAAACTACGCAGAACCTATGGAAATCAACTACTCAGGAAAGTCTGCTTTAATCGTAGACAGTAAGCTCGACGATCTCGGGGTGTTACGCCAAATCCTGGGGCGTATGGGCGTGGGGCAAGTGCAAGTTGCTTCCTCGGTAAATATGGCTTTAAGCCTGATGCGCGAGTTAACTTTTGATCTTTGCTTTGCAGCGTACGATATGGGCAAAGGTGAAAAAAATGGTCTGCAGCTTCTGCATGAGGCTAATGCAGAGGTTATCCTTCCTGAAGCTAGTACCTATTTCCTTATAGTTGATCCTGAAAGCTCTGAACTGCTTTTTGGCTCTTTAGAAAACTCTCCTGATACTTATATTTCGAAACCGTTTGATCAAGGCAAAGTTCGTCATCGCTTAGAAAAACAGCTGCGGATTAAAGAGGCGATCAGGCCAATCGAACAGTTGTTGGATGAAGAGCACTATGAAGAAGTGCTTGAGAAAGGTAGGGCGCTTGTTAACCATTACCCTGGCTTAAATATATTCCTTCAACGAGTGAATGGTATCGCTCTTTTAAGAATGAAGCGTTTTACTCAGGCCAAAGAGCTTTTTATGGGGCTTACGAGTAAGCGTGACCTTCCTTGGGCTGAAGTAGGAAAGGGAATTGCTCACTTCAACCTTGGTGAATATGACGATGCCTTGCATTGCCTTAATCGTATTGTGGATCAGCAACATGTTTGTGTTGAGGCATATACATGGCTGGCTCGAATTTATCGGGTTAAAGGGGAGCTGAGTCGCGCTGTTACTCTTATGAGAAAAGCTGTCATGATTCAGCCTACTGTGCCTGAGTTACAGAGCGAATTGGCTGATTTGGCTTCCCAAACGGGTGAATGGGACATTGCTAAAGATGCATATCAGCAAGCCGTTCGTTATGCTCGTTATTCTGTTTTTCAAACCCCATCTCATTATTTTGGTTTAGTTAGATCTTTAATTCAGGCTAATAAAACAAAGTTGTCTGAAATCGAAACGGATGTTGTCCGAATTTTGGAGGATGTCGTTCTTGATCATCCGGATGATCAAGAAGTTATGTTCCGAGCCAAGCTTATAAATTGTGACCTTTACCGCCAAGAATCGGCCGATTCTCGCAAGCGTTTAGAGCAAATGCTTCAACAAACGTTGAATTTTTTCTTGCGAATGGATGTAGATAACCAGTGTAAATGGTTGGATGTTTTAGTCGATGCTGTTCATGGTTGTGAAATAGAAGGGGAAGTTCAGCTTAAGCGTAAAGACCTTAATCGTGTGATGGTGGAGAAAGATTGGGGTAAGGCCAATTATGCAGCTATGAGTAGTTTTAGGGGCGGTGATTTAGACCGAGCATTTTTAATGTTTGGTCGAGCTAATGAGTTGTTACCAAGTCATACGGGTATTGCACTTAATTTGGTCCAAGCGGGTATTGAAAAAGCGAAGAGAGGTCAGAATGCTCTGTGGATCTTGTTATCTGTTCGAGATGTTTTGGCTACTATCTCTTATGGAGCGTTGTCTGAAAAGCAGCAGCAGCGTTATTCTGCACTTGCTGAACGTTTCGCTGAGCAATACAACCAATTAAATCACTTCAAGAAAGAAGAGGATGAAGATCCATTATTAAGCCAAGAGCTTTAAGTGCTTCTTTATAAGGTTTCATCGTCTTCTATAAGGAATGAGTGAGACTTTTCTTCGTGTTGTTCAGGCTCCCCTTCTCCGCGGTTAATATTACGCGCAAGTTTACGGCCTAAAAGTTTCTTTTGTGCCATTGGTGGAAGGTCGGTAAACAAAATAAGGTTCTTGTTAATAAGGACGTCTACCAAATCTTCAAAAATACGGGCTACGGCCATATCAGACTGTTGAAGGAATTCCTCTGCAGAAAATTCTTCATCGTTAATTGATAGGAAATCCATTACTTCCTTGTTTTTTATATCAACCGCTTCAGCACCTGCTTGAGGAGTTTCTGAAAGACTTACAATTCGGCCTTCTTCATTGCGTATGGCGTATAACATATTGATTTGATACATTTGATGACTAATTGATAGTCATACTATATATCGTTTTTTTGAGTTTTTCTCTCAAATAAGGTTAAGGTTTAGGTTAATGGAAGCGGTTCAAGACCCTTTGCTCGGTTGTTTGGTTCATCTTAGTAAGCAAAATCATAAGCCTTTCTCTCCTGAGGTACTGTGTGAAGGCTTACCATTAGTCGATCACAAGTTAACTCCTAAATTGTTTCTTCGTGCCGCAAAACGAGCTGGGTTTACAGCTCAAATACTGCGGCGCGAGCTATCTGATATATCTCCTCTTGTATTACCAGCGGTATTGATCCTCGAAAATGACCAAGCTTGCGTTCTTCAAGAGATAGATCATAAATCTGGAATGGCGGTAATCATTCAGCCAGAAAGTGGAGGTGTGCATGATTTATCGATAGATGAACTTGCTGAATCTTATAAAAATCATGCTATTTTCGTTAGGTTAGAATACCGATTTCAACAGCAAGTATCGAAGTTGTTGGAAGGCCATCAAGGGCATTGGTTCTGGGGGACAATCAAACGTTCTACCGCGATTTATCGAGATGTATTGATCGCATCCTTTTTAATTAACTTGTTTGTGATCGCAAACCCTCTTTTTGTGATGAATGTCTATGATCGTGTAGTACCAAATAATGCGATAGAGACGTTATGGGTTTTAGCGATAGGTGTCGCTGTCGTATATCTATTTGATTTTTCTCTTAAAATGCTTAGATCCTACTTTCTTGAGATCGCTGGTAAAAAGGGGGATGTAATTCTATCTGCCTTGCTTTTCGAAAAGGTTTTATCGCTCAAGTATAGTGCTCTTCCTGCTTCTGTTGGTTCTTTTGCTAGCAATTTACGTGAGTTTGAAAGTATTAAGAGCTTTTTAAGCTCAACTACAAATGTAGTATTTATAGATTTACCTTTTGCTGTGCTTTTCTTGGTCGTTATTGGCTTTATTGGTGGGCCTATTGTAATAGTTCCACTGGTGACAATACCTTTAATTATTTTGGTGTCGTTTATTGTACGGCCGTATTTAAAAGAGGCAGTTGAAAAAACATTCGCTTCTAATTCTCAAAAAAACTCAACTCTAATTGAAAGCCTTACGGCAATGGAAACTGTTAAAACTCAGAGAGCTAGTTCCTCTCTTCAATTGGGTTGGGAGCAAGCTGTTGGTTATATTGCTAAATGGAGTTTACGTTCACGGATGCTATCAGCATCAGTAGTGAATTTTGCATCATTGGCTCAACAGTTGACATCGGTCGGTATCATCATTACTGGGGTGTATTTGATTAGTGAAAGAGAGTTGACCATGGGGGCTTTGATTGCCTGTGTGATGCTTTCAGGGCGGGCGATAGGCCCGATGAGCCAGGTTGCTAATCTTGTAATTTCTTATCATCAAGCAGCTACTGCTTTGAAGGGACTTAATGAAATAATGGAATTGCCTTCTGAGCGCAGCGAGGAACAGCAGTTTATTCATCGTGATAAATTGGAAGGGGCTATTGAGTTTAAAGATGTAAGTTTTGCTTACCCAGGGGAAGAGCATAAAGCCTTGGATCGTGTTTCTTTTAATATAAAGCCCGGTGAAAGTGTTGCCTTAATAGGAAGGATCGGATCAGGTAAATCAACGATCGAGAAATTGGTATTAGGTTTATATGATGCTGGAGAAGGTTGCATACGGATTGACGGGATTGATATTAACCAGATAGATCCGGTCGATTTGCGAAGGAATTTTGGTTATATGCCACAGGATATTATGCTGTTCGCGGGAAGTGTTCGCGACAATATCGTAATAGGAAGCCCTCAGACTGAAGATGATCGTCTTGTAGAGGTGGCAAAACTCACAGGTGTTTCCGATATGGTGAATCGTCACCCTCAAGGGTTTGATATGAAAGTTGGGGAGCGAGGTGCAGCCTTGTCTGGTGGGCAAAGGCAGGCGGTTGCAGTTGCTCGTTCTCTTATTCATGATCCTAATATTCTTATTCTTGATGAACCTACAGCTTCAATGGATAACTCGTCTGAAGAGCAAATAAAGTCCATGCTTAAAACATATGCAAAGGATAAAACAATGTTGGTAGTTACCCATAAAATGTCTTTGCTAAGTTTGGTAGATAGAATAATTGTTATGGATTCTGGGCGTATTGTTGCGGATGGTCCCAAAGATGCAGTTCTAGATGCTTTAAAGCAAGGCCGTTTGCAGGTTCAGAGGTAACGTCATGGCTCAAGCTAAAAAAGACTTACAATATATGTCTAGTGTAAGTGAGGCGATGGCAGAGCAAAGCCCTAAAGGAGCTAGTGCTTTACTATGGTCGATGCTTATTTTTGTTGTTTTTGCCATCGCTTGGGCTAATTGGGCTGAGTTAGATGAAATTACGCGTGGGGATGGTGAAATTATCCCGTCAAGCCAACTGCAAGTTATCGAGACGTTAGAGGGTGGTGCGCTATCAGAAATCCTTGTTCGAGAGGGTGATGTTGTTGAAAAGGGCCAGGTTCTATTGCGAATTGACGATATACGTTTCTCTAGTTCTTTAAAAGAAAATGAAGTTAGGCAGTATGAGTTGATAGCAAAAGCTGTGCGATTGCAGGCAGAGGCAGATAATAAAGAGTTTTTATCCCCTACAAATTTCCCTGCTGAATATATGAGCATGCTTGATCAGGAGAAAAGTTTATTTTTGACTCGTAAGGCGGAAATGTCAGCCGCTCTTGGGGGATTGGAGCAACAAGTTGAACAAAGAAAGCAGGAATTAAAGGCAGCTAAATCTCAAGAAGGTCAATTAGTCAGAAGTTATAGTCTTTTAAAGCGAGAATTAGACATTACCCGACCACTATTGAAGGAAGGAGTGATTTCGGAGGTTGAATTTCTTCGGTTAAAGAGGCAATTAAATGATCTTTGGGGTGAATTATCAGGAGTTCGATTAAATATTCCTCGAATTGAATCTACTTTGCAGGAGACTAAGCAGAACCTTGATGGTGCTGAATTGCAATTTAGAAATGAAGCCCGAAGAGAACTTAATGAAGTGGTTGCTGAAAGTGCCCGAATAAAACAGGCATTAACGGGTATGAATGATCGTATAGATAGAGCTGAAGTTAAAGCTCCAGTCAAAGGTACAGTTAAGCAGCTACTGGTTAATACTGTTGAAGGAGTGGTTCAGCCTGGTGATGAATTACTAAATATTATCCCTTGGGAAGATAAGTTGTTAGTAGAGGCTAGGATTAGGCCATCTGATATAGCTAATATTTCTCCAGGCCAGGCGGCGATAATTAAAGTATCAGCTTATGACTTTTCAATTTATGGTGGGGTTGGTGCTTCAGTTGTATTCGTAAGCCCCAGTACTATCTTAGACGAGGAAGGGGAAAGTTATTATTTGGTTCGTTTAGAAACGGATGAGCCTTTTTTAGGAACAGCTGAGGCAGAATTGCCTCTAATTGCAGGGATGACTGTGAGTGTGGATATTCTTACAGGTAAGAAAACTGTAATGGATTACATACTGAAACCAGTGCTTAAGGCTAAAAGTAAAGCACTGACAGAGCGATAGAGAGTATTACTACAAGTGTTAATGTAAAGTTATTGAGTAATGCTTGCTATTTGACCCTATAGAATTTATGGTTTTTTTTAATTTTTTTGTATTAGCCTTACAAAGAATATAAAAACAAAAATCGTTAATCTTCAAAAACTTGTAGCTCTTGGTTAGAAGATATACTATTGTGCGCCGCGGTCACAAGACATGGTCTTGTACTTCGGTGCTGCGGAATGGATATTATGAAGTTGTTTTTTTTAGGGAACCGACCGAAAGTTTTGGAACGATGGTTTAAATTGCTAGTAGATTGGCAACCAGAAGTTATCGCTTGTTCTGAAATTTCATCTAAACTTGTGGAAGTAAAGAATAGTATTTTATTGCTTCATCTAAGTTCGGTTGATGAAAAGGATGCTCAATTAATATTCAGATTTAAAAGGGATAATCCGGGGTTGATTTTGATTGTATGTACTGACGTACCGAACGAAAGGGAGGGTATTCAAGTATTACAATCAGGTGCTAACGGATATACCAACACGTATGTTACAGGGTCACTGCTTACAGAAGTGGTGAAAACTGTACTCCGTGGTGATATTTGGGCAGGTCCAGAGCTTCTTCAAAAGTTACTTAAAAGGCTTTTAGGAGATATACCTGCCACAGATAGGAAAGTGGACACCGCAGAGTCTGTAGATTGTTTTAAAGGATTAAGTAGTCGAGAGCGAGACGTGCTTTCTGTATTAACGACAGGAGCAAGTAATAAGGAAATTGCTCGAGAGCTTGATATAACAGAGCGGACAGTTAAGGCTCATCTGAGTTCTATTTTTAAGAAAACAGGTGCCAATGATAGAGTCTCACTAGTTCTTATGGTTGGAAAACAACCTGCGTGATCTGCACTGATTTGATCAAGGAAAGACTACGAACTATTTATAATTAGGGGCGGATATTATGTTCAGGTCAGTATTTACAGGGGTGCTACTAGGAGCTGTTAGCACGGTAGCATATTCCACATCACTTGAAAGCGTTGTGGCGGAAGGATTAACTAACAGTCCTGAAGTACAGAGAGCTATCAACGCGAGAAATGCAGTATATCAAGAGGTTCGTCAAGCCAAGGCTGGTTATCTTCCGAGTGTCGATTTGGAAGCTGGTATTGGTTATGAGTGGACTAATAATACAACTACGCGTGCAAATGGGGATGATGTTGAGCTTACCCGTGGAGAGGCGCGTTTAAGTATTAGGCAAATGATATTTGATGGCTTTGCTACTTCTAGTGAAGTGAAGCGTCAAAAAGCTCGTTCAATTTCTGCTGATAAACGCTTAATAGAGTCGGCAGAGACTTATGCCCTAGATGCAGCTAGAGCCTATATTGAATTAAACCGCCGAACTGTTTTATTGCAGCAAGCAAAAGAAAACTTATTTAACCACGTAAAAATTTACGATCAGATTAAACGTCGTTCTGAATCGGGTATGGGGGCTTTGGCTTCAATTCAGCAAGCAGAAGGGCGTTTGGCGTTGGCTGAAGTTAACACACTTGCGGCTGAAAATAACTTGTTGGATGCTAGGGCAAATTACCAACGTGTTACTGGGTTGATGGCTCCTGAGGAACTTGTCTATCCTGAAATGGTTAATGTTACAATTCCAGAATCTTTGGATGAAGCAACCGAAGCCGCGCTTAGTAATCATCCGACATTACAAGTAGCTGAAGCTGACACTGAAGCAGCAGTAGCGCAATATAATGCAGCAAAACGTAACTATTATCCTCGAGTAGATTTTGAAGTTGATCGTACTTGGAATAATAATTTAGATGGTGTTGAAGGTGTAAACGAAGATCTGACGGCTATGTTCCGTTTGCGTTATAACTTGTATAACGGTGGTGCTGATCAAGCTCGTGTTCGTCAGACTCAGCACCAGATTGAAGAGGCAAAATCGATACAAGGTCAAAGCCATCGTGAAGTACTCCAAAGTATCGAATTGTCGTGGAATGCATATAGTATTCTGTCCAGACAGTTACCATTTCTTGAGCAGCACGTAGCTTCGAGCCAGGAAACTCGAAACTCTTATCAGAAGCAGTTCAACATTGGTCAGCGTTCTTTGCTTGATTTGTTGGATACAGAAAACGAAGTATTTTCCTCTAAAAATGATCTGACAAACGCGCTTCATGATCAGCTTGTTTCTCAATACCGAGTTGTGAATGGTATGGGGACTTTGTTAGATACGTTGAACTTGTCTTTACCGGAGCCTAATTTAGGTGATGTTGAGGTCGAGCAATCGGCAGAAAAACAGGTGGAAAAAGAAGAGACTGCCTCCTAAGAAAACGTTGAAAAGGGCTAGTGAAGTTCATTAAAATTAGCCCTCAACCTTATTTTAAAAGGGTTGCCATTGGCAGCCCTTTTTCTTTTGCATAAAGAGATATCATGAAATCTCATAAAATCAGTCAAGCTCCGATCCCTATGCGTAATGTGGGTCCTATTAAAATTACTGGACCTGTTTTAGATGAAAAAATTAGCGTGCCTTTAGCTACCTATGAAACGCCTTTATGGCCATCTGTCGGCCGTGGCGCAAGGGTTTCTGCATTGACTGATGGCATCAAAACGACTGTGATTGATGAGCGAATGAGTCGATCTATTCTACTTGAAGCGGATGACGCAACTGAGGCTATGCTTGCTCTAAACTCGATTAAATCTCGTATGAGTGATATCAACGAGGTGGTTGCTCAGAGTAGTCGTTTTGCCAAACTTATTGATATGAATAGCCAGATTGTGGCTAATTTGATCTATCTTCGCTTGGAATTTACAACGGGTGATGCATCTGGTCACAACATGGTGACAAACGCAGCAGATAAGATTATTCCTTGGATATTGTCTGAATATCCGCAGCTTCGTTATTCATCTATCTCAGGTAACTATTGCTCAGATAAAAAAGCGACAGCTGTTAACGGTATCCTTGGCCGCGGTAAATATGTGGTAACCGAGATATTAATACCGCGTGATATTTGTGAAAGACGCTTAAAGACAACGCCTGAAAAAATGGTTGATCTTAATATTAAGAAAAACCTGATTGGGACCATGGTTGCAGGTGGCCTTCGCAGTGCTAATGCTCATTATGCGAATATGCTTTTAGCCTTTTACCTTGCCACTGGTCAAGATGCAGCGAACATTATCGAGGGTTCTCAGGGTATAGTGCACGCTGAAGTACGTGGTGATAACCTTTATTTCTCTTGTACTTTACCTAACCTTATTATGGGGTCTGTAGGTAATGGTAAAGGGATTGATTTTGTTGAAGATAACTTGGCAGCGCTAGGTTGTAAGGAAGATAGAGAACCGGGTGAGAATGCGCAACGTTTAGCTGCTATCTGTGCTGCAACCGTTTTATGTGGCGAGTTATCTTTGCTAGCTGCTCAGACAAATCCTGGTGAGCTGATGGAAGCTCACTTAAAGCTGGAGCGCTAATGTCGGATCTGACTAATGATCGAAAGCTTGAACATATAAGAGCTATAGAAAATGATCCATCAACGGATCGAGCTGGAAGGTACTTTGATCGCATACATTTAATGCATCGTGGTTTACCTGAGATCGCTTTGAACGATGTTGATAGCTCATGTGAATTTTTAGGTTATCAGCTAAGCTTTCCTTTGTTGATATCCTCAATGACAGGTGGTGATCATCAGTTAGTAAAGCAAATTAACCATAATTTAGCGAAAGCAGCTCAGGCAACGGGTGTTGCTATGGCGGTTGGTTCGCAACGCGTTATGTTTACATCTCCTGAAGCTAAAGAAAGTTTCGCTTTGAGAGAATTGGCTCCTGATGTACCTCTCATTGGAAATCTTGGCGCTGTTCAACTGAACTACGGCGTTGATGTCGAGCATGCGCAGCAAGCTATAGATTGTCTAGGTGCTGATGCTTTGTATTTTCACCTCAATCCTCTCCAAGAAGCGGTACAACCTGAAGGGGATACTGATTTCTCCAATCTTGCTGAGAAGATCGAAGCCCTTGTGACAGCACTTGATGTGCCTGTGTTACTAAAAGAGGTTGGGAGTGGTTTGTCTCCTGCCGATATTGAGCTAGGTCTAAAGGCGGGCATAACAACCTTCGATCTAGCAGGTACAGGCGGGACATCTTGGAGTCGAATTGAACACCATCGCAGAAAAGACGCGAGTAATATCGGCCTTAAATTCCAAGATTGGGGGCTGCCTACCCCTGTAGCCTTAAAAATGGCTAGCCCATATCGCGATGTTGCCACATTAGTTGCAAGTGGTGGCTTAAGAGATGGGATTGATATGGTTAAATCTGTTATACTCGGCGCCTCTTTATGTGGCATGGCAGGTCCGCTGTTAAAACCAGCAATGGAATCTGCTGATGCAGTTATAGAAGAAATAGAAAAAATAAAAGCAGAGTTCAGAACAGCCATGTTTCTGCTAGGTGTCCGGGATATAGCATCTTTATCTAATAACCGGGCCCTTGTTTTAGACGAGAGTTAGGATCGAGACCCAAGAATGTCAGTTGGTATTGACGAAATCAGTTTCTATACATCCAATTATTATCTGGATTTAAGAACACTGGCGAATGTTCAGCAAATTGAGTCAGAAAAATATTATCAGGGAATAGGCCAAGAGAAGATGTCTATGGCGGCACCTGATGAAGATGTAGTGACTATGGCTGCAAATGCTGCCTACCCGTTAATTGAAAGGGTAGGCACTGATTCAATTAGTACGTTGCTTTTTGCTACAGAAACGGGTGTGGACCAGTCTAAGGCTGCAGGCGTCTATGTGCATAGATTGTTAGGATTGAATTCTAACTGCCGTGTTGTTGAGTTAAAGCAGGCATGTTACAGCGCAACAGCTGCTATTCAGATGGCGTGCGCGTTAGTTGCCCGACAGCCAGAAAAAAAGGTTTTGGTCATTGCGTCCGATATTGCGCGTTATGATCTTGGTACTTCAGGTGAAGCGACTCAAGGTTGTGGCGCAGTTGCTATTTTGATCTCAGCAACCCCCCGTCTAATCGAAATTGATCCAGAAGTTGGTAATCATACTGAAGATGTGATGGATTTCTGGCGACCAAATTACCGTACGACTGCACTTGTTGATGGTAAATACTCTACCAAGATATACCTTAAGTCGCTGAAAAAGGCTTGGGAAAACTTTGTAGAAGTTAGCTCCCTAGCATTTAGTGATTTCTCTCATTTTTGCTATCACTTGCCATTTAGCCGAATGGCGGAAAAAGCGCATAAACATTTAGCAAAGGTAAACAAAGCAGGCCTGTCTTTGGAGCAAATTGAAGAACAGGTTGAAGAAACACTGTATTACAACCGTATTATTGGCAACAGCTATACCGCTTCCATGTATATCGGTTTGACCTCTTTGCTTGAGAACTGCAAAGAAAATCTGGCTGGTAATAAAGTTGGTTTCTTTAGTTATGGTTCTGGTTGCGTTGCCGAGTTTTTCTCTGGCACGGTAGTGGCGGGTTATGAAAAATGTCTGCACACTCTAAACCATAAAGCTATGTTAGATGCTCGCCAAGAAGTGAGCTATGACGAATATCTGAATCTGTATCGCCACCCAGATCCTCGAGATGGTGAACATCATGATATTCCTGCTGCAACTACTGGGCGTTTCCGTTTGGCTGCGATCAGCGGTCACAAGCGAGAATACGTTAGCTGTTAATGAAGGCAATAGCCCCAGGGAAACTAATACTGAGTGGTGAGCACTCAGTTGTTTATGGGGCGCCTGCTATTGCGATGGCCGTTACATCCTCTGTAATGGCTTCTTATTCTCCTACCGCAAGTCTGAATTTATCTATCTCTTCTGAGGTTTTTGGTAGCTTTTCTAAGAATATAGCCACATTTAAATTCTTTTCCGAACAGCTTGATCAGCGTTTTAATCTGTTTTTACAAAGAAAGCTTGCTGTTTCGGATGTGCTCTCGTCGCCTTCAGATCTGCTGTTTTATACCTTGTCGCAGCTTGGTTTTGATCAGCCCGGTCAGATCTCTATAGCGAGTGCTATTCCCGCAGGTGCTGGTATGGGGTCTTCTGCTGCAGTGATTGCAGCATTGCTAAAGTTGGCTGAAGCTGCTTCTCAGCAAGCATTGACTAAACGGGAGTTCTTCAAGTTAGTTCGCCACTGTGAGAGATTGCAGCATGGCCGTGGTAGTGCGATAGATGCTGCTGCGACGACTTTCGGAGGAGTTGTTAAAGTTCAGAACGAGCATGTAACGCTATTGCCTGAAAAAATAGGAGATAACTGGTTTATCTGGAATAGCGGTTCACCTAAATCTTCAACGGGTGAAACGGTTTCGTCTGTACGTGAGTCATTTGAGTTTTCAACAATTTGGCAGCATTTTGAACAAGTTACGCAGGATTTTGAGCGAATAATCTATTCTTCAGATGATCAGCAGAAACTAGACCTCATACAAGAAAATCAGCGCCTATTACAACAGATCGGTATTGTTCCACACGCCGTTGCTGATGTTATTAAGCGTATAGAGTCGATGGGGGGAAGTGCTAAGGTTTGTGGTGCTGGTAGTAGTTCTGGAGATACAGGTGGTTTGGTATTGGTCTATGCCCCGAAAGGTAATGCTGCAGAGATCGCTAGCCGTTTAAATATCCACCTACAGCCTTTAAAACTCAGTTATCAAGGAGCGTATGTTGAAGCGGATTAAAGTGACCGTGCCTGGCAGTATTATGCTGATGGGTGAACACGCAGTGCTTTTTGGTCATAAGGCATTAGCTTGTGCTGTGGATAAATATATACGCATAGAGCTTGAGCCTATCTCAACACGAGAAGTGCTGATTGACTCTGCACTAGCCCAATACCAAAGCCCGTTGCCAGATTTGGTTGCTGATGACAGGCTGAGTTTTGTGCTGGCTGCGGTTGCAATGTATGCGGATCGCCTGCCTTCAGGTATTAAAATTACGATTCGTTCAGAGTTTTCTCATACCGTTGGTTTGGGTTCTTCAGCCGCGGTCACTGCAGGTGTAGTCGCTGCACTCGCCTCTTTTGTAAACGATGAAACGGATCTAGATAGCTTATTCGATCGTTCACTGGCAGTTGTTCATGACGTACAAAATGGGCGAGGCTCAGGAACTGATCTTGTGGCTAGTATCTTTGGTTCGATTGTTTCTTATCGAGTTAAGCCAAGGGAGATCAAAGCACTGTCAGCGCTACCCGAGATATCGCTTTACTACGCGGGCTATAAAACCAAAACACCAGATGTATTGAAGCATGTAGAGGATTTAGCGAGATATTCCCCTGAACTTTATCAACAGATCTATCAGCTAATGGGGTCAGTAACGGATAATGCTGAAAAGGAGATTGCTAAACAGGATTGGCAGCAGCTTGGTCAATTAATGAATAATTACCAAGGCTTAATGGACGCATTAGGTGTAGCAGATAAAGCGATTTGCGATATTGTGTACACGCTTCGCGAGAGCAAGCATATTACAGGTGCTAAAATTTCAGGTTCGGGTCTTGGGGATTGTGTGATTGCACTTGGTTCGGATCCAGATCTATCTATAGCTTACGAACAAATTCCAGTCTCAGTTTCGGCACAAGGGGTTAGCATTGAGAATAACTAAGCAGAGTGTAGTGGCATCGTTTCTTCCAGAGAAAACTATGCCGGGTACTAAAGCAGAAGCATTTGCGCCAAGTAATATTGCCTTGTGTAAGTATTGGGGTAAACGTGATGTTGAGCTTAACCTGCCTATCAATGCTTCATTATCTATTTCGCTAGGTGAGCTAGGTAGTCGTACGAAAATCACGCCTTCGGATGCCGGTGATCAGGTCTATCTAAATGACGAGTTACAAAGTGAAGATTCATCCTTTGCTCGTAAAGTCATCGCGTTTATAGATCTTTTTCGTCGAGATCTTGATCAACCGGTTAAGGTAGAAACAACCAATAATATTCCAACAGCGGCTGGGCTTGCGTCGTCAGCTTCCGGATTTGCTGCACTTATGTTGGCGATTAACGAATTTTACAGTTTCGATCTTGATCAGAAGGTCTTGTCGGCATTTGCTCGAATTGGTAGTGGCAGTGCATCGCGATCTATCTATCAAGGGTTTGTTGAATGGTCTAAAGGTAAACAAGAAGACGGCATGGATAGCTGTGCAGAGCCTTTAGCGGTTAATTGGGCAGGGTTCAGAATTGGTTTGTTAAAAGTCGCTACTGGTGCCAAGAAAATCGATTCACGTTCTGGTATGCAACGTACAGTTGAGTCGGCTGATCTATATCAGTCTTGGCCTGCACAGGCTGAGAAGGATCTGAATACAATTAAGCATGCTATAGCTGAACAAGATATGAGTCTGTTAGGTCAAACTGCTGAGCAAAATGCTCTGTCAATGCATGCAACAATGATTGCTTCATGGCCGCCGCTTTTATATTGGCAACCAGAATCTGTTGCGGCTATGCATCGTGTCTGGGAGTTAAGATTGTCGGGCGTAGAAATTTATCTGACGATGGATGCTGGTCCTAACCTTAAACTCCTATTTGAAGTGCAAAATGAAGCTGCGGTTCGAGAGGCTTTCCCAGAGTTAACCGATATGGATCTGGTCGCGCCCTTTGGTTAAGTGAGTATGCCTACTCATCATGATCATTCAGACCATAGCTCTTCGGCATTCATTCTGACTCGAAGTCAGCACGACACTCGCGAGGGTATCGTGCTGACCTATTGGGTCTGTTCAGAGCATCACGCTTTTCCGATATCTATTACTCAGCAAGAGGCGGTACTTTTTGTTCTTGATGAGCAAGTTCCGCGAGTTAAAACCTTACTGGGTCATCTCCGAGATTGGCGAATCAATAAAGTCGATCTTACTGATCTTCAGTATCGTGGTGTTACCGCTATCTATAGCCAAACTTTAAAAACCTATCGCCAAATTCAAGAGCTACTGCATCTGCATAATATTGTCATGATGGAAGATGATATACGGCATGCAGATCGCTATCTGATGGAACGGTTTATTCAAGGTGGTGTTCATATTAGCCAAGTGAATAAACAGGTCCGTTTAAAGCCAGATACGTTTACGCCCAATTTACGCATTCTCTCTATTGATTTAGAAACGACGATGAAAGCAGACAATATCTTGTCGGCTGCATTCTATGCTGATGACTTTCAATTGGTATTGATGCAGGGGGAGGGTGTAGATAGTGCAGGGTTAGAATATGTTTCTGATGAAAAGGCCTTGTTACAGCGATTTATTCAAGTGGTAGCGGAATATGATCCCGATGCGTTTATTGGTTGGAACGTAGTCGGCTTTGATTTTCGGGTACTACAAAAACGTGCTGAAGCACTGCGTATTCCACTTGTTCTAGGTCGTGACAAGTTGCCTTTAAAGCTGCATGAATCGGCTCAGGGTAAGCTCTTTGTGCGCATGGCAGGGCGAATCGTATTAGATGGTATTGATACCCTGAAAGGTGCAACTTATCAGTTTGAAAGTTTTGCTTTAGAAAACGTCGCTCGGGATATGCTAGATCGAGGTAAGTTGATAGACCATGTTGATGATCGTGGCGGTGAAATACAACGGTTGTTTAGAGAAGACAAAGAGGCTTTGGCTCGTTATAACCTTGAAGATTGCCGCTTGGTTTGGGAGATATTTGAGCATGCTGATCTGATTAATTATCTTCTCGAACGAGCACGTCTAACAGGATTGGCGCTTGATAAAGTAGGAGGATCAGCGGCAGCATTTGATAACCAATACCTCCCTCTGTTACATCGTTCAGGTTATGTAGCGCCGCAATATGCTTCTGGGATGTCAGGGCTTAGTGCGCCCGGTGGCTACGTAATGGACTCGCGTCCAGGCTTGTATAGACAGGTCTTGGTTTTAGATTTTAAAAGCCTGTACCCCAGTATTATTCGTACCTTTAAAATTGACCCTTATGGTTTGGCTGAAGGACTTAAAGAGGGGGCGGAGCCTGAAGATTTAGTCCCCGGCTTTAACCACGCAATATTTTCGCGTAGTAAGACGATTTTACCTGAGTTGATCGAGAAGCTTTGGGCGGCGCGAGATCAAGCCAAGCAGTTAAAGAACGCTGCATTATCCCAAGCGATCAAGATTATTATGAACTCCTTTTATGGTGTTTTAGGTTCAAATGTCTGCCGTTTTTTTGATCAACGACTCTCGAGCTCGATCACCTTGAGGGGGCATGAAATCCTGACAAAGACACGAGATCATATCGAATCGGAATTTGGTTTTAAGGTGATCTACGGTGATACTGATTCTGTTTTTGTCTGGTTAGGCGATGATTTCCCAGAGGAGCAAGCTAACAGTACAGGTCGTGCTGTTGCTGAACACCTAAATCGCTGGTGGCGTGAAAATCTACAAGAGCGCTTCGAGCTAGATAGTCAGTTAGAAATCGAGTACGAGACGCACTATTGTCGGTTTTTAATGCCGACTATGCGCCATTCAGACAAAGGCACTAAGAAGCGTTATGCAGGGCTTAAGCGATCTGGGGATGGTTCGACCCAGATGGTGTTTAAAGGGCTAGAAAATGTACGTACTGATTGGACGCCCTTGGCTCGTGAGCTTCAAGAACAGCTTTATGAGCGTATTTTCTTAGGCCAAGAGTGGCAGTCGCTACTTAAATCAACGGTCGAAGCGTTGTTAGCGGGTAATTTAGATCACAAGCTTATCTATAGAAAGCGTATACGTCAGCGTTTGGATCAGTATGTGAAGAATAAACCTCCTCATGTCCAGGCGGGCTTGAAAGCTGAGTATAGATACCAAGCAAAAGGTCAACCTAGCCCTTATCGGTCAGGCTCTTATATTGAATATATGATGACCGTTAATGGCGCAGAGCCCATTGAATTTATGAGCTCGCCTTTAGACTATCAGCATTACTTGGATAAGCAGGTGAGGCCTGTATGTGAGACGATTTTGCAGTTTTTAGATGAGGACTTTGATGATCTCACAGCGCCACAGCATTCGCTTTTTTAGCGATGTTGTTAGGCTTTAACGTCTATTTGGGTGCCTAGCGGGCTTAGTGGATCGACTCTAAGTTTCCCCGGTGCGGTGACTTCCAATAGCTGCATCACTTGCTCACCCGTTTGTTCGATCTGATCTTTAGCCATCTCGGCTGATTTAACCGCATGAGTGGTTTGTGTCTGTTGCGTAGACATTGTTGTCGCTGCAGCAGTGATTTCATTGGCTTCCATAACATCTTCCTATTGTCCGATTACGACAGCTATCTGTAATCCGTTCACAGGTGTCGGTGCTTGATGAAAAAATACTTACATTAATCTATCGGCTTGGATTGGTTTGGCTTTAGAGGATTTTAATCTATTTAGCTAATTAAGTACTTTTGGATAGGTTCTTAATGATAATGGTTATCAATAATTTCATGAGGCATGCTGGTAGTTCACTTAATGTGTTGTGATAAATAAAAAGGAATAATAAAAATGCTAAAAAAGATTATGGGTGTAGTAGCGCTATCTTCGTTATTAGGTGCTGTAAACGTGTCTGCTGCGGGTAATATTGCGGTTGAAGAATCAGTAAAGTTGAATGTGAAGCCGTCTGCTGTATGGGCGCTTTTAGGGGATTATAACGGCTTGTATCGCTGGCACCCTGCGGTAGCGTCTAGTGATAGAGATAATAAAGTGCGCGTACTGACTTTGGGCAACGGTGCGAAAATTACTGAGACTTTATTGAGCAAGGATGAAGGTAAGCGCAGCTATCGTTACCAAATTGATGAGTCACCATTACCAGTGTCTGATTATGAATCCGAAATACAGGTTAAGTTGGATGACCAAGGCGGCTCGATTGTAGTTTGGAGCTCTAGCTTTAATGCAGCTGGTGCCTCAGATGCAGAAGCGGAAAAAACAATTCGTGGCGTTTATCAGGCGGGTTTACAGAATCTAGATAAGCTATATAACTGAGTTATTGAATGGCCATAGAACAAAAAAAGCCACCTAAAAAGGTGGCTAAAGCAATAAAGATATAGAGCTACATATCTTTAAGGATAAAGATCACAAGTACGCAGGGGCCATGAGCACCCATTTGCAATTTTTGTCCGATGTCCGCGCTACGGGATGGGCCAGTAATCATATTGACCGTGCGTGGCATTTCATCAGGGTTCTGTTCACGTACCATCTGCCAAGCGTCTTCGTAGCTACCGACGATCGTCGATTCACGCAATAATACGAGATGGCAATCCGGTAGGAAGTTCAATGTCGTCGGGCTCTCTGGACGGGAGTACATCATCAGAGTCCCCGTTTCTGCGATACCCGTCATAGAGGTGGTTAAGCTAGCAACATCGCCAGATTGCGCAACACGCTGCTCGCGTTTGATATCGCCTAAAGCAGACCAATCGAGTTCGTTTAAGCAATCGTCACTTGCACTAACTAAAGATTTAAAATCATGTTTATTTAACCACTCAGCAACTGCAGCTGGTAGATCGTTCATTGAGTTAATGTCGATGAGCTCAGCCGCAGCACCGCTAGCCATATCTCTAAATAGTTGGATCTGACCCGCTTTGTCTAGCTGGCTACGTTTAGGAATAATGGTCGCTTTATGTGCATTGATGCGACGTGTTGCAGCTGCTTTTTGCGCGGGTGTTGCTTCACCACGCTGTAAGCCACGACGGATATTGCCAAGTATTTCTGCTTTGCTCATCTTACTTCTCCGCCTTATTGTGGGCTTTCCATTGATCCATAAAGGTTTTGCCTTGAGGTG
This sequence comes from Neptuniibacter sp. QD48_11, assembly GCF_047778095.1. Lineage (GTDB taxonomy): Bacteria > Pseudomonadota > Gammaproteobacteria > Pseudomonadales > Balneatricaceae > Neptuniibacter. The sequence continues at coordinate 1,092,359 of NZ_CP180551.1, forward strand.
CCGGCATATCACGCCAATCAGTCCAGCCACCGGCTAACGGCATTTTCTTGATGCGGCCTTTCTTACCAGCGAGTTTGTTCATAAACCAAGCAGAGCTTCTTGCTAACCAGCGGTATAGGGCAGGGCGTTTGGCAAAAAATGCCCAGCCAGCGATACCAAACCTGACAGCTTTGGGTGTTAAGTGCTTTTCAAACTCTTTCTCTCGCCAGTGACGCATCAATTTTGGAAGAGGAATACGCACAGGGCATACTTCTTCACATTTACCACAAGATGTTGAGGCGTTTGGCAGATGCGCAGCTTTGTCAATGCCGATCATCTTAGGGGTTAAAACAGAGCCCATAGGACCTGGGTAAACCCAACCGTAAGAGTGGCCACCAACAGCACCGTATACAGGGCAGTGGTTCATACAAGAAGAGCATCGGATACAGCGAAGCATATCTTGAAACTCTGTTCCGACCATCTCACTACGGCCGTTATCAACTAATACAACGTGGAAGTTCTCTGGACCATCTTGATCTTCAGCGCGTTTCGGCCCTGTGGATAACGTGTTGTATACCGTAAATTCCTGACCTGTCGCAGATCGAGCTAGCAGTCGAAGAAATAGACTCATATCTTCCAGTGTAGGTACGACCTTCTCGATGGAAGTAATCACAATGTGAGTTTTTGGCAGGGTTTGAGTAAGATCGCCATTACCTTCGTTGGTCACGATGATGGTTGATCCAGTTTCTGCTACCAGGAAGTTGGCTCCAGTAAGCCCGACATCAGCACCTACGAATTCTTTTCGTAGTACTTCGCGAGCTTCCTTCATTAGCGCCTGTGGATCTTCTGTTTTAGGACGCTTGTGATGTTCGTGGAATGTCTCAGATACATCGTTAACATTCAGATGTATCGCCGGTGCAATAATATGGCTCGGATGATCATCACGAAGTTGTAGGATATATTCCCCCAAATCTGTCTCGACAGGGCGTACACCATTAGCTTCAAGGTATTCGTTCAGACCGGTTTCTTCCGAAACCATCGACTTACCTTTAGTGATGGTCTTTGCATTTACCTGTTTACAAATATCGAGAATGGTTTGGTTGGCATCGTCACCTGTTCTGCACCAGTGAACATGACCACCATTTTTTACAACGTTATCTTCAAACTGTTCCAGATAGATATCTAGATTCTGAATGATGTGATTTTTCAGATCACGGGCTTCATCACGTAGATCTTCAAACTCCGGTAGGCGCTTGATGGCATTGGCGCGGTTAACAGGGAAACCATGTTTAAACTGACCTAGGGCTTCCTGAAGTTCGACATTATGCAGCGCTATACGAGCGTTTTCTTTAAATTCTGGGCTTTTAATATGCATCGTGTATTACCCCGCGCTCAGTTCAGAGGCTAGCTCATATTCTGCTTCGCCAATGGCTGGCGTGTCAGTCATACCAGCTAAGATCTCAACTACATGACGTGCTTCAATTTTCTTGCCTTCGCGTTTAAGCTTGCCGGCCATATTTAATAGGCAGCCTAAATCGCCACCGACTAAAGTACTCGCACCGGAGTCACTGATATATTCAGTTTTGTTAGACACCATGCGGTTAGAAATGTCTGGATATTTAACGCAGAAGGTACCGCCAAAACCACAGCAGGTTTCCGACTCTTCCATCTCGTTAAGTGTTAGGTTTTCAACCTTAGATAGCAGCTTGCGAGGTTGTTGTTTAACCCCAAGCTGGCGAAGACCAGAGCAAGAATCGTGGTAGGTAATCGTACCTTCAAATGCGGCATTGATACGGTCAAAATCGACTACGTCAGTTAGGAATTGGGTAATCTCAAAAGCGCGCGATTTTAGGTCCAATGCGCGTGCCTTCCAAGGGTCGTTTTCGTCAAAGACCTCAGGGTAATAATGCAGCATTCCAATACAGGAACCAGATGGGCCAACGACATATTCATAGCCATCAAAAGCTTCAATCGTTTTTCTTGCAATTTCAGCAGTGGTTGCTTTGTCGCCTGAGTTATAAGCAGGTTGCCCGCAACAGGTTTGTGTCTCTGGTACTTCTACTGTGCAGCCTGAAGCTTCAAGTAGTTTTACGGTTGCGAATGCAACGCTCGGTCTAAACATATCTGCTAGACAGGTTACAAATAAACCGACTTTAGGATTCTGATTTGGCATGAATGTCATCGCTATATTGGTCAGCTCTACCTGATTAGGAATCAGGCTCTCACGTCACTGACGTTTCTTATTTTTCTTCAGTTTCTCGTGCCTGAAGTTTTATCTGTTACTCAAAAGATAGTTAAGAGATGGCGCAAAGGAAATGCTAAACTGTTAACTGGTCTGACCAAGAAGTGGTGTGAGGTACTCTGTGGCGAAAGTGAAAGATGTAAATCTAAGCCAGAAGTTAAGTTCTGAGCTTCAGAGCCAAATTTTGTATGGTGATATAAGCCCAGGCGAGAAACTGCCATCTCAGCGCGTATTGGCAGAACGCTATAGTCTTTCTCGAGCAACGGTTCGTGAGGCTGTTCAAGATCTCGAATTAAAAGGCATTATCGAAACTTATCATGGCGGTGGGAGCCTCTGCAGAAACTTACTCGAAAGTCATTTCTCTATGCCGTCGGAAAGTATTGGCGATAATTTCGAGTTCCAAGTTCAAGTGATGGAAATGAGGGCTGCATTAGAAGGTGAAGCAGCTTATTACGCAGCTTTACGTGCATCTGATGAACAACTGGATCGAATCGGACAAGAGTATGAGGCTATGCAGGCGCGAAGTAGTGGGAACACGACACTGGCCAAAGCCAAAGCTGACCTTAGGTTTCATATGATGATTGCGGAAGCTAGTCATCATCTACTTGTTATTTCTTTCAGTCAGATTTTTTATAACCGTTACTTTAATGCAATTTATGGTGTACTTGATCGAACCCTTAAAAAGTTTGGCCGTTATCCAGACGGCATTAGTGCGCAACATACCCAAATCTATCAGGCGCTGATCAATAGAAATGCAGAGTTGGCGCGTAAGGTTGCGACTGAACATATCGACTACACCAGAAGGCAATTAGAAGCTTCTTAACCCTTTGAAATATGTGACTATCTTATTTAAACAAACCTAAAAAATGCTCCTATACTTTCTTAGAGTTATCTAGAGGTGATAAGGGTGGGGAATGCAGGTTCGTAAGTCGTTGGTTTGGAAAATTATATTTCCTGTATTAGCCGTAATGACGTTGCTAGTCATTGCCATCCTATACTACTTACCGAAAACCATCACACAGCAAGCCATAGATGAAGCTCAAAAAAGAGCGGAAGAAACAGTTGAGCAATTTAAGCGCCTGAGAGGGTATTACACTGAAAATGTAGTAGGTGAAGTGCTGTTACATTCTGATATTGATGTCACCATTGATCATAAGAGCACGACAAATAGTATTCCTTTACCCGCAACGATGGTGCATGAATTGAGTGAGCAATTTACTCAACAAGGTACCCAGATCAAGTTATATAGTTTTTATCCTTTTCCTAATCGAGCCGAACGACAATTAGATGAGTTTGCGATTCAGGCTTGGCATTACCTTAAAGAAAACCCTCAATCTGAATATATAAAGGTCTTAAAGAATGAAGCGGGTGCGAGTGTTGTGCGTGTCGCTATTGCTGACACTTTGGTCGCTGATGCCTGTGTAAAGTGCCACAACAGCCATGCCTTTTCACCTAAAGTGGATTGGAAACTTGGAGATGTAAGAGGAATATTGGAAGTTGATAGCATCATCGAGCCTGCGATTAAAAGTGGTGAGGCTCTAGGGATGAAGTTGGCATTAATAATCTGTGCCGTAATCGCTTTCCTCGTTATGTCGATTTACGTAATTCACCGTTATCTATTTCAAGTTCCTCTGCATAAATTAGCTATGTTGTTGGAGGCCTCAACTGATCACAATACAAAAGAAGAGGAAGGTGCGTTATCAGAATGCGCTGAGCTGACTTATCCCGATAATCATGAGCATGATGAAATAAGTTTCCTCTATCACAAATTCTCCCAACAGCATGAACGTTTGCATGCTAATGCCCAAGCGATGCGTGAATATCAAGAAAAGCTGGAAGCCGAAGTTAAGCTAAATGAGCAACTGTTAGAAGATAGAGAAGCACAGTTAAGCGCAACTCAGCATAAGTTGGATGTAACTCAAAAAGAGTTACTACAAAGCGAAAAACTATCTGCATTAGAGCGTCTAGTTAGCAGTATTGGGCATGAAGTCAGCACACCCTTAGGCGTGTCGAAAACCGCCTCTTCTTTTTTAATTGAGGAAACAGCAGAAGTTTTAGGTAGTTTTCAAAATAATACAATGACTCGCACACAATTCGAGAAATTCTTAACAGATAATAGTGAAGCTGGAGAGTTAATAAATTCGAATTTAACCCGAGCACATGAATTAATGCAGGCCTTCAAGCAGGTAGCTGTTGATCAAATCAGTGAGCAAGAGAGAGAGATAAATCTACGAGAATATATCCAAGATGTACTGCTCAGTTTAAAGCCTTCATACAAGAACGCTCCTGTTGACGTTGTGAATAATATTGATCTTGCTATTGAATTAAATGTAGATGCAGGTGCTATTGCACAAATTGCGACGAATCTCCTGACCAATTCGTTAATGCATGGTTTTAAAGATGGAACAGTTGCCGGCACTGTAACGTTTAGCAGTGAGGTAACGCCCGAAGCATACGTACTTATTTATGATGATGACGGCGAAGGAGTCACTGAAGAGGTACAACAGCATGTATTTGAGCAGTTTTATACAACCCGGCAAGGTTCAGGAGGAACCGGTATGGGGATGTATATTATCCATGAGCTTGTAAAGGATAGACTGCTTGGCGATATCCAATTTAGTAGTAACGAAGGTAAAGGCATCAATATCCGAATCTCTCTGCCGAAGGGTTCAGGCTCCGAATAGATCCTCAGTGAACATAGTCCTAGCTCCTTTTCTTTGATTGACCTATAATCGCGCCAACTTACAACGTACTTGGTTTGTACGGTAAGTAATTTGTATCGAATATAAGTGGCCTTACGTATGGGTCACCACTGAAATCAAGGAAATAACATGCCTGTAATTACCCTACCAGATGGTAGCAAACGCGAGTTTGCTAACCCTGTTACTGTATTTGAAGTTGCTGCTGATATCGGCGCTGGTTTAGCTAAAGCTGCGTTGGCCGGTAAAGTTGACGGTAAAGAAGTTGATACTTCTTTCACTATTGAAAATGATGCTGACCTAGCCATCATCACTGCGCGTGATGAAGAAGGTCTAGAAGTTATCCGTCACTCTACTGCTCACTTGATGGCTATGGCTGTACAAGAATTGTTCCCTGGTGCGCAGGTAACGATCGGGCCTGTTATTGAAGATGGTTTCTATTATGACTTTGCTTACGAGCGTCCATTTACACCAGAAGATCTAGAAAAGATCGAAAAGAAAATGGCGGAGCTAGTTAAGCAGAACCTACCTGTTACTCGTTCATTGATGAGTCGTGATGAAGCGACCAAAATGTTTGATGAGATGGGCGAGAAGTACAAAGTTGAGTTGCTTCAAGCTGTTCCAGATGCTGAAGATCTGTCTTTCTACTCTCAAGGCGACTTCATCGATCTATGTCGTGGTCCGCATGTGCCTTCTACAGGCCATATCAAAGCATTTAAACTGATGAAAGTTGCTGGTGCATACTGGCGCGGTGATTCCAACAACGAAATGCTTCAGCGTATCTATGGTACTGCATGGGGTGACAAAAAAGCCCTTAAAGCTTACCTGCACCGTCTAGAGGAAGCAGAGAAGCGCGACCACCGAAAACTGGGTAAACAGCTAAACCTGTTCCACTTACAGGAAGAAGCGCCTGGCATGGTGTTCTGGCATCCAAATGGTTGGACACTTTACCAAGGTATTGAGCAGTACATGCGTCAAAAGCTTCGTCGTCGTAACTACGTTGAAGTAAAAACGCCACAGGTTGTAGAGCGTACTCTTTGGGAAAAGTCCGGCCACTGGGAAAAATTCTCGGAAGAGATGTTTACCACGCACTCTGAAAGCCGTGATTTTGCTGTTAAGCCGATGAACTGCCCATGTCACGTTCAGGTATATAACCAAGGCCTACGTTCGTACCGTGACCTACCATTACGTATGGCTGAGTTTGGTTCTTGTCATCGTAACGAACCATCAGGTGCACTTCACGGTATTATGCGTGTACGTGGTTTCGTACAGGATGATGGTCATATCTTCTGTGCTGAAGACAGCATTCAGAGTGAAGTATCTGAATTTATCGATTTCCTACATGAAGTGTATGAGGATTTTGGTTTCCAGGAGATTCAATACAAACTATCTACGCGTCCAGAGAAGCGTGTAGGTAGCGATGAAGTTTGGGATAAAGCAGAAAAAGCGCTATCTGATGCGCTAGATAATGCTGGCCTGAAATGGGAACTACTCCCAGGTGAAGGTGCGTTCTACGGTCCTAAGATTGAATTCTCTCTGAAGGATTGCCTTGGTCGAGTTTGGCAGTGCGGTACAATTCAGGTTGATTTCTCTATGCCGGGTCGTCTTGGTGCACAGTTTGTAAACGAACATGGTGAACGTGAAACACCTGTGATGTTGCACCGTGCAATCCTTGGTTCATTTGAGCGTTTCATTGGTATTTTGATCGAAAACTTTGCGGGTGCATTACCGACTTGGTTAGCGCCTGTACAGGCTGTTGTGATGAATATTACGGACAAACAAGCTGATTATTGTCAAAAAGTTGTTCAAAATCTTGAAAATCAAGGATTCAGAGCCGAGTCAGACTTGAGAAATGAGAAGATCGGCTTTAAAATTCGCGAGCGTACTTTACAGAAGGTGCCTTACCTTCTTGTAATAGGCGATAAAGAAGTAGAGGCGGGTGAGGTTGCTGTACGTACTCGTACGGGTGAAAACCTAGGCGCTATGCCTCTAGAAGATTTTGTAAACCTTCTTAGCAGTGATGTCGCTAAGAAAGGTCGTCAGGACTCATAAGTCTAAAAACAGTCAGGAGATAAGACTATCAGGCGTGATAATAGAAGGGGCGCTCGCAGAGAAGAGCCCATGATCAATGAGAATCTACTGAAAGTAGCTAAACAGTGCAGACTTATTGGTCCAGACGGAACACAGATTGGCATCGTACCGGTAAATGACGCTCTTGTGGCAGCACAAGAAGCGGGACTTGATCTGGTGAAAATTTCTGAAGCTGATCCCATCGTTTGTAAAGTGATGGATTATGGCAAGCATCTTTATGAGCTGAAAAAGCAAAAGAATGAAGCCAAGAAAAAGCAGCATCAGGTCCAGATCAAGGAAGTGAAATTCCGTCCTAATACGGAAGAAGGGGATTATCAGGTCAAGCTACGCAACCTGGTACGTTTCCTTGAAGCAGGAGATAAAGCCAAGATAACTTTGCGTTATCGTGGTCGTGAGATGGCCCATCAGGAACTGGGTATGCAGTTACTCCAACGAATCGAGAAAGATTTGGAAGAGTTAGCAGCTGTAGAACAGCGTCCTAAGATGGAAGGCCGTCAACTGGTCATGGTCTTAGCTCCGAAGAAGAAAAAGTAACTCGTTACTTTCCTTAACCCGTGACTGACTTGTAAAAGTTGGCTACGGGTTTTGTCGTTTGTTTCGGGCGAAAAAAAATTAACGAATGCGTGGAGATTTTAGTAATGCCTAAGATGAAATCCAATAGTGGTGCGGCTAAGCGTTTTAAGAAAACCGCTAACGGCTTCAAACACAAGCAGTCTTTCACTAGTCACATTCTGACTAAGAAATCTACTAAGCGTAAGCGTCAGCTTCGCCCTATGCTGCAGGTACATGCTGCAGACAAGGCGTTGGTTCGTCGCATGCTGCCTTATATTTAATCGATTTTTTAGCTAACAGAATTTAGAGGAAGAAAGACATGGCTCGCGTAAAACGTGGTGTTGTTGCTCGTCGTCGTCACAAGAAAGTCCTGAAAAAAGCAAAAGGTTATTACGGTGCTCGTAGCCGTGTATTCCGCGTTGCTAAACAGGCGGTAATCAAAGCTGGTCAATATGCATACCGTGACCGCCGTCAGCGTAAGCGTCAGTTCCGCGCATTGTGGATTGCACGTATCAACGCTGGTGCTCGTATCAACGGTTTGTCTTACAGCCGTTTCATTGCTGGTCTGAAAAAGGCTAACATCGAGATCGACCGTAAGGTTCTAGCTGATCTTGCTGTTCACGAAGCTGGCGCATTTGCAGCGATCGTAGAGAAAGCTAAAGCTTCTCTAGCGTAAGCTAGCACCCAGTGTCGTGTAAGCGACTACTTTGAAATAGGGGAAGGGTGCGAACTCTTCCCCTATTTTTTCGGTTATTTTGCCCAGTTTTCTAGGGAAAACTGGGCAAAGTAACTGATTACTAACCAATTACCGTATTTATCCTTCTATTCGGAGCCGGATAATGGAAAACATTCAAAGCCTTTTGGCAGCAGGTACTGAAGCTGTCGCTATGGCAACTACTACTCAACAGTTGGACGATGTTCGCGTTCAATACTTGGGTAAAAAAGGTGAACTTACTGCACTTCTTAAAGGCTTAGGCAAGCTATCTGCAGAGGAGCGCCCACAAGCTGGTGCTAAGATCAACGAAGCCAAACAAGCGCTTCAAGAAGTGATTAATGAGCGTAAAACAGCACTAGAAGCTGCAGCGCTAGAAAGTAAGCTTGCTGCTGAAACAATCGATGTAACTTTACCAGGACGTGGTCAAGCACTCGGTGGTTTACACCCTGTGACTAAAACCATGGAGCGAATTGAAGAGTTTTTCGGTGGTATCGGCTATACGGTAGAAGAAGGTCCAGAAATCGAAGATGATTACCACAACTTCGAAGCGCTAAATATTCCTTCGCACCATCCGGCTCGTGCTATGCACGACACATTCTATTTTAATGCGAATACACTGCTACGTACGCACACTTCAGGTGTTCAGGTACGTACAATGGAATCGCAAGAACCACCACTACGTATTATCTGCCCAGGCCGTGTATATCGTTGTGACTACGACCAAACGCACTCTCCAATGTTCCATCAGGTAGAGGGTTTGATTGTGGATAAAGATATCAGTTTTGCTGACCTAAAAGGCACACTAGAGCAGTTCCTACGTGAATTCTTCGAAGAAGATGTTCGCGTTCGATTCCGTCCGTCTTACTTCCCGTTCACTGAGCCTTCTATTGAAGTTGATATAGACCGTGGTGATGGTAAATGGTTGGAAGTACTCGGTTGCGGTATGGTGCATCCAAAAGTATTTGAAGCTTCAGGTATCGATCCTGAAGAGTACACCGGCTTTGCTTTCGGTATGGGTGTAGAGCGTTTGGCTATGTTGCGTTACGGCGTAAATGACCTGCGTCTATTCTTTGAAAACGACCTGCGTTTCCTGAATCAGTTCAACTGATCAAGACAACGTTTTAAGCGGTTATTAACAGGATTTTCGGGAAAGCAAAATGAAATTCAGTGAAAAGTGGTTACGCGAGTTGGTTAACCCTGCAATCAGTACGCAGGAGCTAGTTGATCAAGTCACAATGGCAGGTCTGGAAGTAGACGAAGTTGAAGCAGCAGCTAAAGATTTTACCGGTGTTATCGTAGGTGAAATTCTAACGGCTGAGCAGCACCCAAATGCAGATAAACTTCAGGTTTGCACAGTCACTAATGGTAGTGAAGTTGCACAGGTTGTATGTGGTGCACCTAACGCTCGTGCCGGTTTAAAAACAGCTTTCGCAACGGTGGACGCGGTATTACCGACTCCAGATGGCAAAGAGTTTAAGATTAAAAAAGCGAAACTACGTCAGGTAGAGTCTTTCGGCATGCTATGTGCGGAAGATGAGCTAGGTATTTCAGATGATCACGACGGTATCATGGAGCTTCCAGCGGATGCGCCTGTAGGTACTTGTATTCGTGAATACCTAAATCTAGATGATAAAGTTATCGATGTAGATCTAACGCCTAACCGTGGTGACTGTCTAAGTATTTCTGGTTTAGCACGTGAAGTGGGTGTGCTAAATAAAGCGCCAGTTACTTTTGTTGCTGACAATGCAGTTGAAGCCACTATCGATGCGACTTTCCCTGTAGAGTTAAAAGATGCAGCTGACTGCCCACGTTATGTTGGCAGAGTTATTCGTGGTATCAATCCACAAGCAGAAACACCATTATGGATGAAACAGAAGCTTGAGCGCTCTGGTGTGCGTAGCATCGATCCAGTTGTAGATGTAACGAATTATATCCTTCTAGAGCTTGGTCAGCCAATGCACGCTTTCGATCTGGATAAACTATCCGGTGGTATCGTTGTTCGCCGTGCGGAGCAGGGTGAAAAGCTAACGCTTTTAGACGGTCAAGAAGTTGAGCTTAATGCTGATACGTTGGCAATTACCGACGCTAATGGCCCAGTTGCTATAGCAGGTATCATGGGTGGCGAGCCTACCAGCGTTACTTCTGAAACACAGAATATTTTCCTAGAAAGTGCATTCTTTAACTCGATCTCGATTGCTGGCCGTGCGCGTTCTTATGGTTTGCATACAGATTCCTCTCACCGTTTTGAACGTGGTGTAGATTGGCAGTTGCAAAATCAAGCAATTAACCGCGCTACAGAGCTTCTCCTTGAGATCGTAGGCGGAGAAGCTGGTCCAGCTGTTGAAACTGTTAATCAAGATGAGTTACCAGCTGCGCGTCAGGTATTCCTACGTCATAGCAAAGTGAATGCGATGCTGGCGTTTGAAATGCCAGCTGACGAGATTGAAGAGATCTTAACGCGTCTTGGTTTGGTTGTAGAGAAGACTTCTACGGAAGGTGAGTGGCACGTTTCTGTTCCATCTTATCGCTTTGATATCGCAATTGAAGTGGATCTGATCGAAGAATTAGCGCGTGTGTACGGCTATAACAACCTACCTGTACGTACGCCAACAGCGTCTATGCCAATCAAGGCAAACGATGAAACTAAAGTAACAATCCAGAATGTTCGTCGTGCATTGATCGCACGTGGCTATCAGGAAGCGATCACTTATAGTTTTATAGAGGCTGGCCTACAAAAGCAGTTCGATGACCAATTCGAAGGTATCGCACTAGCTAACCCAATCTCTGCTGAAATGGCGGTGATGCGTACAACAATCTGGCCAGGCCTAGTAAAAGCCTTGCAGTACAACCAGAATCGTCAGCAAGCGCGTGTACGCTTATTTGAAAGCGGCCAGCGTTTCCTACCAACTTCTGGTGATGAGATCATTCAGGAAAACGTAGTTGCTGGTTTACTAGCAGGTGCGCGAGATCCTGAAGGTTGGAATGCTGGTAAAGATCAAGTCGATTTCTTTGATATCAAAGGTGATCTAGAAAGCCTGCTTTCCCTAGGTGGAGCTGAAGATGAGTTTACGTTTGTAGCTGATCGTCATGTTGCTTTGCACCCAGGTCAGACTGCGCGTATTGAACGTAATGGCGAAAAAGTTGGTTACATTGGTGCATTGCATCCTAATTTGGTTAAAGAGTTGGGTCTGAATGGTGCGGTATATCTTTTCGAGATTAACCAAGCTGCTTTGACTCAAGGCAAACTACCTCGCTACCAAGAAATTTCTAAGTTCCCAGAGTCCCGTCGTGATCTAGCACTTATTGTAGATGAGGGCGTAGCTTTCGATTCAGTTCGTCAATTGGCTGAAAAAGAAGCGGGTGAATTCGTTAAAGAAGTAACGCTTTTTGACGTTTACCAAGGCCAAGGTATTGAAAAAGGTAGAAAAAGTCTTGCTGTGGGCTTGACGTGGCAGCATCCTTCGCGCACTCTTAATGATGAAGAAATAAACAGCGCCACAAGTGCGGTTATTTCTGCACTAGCCAGTGAGTTTGGTGCCTCATTGCGAGAATAAGCAGCGAAAGGTGATTTATCATGGGCTCGTTAACAAAAGCTGAAATGGCGGAACGCCTGAACGAAGAGCTAGGATTAAATAAACGTGAAGCCAAAGAGATGGTGGAATCGTTCTTTGATGAAATCCGGGCATGTCTGGCTGCTAACGAGCAGGTAAAATTGTCCGGCTTCGGTAACTTTGACCTTCGCGATAAGCGTCAAAGACCGGGCCGGAATCCTAAAACTGGGGAAGAAGTACCTATCTCGGCTCGCCGCGTTGTAACTTTCCGCCCAGGTCAGAAACTGAAGGACCGTGTCGAAACCTATGCTGGAGACACCCCAGAGTAACGATCCCAACCCGATCCCGGGTAAACGCTATTTTACGATTGGCGAAGTTGCTAAGCTTTGTGATCTCAAGGCGCATGTATTGCGTTATTGGGAGAAAGAGTTCTCACAAATCTCGCCTGTTAAACGAAACAACCGCCGTTATTACCAACGACAGGATGTTTTGTTGATCCGTCAGATCAAAAGCTTGTTGCACGATCAAGGTTACACCCTAAGTGGTGCTAAACAGTATCTTGCGGGTGACAATAATGAAGATGATCAAAGCCAATATAAGCAGTTGCTTCGACAGACTATCTCCGAATTAGAAGATCTATTGGAATCTATTAAGCGCTAGTTTGCTCTTAGTGCTTAATTTTGCCCCTATATTAAACGCTCGTTTTACTTATATAGTTTATTTCTACTTACACTTTGGCACTGTTTCACGCCTTAGCGGTTGGCTGTGCTCTATAGCTTGATTAGCATCTAGGTTGTTAAACCAGCTAGGAAAGTAGAGATGGCGATTTTAAGAGTAGGTTTAGGTCATGACCAAGATGCTTCTGAGGCTGCAAGTCAGGCCATGGAGTCCACACCTAAACCAGACTTGGTCATCTGCTTTGTTAGTTTCTCTTTGGATGTTGAGAAAGCCTACAGTGACATTAGGTCAGTTGTAGGAGATGTTGTTCCCATTGTAGGCGGTAGCTCCTGGGGAGAAATTTCTAGCCTTAAGCAAGGGCCACAGGAGGCGAGCGTTGTTGTAATGACGCTGCAGAGCGCTTATTTCAGTGTCGGTTTGGGCGTTGGTCAAAACCTATCAAAGCAACCTGAACAAGCTGCCAAAGACGCTATTCGCGAAGCTTATTCAAACTTGCTCTCAAACCCTGCTGTCATGTCTTTGATGGCCATTGCCTTAGACAGCAAAGGGGCAAAAGAGGTCTCTAGAATAAAGCCCTGCATTAATATGGTCTTACCTGATGGCACTTCAGCGCAAGAAGAAGCTTTTTTGCGTAGTCTCATTTTAGAAACAGGCACGGTCTCCCAAGTCATTGGTGGTTCGACGGCCACGGATTTCTCAGATGCTAAAAGTTATCAAATCAGCAATGGTGTTCATCAAGACTCTGCGGTTGTTGCGAGCTTTAGCAGTGGCTTAAAAATTGGTACCGCTATGGGCCATCCTTACGTGGCAGCTAATAAAGGTGCTGTTGTTACTCAGGCTAAAGGGCGGACGGTGCAGATGCTCAATGGTAAGCCAGCAACAGAGGTGCTTCAAAAGCTGTTAGGTGGGGAAGAATTGACGCCAGAGCTGTTTATTCAAAACCCTTTTGGTATTAAATCCTCTGATGTTTTTGCAGAGTACACAATCAAAAGCGCTCAACAGGTTCATGATGACGGTGGCGTGAGCTTTTATGCAGAAATTCCCAAAGGTGCGTTTCTGCGTGAAATGAAAACGGATGCTGATATTGCGAGGGAGCGTTTCAAGGAAACGTTACAGAAGGCGATTATCGATGCCGGTAGCCCGAAGAAGATAGGCGCAGTAATTATTTTTAACTGTATTTTACGTCACCTGTTGAAAGCGCGCTTAGATGTGGATGATGTCTGCTTGGTTAAGGAAGTATGTGGTGAAGACGTGCCTGTCATAGGTTTCAATACATTTGGCGAACAGGGAGCAACTCAGGGCGGTTCAATCGGTCACTATAACCAGACGGCAACAATCATGGTGATAGGTGAAGAGGTTATCACTCAATAAGCGGAAAATATCTTTCCAGATTCAGAGTGTTCAGTTAAGATAACCGCCACTTGAAAGTGTTCATTTTCAAGCTCTTAGTCGGGATGTAGCGCAGCTTGGTAGCGCACCTGCATGGGGTGCAGGGGGTCGTAGGTTCAAATCCTATCATCCCGACCATTTCTTAATAATCCTATGATTTCTCTAAGCTAACTCTCTATGAGGTATTGGTGTTTGATGTTGTATGCCTCAAACTGAACGTTTACGGCATCCTGTCGGCGCTGAACCAATCAATCTTGTCGTGCCTTGTCCATTTGATTCTGTATTGATCCATTTGAAGCGCGCTAAGATAGGGTGATGAGTAAGCTGATGTCATTACTTTAAAAGACAATTTAAAAAATCATTTGTGTGAATTTCTATATGGGCAATCGCTATAGCAAAGAAAGTTTAAGCGAAATCGAACGCGTGACTTTAGGGCATTATGAATCGAATGCAGTGTCTTATTGGCAAGGTACTCGTGATCATGATGTTAGTCAGAATATTGATGCTTTATTAGGTGCATTACCGCAACGAAAAGGTCTGGATATTTTAGATTTGGGTTGCGGGCCAGGCCGCGATCTTCTTTCTTTTAAAGCCTTAGGTCATTTTCCTACCGGGCTCGATGGAAGTAAGACTTTCTGTGAGATGGCCCGATTACATAGTGGTTGCCCTGTGCTGAATCAGTCGTTTTGTCATCTCGATTTAGGGGAAGAGTGCTTTGATGGAATTTTTGCTAATGCTTCTATGTTCCACGTCCCCAGTCAGATGCTCGGTGAGGTTTTGTCTAAATGCTATATTGCGTTGAAACCAAATGGGATTTTATTTACTTCAAATCCTAGAGGGGCGGCGGAAGGGTGGAATGGTGAGCGTTATGGTCACTATATGGAGTTAGAGGTGACTGCTCAATATCTAGAGGATGCAGGTTTTCGTATTCTTGATCATTATTATCGCCCAGCAGGTTTACCTCGTGAGCAACAGCCTTGGTTGGCAATTGTCAGTCAGCGTTGAGGTTGCCGGTCTTTGTTAATTCTTTTCTTTATTTGAGAGCCTTGTTTTAAAGAGCTGAACGATGACCAATGTAGAATCCATTAAGCAGTCAAATGAGTAGAGTCTTTTCGTTATAGCATCGGTTTCTCAGGCTCAGTAGGTGATGGATTTGCTAATCCTGTTCTATTCCATGATTGCCATTGAAGACCTTCTTTGCGTTTTAGTCGCTTTAAGCTTCTGATGAGTGCTTGGAACTCGACCGCATCGACGACATACCAGATTAGCCAAGCGATGGGAGCGTAATAGAGCATCCGCACATGGAAACGTGGCTGGGAGTCATACGAAGTCTGGAAACTAACAAGCGCCGAGATTAGTAAGATGCAAAGACTTAGGGTGATATAGTCACCAGTGTAAACAATGTAGGTGAAAAATAGGGTTAGCAAGGGAAGCTCTAGTAGTAATAGAAACTCTGCATAAAGCGCTGTTGGCAAAAGTAACCAGGACAGATAATAGTTATTGGTTTTCGAACTATTAAAAAACAGTTCACGATGTTTGATAAAGGTTTGAAAACGCCCATACTTCCAGCGCAAACGCTGATTGCAGAGGCTCTTTAGATCCGAAGGGCCCTCCGTATAAATGATGGCGTCAGGTGCGTAACGGCAGTGATAACCCATGCCTAGTATACGGGTAGATATTTCAATGTCTTCAGTAATTACATTGTGATCAAATCCACCTGCCTCAATAAGTACGGATCGGCGATACGCTGCAGCGGCTCCGCCAATAATGTAAACCGCATTAAAAACAGAATCAGCTCTTTTCATAAAGAAGCCGCAAAGATATTCGAGTTGTTGGATAATCCCGAGCCCTGCATGGCCATTACCGATGGCTACGTTGCCAGCAACAGCAGCTACCTTATCGGATGAAAATTTCTTTACCATGTTCCGAATAGCCTTGGGGTGCATTAGGCTGTCAGCGTCGATAGTGAGTACGATCTCTCCTTTCGCATACTGTAGTGCATGATTAAGCGCTTTGGCTTTGCCCCCGTTCTCTAGTGCAAAGTAGCGTAGTTTTATTGGATTGTTGGGGTTGTACTGTGTAATAAATTCACTAAGGAACTGGTCGGTTTTATCAGTTGATCCATCATTGATGACGATCACTTCATAGTTGTTATAGTCGGCAGCTAACGCAGATCGTAGGGTGTTTATAATACCAACCTCTTCATTCCATGCTGGAATTAATACACTCACAGAGGGTTCTTGGCCTAAAACGGGTTTGTCTCGAAAGAAATCAATGACTCCTGAGAGGGGGGCTGCGATCAGTTGGATCAAGAATTTTATGATAATTGGGATAAGTACAAGCGTTAATACTAAGCGGTAGTTAGCTAAAAACTCAGTTTCATGGCTGGTCTGTGTATAGGCAAGGCATAGAATAAAGCCGGTTATGCTGTACGCGATGACTGTATTGATAATCGATCGAGAGGAAATTCGGCCTTTCTGCAACATGCTAATGTCTCGACCCCTGAAGGGCGTGTTAAAGATTTGGCGCGGATTATGCGCCTAGTTGCTCAGCTAATAAAGCAATTCCCATAGATCCTTAGTCTTAGTTCTTAAGAATTATTTTCTAATCTTTGCTAAAGAGTAAATGTAGATTGAAGCAGTGCTCTCGGAGGCAGGGTGCAGGCCTTACTTTAAGCTAAGGCCTGCCCGTTGTGTGCTTTTATAACGTTACAGCTGCAAACCAACCAAAGGCTAGTAGAGGTAAGTTATAGTGCAAGAATGTTGGTACAACCGTATCCCAGATATGATTGTGTTGCCCATCGACGTTTAAGCCTGATGTTGGGCCTAGGGTCGAGTCAGACGCAGGGGAGCCTGCATCACCTAAAGCTGCTGCTGTGCCGACTAGAGCAACGATAGCTAAAGGGCTAAAGCCTAACTGAATAGCTAATGGTACGTAGATAGCTGCAATAATTGGGATTGTTGAAAACGATGAGCCTATACCCATAGTAATTAGCAAACCCACCAATAACATCAAGAAGGCCGCTATTGGTTTATTTTGGCCAATAACGTCTACTGAACTCGTCACTAGTGCAGCGATATCGCCGGTTTCCTTAAGCACCTCTGCAAAACCTGATGCGGCAATCATGATAAAGCCAATGGTTGCCATCATTTTCATACCATCGGTCAATACGCCGTCAGATTCTTTCCAACGGATCACTCCAGTAACGGTAAATAGGATAAAGCCAAGCATAGCCCCGATGATCATGGAGTTGGTAACTAGCTGTGTTACGAAGGCTACACCGATTGCTAACAGAGCAACGATAATGCTCTTAGAATTGAAGTCATTAACGTTGTTTTCTACTGCATTAATCTTAGACTGATCATATCGGCGTTTCCCGCGATAACTGATGAAAACTGCGATCAATAGTCCACACAACATCCCTGCAGCAGGTATGCTCATCGCTTGAATCACTGAAATACCTGTTGTATCGAGTCCGCCTTGACCAATATGTTTAAGTAGAATTTCGTTGAGGAATATTCCTCCAAACCCTACCGGTAGAAGCATATAAGGGGTTACTAGGCCAAAGGTCAGTACGCAGGCAATTAAACGTCGATCCAATTTCAGTTTGCTCATCGCTAGAAGCAAAGGCGGTATTAATAGTGGGATGAATGCAATGTGGATTGGGATTAAGTTTTGTGACGAAATGGCTACCGCTAAGATGATTAGGAGTAGTAGCGTTTTGATCTTGTTGACGCGTGCTGGCGTAGGGTCTTGGCCAATCACTGTTATTGCTTTATTCGCTAACAAGTGTGGCAGGCCTGATTGTGCAATTGCGACTGCAAAGCCACCAAGCAATGCATAGCTTAAGGCAACGCTTGCACCGCCGCCAATCCCAGCATTAAAAGCATTGATTGTAGCATCTAGACTCAATCCTCCTGACAAGCCGCCGACAAGTGCGCCAATCAAAAGAGCAATAACAACATGGGTTCTAAAAAGGCTCAGCACCAACATGGTTAGCACTGCAATAATCACTGCGTTCATAGTTAAGCCTAGGGCTCCACATTTTAAAAAAAGGGCGCACCATGGGGGAAGAGCGTAGGGGAGTCAATATGTAAAATTCAAAACAGGTTTAGCGGCTAAAATTACTTTTTTCTCGCGCTATTAGCCTAGTTTTTTTACGAAATTCAGGGCGAAATACTACAGATAAAAGGGATTGGTAATGGGTAGTTGAAATATAGAGTTGAGGTCACGGCAATATAAAAGTGGCCTGTTATTTATCTGCCGTAACCTCCAACTAGATCGACTAGAAACGGAAAGTGTAAGCTGCTTTTACTTCAGGGCTGTTGCTGCGATCAACAATAGGGCTATCCTCTACCTCACTGCCCCAACCATTAACGCCGATACCCATCTGGATAGTTTGCTGCTTATCCACTACATAAAAAGCATCCACACCTGCTCGGTAGCTCATACTGCTATCTGCTTTGTACACAGCTCGTTGTGCGGTTGCTTCGTTCGACTTTACGCCGTAGTAATAATTGTTCAGGTCATCACTTCGCCAGTTTAGTTCTAAAGAGGGTTTTACCATCCACTTGGCATTAAGCTGATAAGGTTTGGCCCAGCCAACAGATAATTCATGCCCTTCGTGGGTATCAGAGATATCTGTCACAAAAGAGGCTGACAATATGCCGTAGTGTGTATCGAACGATGCACTGATACCTGCTTCGAGTGCGCCATCACGCTCTTCCATGCTATTAAGCATATAGGAATCGTCTGCTTCATAGCCTTCGAAACGGTATTGGCCTAATAGATTGAATTGGAATTTACTATTACCGTAAAGAGTATATTGAGCTTTGTTTCCCATTAACAAAAAGTTACCTTTCTGTGCGTATAAGCTAGGGAATGCAGTAGTTTCAGTACCTACACCTTTATATGCACTCTCATAACTTGTAACGCCTGCTCCGATACCAAAGATCCATTCCTCATCCGCTGCTGCGTTAAAGCTTAATAAAATACCTGTGACTATCGCTATTTGTGATTTCAATTTGCCTATCTCCTATAAAGGATATTCCTGAGCCAGTTTTGAGTTACTCGGTCAAGGAGAAGGGGGAGTCCCTTTAAAAGAGTTAACCTGTACTAACTTGAGGTTAAGGATGACAGTCTTAGGCTGACTCCAAAATTAGGGATTACAGATAGGCGAGTAGGTGTTTATCTATATTGCGAAAACAAAAAACTCCTCTTAAAGAGGAGTTTTTAGGTATCAGCTATTCAAATTTTCTTAGCCGTAAGCGAATGCCGGTAGCCAAGTTACCAACTGAGGCCAGAAGACGAGCATTACCAATGCAGCCAACTGCAGGAGGATGAACGGAATTACACCTCGGTAAATTTGAGTGAGTTTTACCTCTGGCGGACAAACACCTTTTAAATAGAACAGTGCAAACCCTACCGGTGGGGTGAGGAATGATGTTTGTAAAGCCATCGCAACGAGCATTACAAACCAGACTAATTCTGGGTTATCCACAACTCCGTAGCCATTGATATCTAATCCTAAAGCTGAAATTACTGGCGCTAATAGAGGCAGAATAATCAGCGTGATTTCTATCCAATCTAGGAAGAACCCCAGTAGGAAGATAATCAACAGAATAAACGCGACTATGCCGTAATCCCCAAATGGTAAGCCGGTTAGGAAGCTTTCGATCAGCTCATCACCACCCAATTCACGTAAGACTAGTGCGAAACAAGTTGCTCCGATAAAGATGGCAAAGATATAAGCAGTAGTGTTGTAAGTGCCGTGTAAAACTTCCTTCAGTACTTTGAAGTTATATTTGCGATTGTATATTGCAAGCAGCGTAGCACCGAAGGCACCTACACCTGAGGCCTCTGTCGGCGTTGCTATACCTGCGAATATGGAACCCAAAACAACAAAGATAAGTAGTACTGTTGGGGTGATCGCTTTTAATACCTTGATTACTGTATTCATAGTAACAGGCTGGACGTCCTGAGGAACTGGGGCCGCTTCAGGTTTAATAAAGCCTGTGATCAGGATATAGGCGATATATAAACCGCCCAAAATTAGACCTGGGAATACCGCACCCATAAACAGATCGCCTACAGACAAACCTAATTGGTCGGCCATGATTACCAGCATAATACTTGGGGGTATTAAAATACCTAAAGTACCAGCACTGGCGATTGTGCCCAACGCAAGCGGTAGTGAGTAACCTTGTTTTTGCATCGACGGTAATGACATCATCGCTAGCAATACGACGGACGCACCTATAATGCCAGTGGATGCCGCAAGGATAATACCGATTACTGTTACAGTGATAGCCAAGCCGCCGCGGACTTTGCCGAACAGTTCCTGAAGGGATTCCATCAACTGCTCTGCTACACCGGATTTGTCTAGCATATTGCCCATAAAAATGAACATCGGCAGGGCGACCAGAATCCAGTTATCCATGATCTTAAACAGGCGGTTAACCACAAGCCCTAAGGTGGTGAAATCTAGTCCAGTTAAAGTGCCTAAGTAGATATCAGATAGGTAGCCGACTAGGGCAAAAATAACGCCAATACCACCCAGCACGTAGGCAACGGGGATACCGGTAAAAAGTAGTGCGATGAATGATAGGAACATCGCAATGACAAGAATCTCATTGATTTCCATCAGTGCTTACCTCGTAACAAAAAGCAGATATCTCGAATGAAGCGTGACACACAAGCTAGGAATAAAAGGCCAAAACTGGCAGGTATGACTGCTTTAATGAGCCAGCGGTATGGAAGCCCTGAAGGAGCGTCGGAATGCTCATTGATGACCCATGCGGAATGAACAAATTCGAGACTGTGGAAAAATACGACGGCAATAAAAGGGAAGACCAGAAATAGCATGCCCAAAATTTCGACCCATGCCTTGGTGCGCAATCGGAATTTTCCGTAGAGAAGATCAACGCGGATATGGGCGTTATTGACTTGCGCATAAGCTAAACCAAACATAACGCCGACAGCATAGAGATGCCATTGAAGCTCTTCTAAAGCGATTAAACCACTAGCAAAACCTTTACGCAGAACCACCTGGGTGATGATCACCAGCACTAATACGACATATACCGATGCGATAAGCATCCCAGTCCTACGTATGAACAGATCGATTGCATCAGCAAATGCAACCTGCTCTTGATGAGAGGAAGACAGATTATTCACGGGACCCACCCTTGGAAATTCTGAAAAGAAAAGAGGTGTTCAGAACGGTCGAATAACCGTTCTGAACGGGTATTACATAGACTTGACTCGGTGTGAATCAGGCTATTTGATGCTTAGTCTTGAGGCTTAGTACGTGGAAGGTAAGCCAAAGACTCCCATAAATCGTAACCACCGCGGAACTGACTCATGTCATCCCATACTTTTTTGAAGAAAGCGTTTTCACTTTGCTCTGCTACTACTTCATCCCAAGAGGATTTGAAGGCTGTTAACATAGTGTCGTTCCAGTAACGTAGTTCAACGCCTTTTTCTGCGGACTGCGCTAACACTTCAAACTGACTTGCTTCACCCTCTGCTAGCGACTCAGTGATAGAGGCTTTACAGGTTGTTTCAATAATTTCTTGTTGCGTCGGAGAAAGCTTATTCCAAGTGTCTTTGTTGATAAGCAGCTCATGCAGCGTTGCTTGCTGATGCCAGCCTGGGAAGTAGTTGTATTTTACAATTTTGTGGAAGCCTAGGCGTTGATCGATCTGTGGTAGGGAAAACTCGGTGGCATCGATCGCGCCTTTTTCTAGTGCGCCAAAGATCTCACCACCAGGTAGCTGTACCGTACCTACGCCCATTTTTTCCATGACTTTAGCGCCCAGACCAAAGAAACGCATATTGATGCCTTTAAGATCTTCTGGTTTCTCGATCGGTTTAGAGAACCAGCCAGAGGTTTCTGGTGGATTAATTGCGCAAGGAATATTGTGTACGTTATAGCCATGAGAATCGTACATTTCCTGCCATAACTTACGGCCATTGCCGTAGTACAACCAAGCTAGGTATTCACCTGCTTCAGGGCCGAAAGGAACGGCTGAAAACAATGCGGATGCTGGGATCTTACCCTGCCAATAGCCAGCCGTTGCATAGCCTGAATTAATCTTACCTGTAGATACGGCATCAAGGATTTCTGGTGGAGCAACAAGTTTACCTGGCTCATACACCTTCATCTTGATATTGCCACCACTAATCTTATTCAGGCGCTCTGCTACTTCAACAATAGGCGAGCCTAATGCTGGCAGGTTGGTCGCAAAAGCAATCGGTGTTTTCAATAGTACTCTGCCTTCTGCTAATACTGTGGAAGACATTGATACAGTAGCTGCAACAATCGCTGTACTCAGAATGGTTTTTCTCATGGTTTTCATAAGTAACTCCAGTTTCTATTTTTATAGTAGTAATGCGGATATCGACTTAATCGCATGGGGTTCTTGAGGTAATGCTTAGTTCAAAATTGTTGCTCCGGGATAAGGAGCTTCGCCGGTCAATTCGGCTTCAATTCGAAGAAGACGGTTGTATTTCGCGACACGATCAGAACGACACAAAGACCCGGTTTTTATCTGGCCCGCAGCAGTGCCAACGGCTAAATCTGCAATGGTGGTGTCTTCGGTTTCACCTGAACGGTGAGAAATTACGACGCTATAACCCGCGGCTTTGGCCAAGCGAATAGCATCCAGTGTTTCAGATAGAGTGCCGATCTGGTTAAATTTGATCAGTATTGAGTTAGCAACCTTCTGTTCTATTCCCTGTTGTAGAATTTTGCTGTTGGTTACAAACAGATCATCGCCGACCAATTGGACTTTATCGCCTAGCTTTTGCGTAAGTTCTGACCAGCCCTGCCAGTCGGATTCGTCCATGCCATCTTCGATCGAGCGAATTGGGTATTTAGCAGCCAGTTCAGCTAGATAGTTGCTGAATTCACTGGCACTAAACTGCTTGTTTTCACCACTTAGTTGATAGAGGTTATCTTGGTAAAATTCGGAAGCAGCGCAATCTAACGCCAGACTAATATCAGTACCTAGTTGATACCCGGCCTGTTCAACTGCTTGCTTAATAATGATTAATGCCTGTTCATTGTTGCCTAAATCTGGAGCAAAGCCGCCTTCATCACCTACCGCAGTGTTTAAGCCTTGCTGTTGTAGTACTGTTTTCAAACTATGGAAAACTTCTGTGCCACAGCGCAACGCTTCAGAAAAACTGTTGAAATTCAGTGGCTGTACCATAAATTCCTGAATATCCACATTATTGTCGGCATGCTCACCGCCGTTAAGAATATTCATCATTGGTACCGGCATTAGGTATTCACCGGGAGTGCCATTAATTTCTGCAATGTAGGCATACAGAGGTATTTGCTTTTCGATAGCAGCCGCTTTAGCGACAGCTAAAGATACCGCTAAGGTTGCATTGGCACCCAGATTAGCTTTGTTTTCAGTACCGTCGAGTTTTATCAAGCATTGGTCTAGCTGTTGTTGGTCTAAACAATCCATGCCTTGTAGGGCTTGGTTGATGGATCCGTTTACATTGGCAACCGCTGTTAAAACGCCTTTTCCTTGATAGCGTTTTTTATCGCCATCCCGTAGCTCTAAAGCTTCTCGGGAACCAGTAGACGCACCTGAAGGGGCGCAAGCGGTAGCGGAAACGCCTGAGTCTAGAATGACATCCGCTTCAACCGTTGGATTACCACGTGAGTCTAGGACTTCGCGACCGATGATCTGTTTAATCTTGCTCATGACTTTTACCTTCGGCTTCATTCGCAGGGGGATGCGGTATCTCTAGCAATTCTTGCTGCTCGGACACTTCTATTCGAAAGTCAAAATCTCTCGGCCAAGCAGCGGGTTCGTAGGTATTAGTTGGTTCCATGGCATCTCCTCCTGTTATGTTTCTTATTTGATATCACTGCCAACACGAACAATTTTTAGCGTGTTGGTACCACCGTGAACATTGAGGTAATCCCCTTTGCTGATCATGACCAAATCACCTTCGGTGACGATTTTTGCGTCGATTAAGCTGTTTACTGCAGACTGATTAATCTGTTCGTGAGATATGGAAGAGGCATCGAAAAATAGAGGTACGACACCACGAAATATGGCTGCTCGATGCAAGGCTTCTTGATTAGGGCTTAAGGCAAAAATCGGTAAGCCTGAACGGATGCGAGACATTAGTAACGGAGTGGCACCGGTCTCGGTCATCGCAATAATCGCTTTAACCCCAGATAGGTGGTTGGCGGCATACATTGCGGCCAGGCCGATGGTTTCATCAATATTTGAGAATGATTGATGTATTCGGTGACCAGAGGTTCTTGTTTGAGGTTGAGTTTCCGCGCCCTCTATTACACGCACCATGGCTTCAACAGTTTCGATCGGATAATCACCAGCAGCCGTTTCAGCTGATAGCATGACTGCATCGGTGCCATCCAGAACTGCGTTGGCGACATCAAAAACTTCGGCACGGGTTGGCATCGGGTTCGTGATCATCGATTCCATCATCTGGGTTGCCGTTATCACTACACGGTTTAATTGTCGTGCCCGTTGGATTATCTGCTTTTGCACACCGATTAGTTCGGCATCCCCAATTTCGACCCCTAAGTCTCCGCGCGCGACCATTACGCCATCAGAGGCTTCGATAATTTGATCAAGTACTTCTGGATTGCTGACAGTTTCAGCGCGTTCAATCTTTGCTATTAAACCGGCACTACTACCTGTCGGAGTGAGCAGGGCGCGTGCTTCCTGCATATCGGCGGCATCGCGAGGGAACGAAACGGCTAGGTAATCCACACCGATCTCTGCGGCAGCTAAAATATCTGCTTTATCCTTATCTGTTAGCGCGGCTGCTGATAATCCGCCGCCTTGGCGATTTATACCCTTGTTATTCGATAGGTAGCCACCAAGAACAACGGTGCAATGGATTTCAGGGGCGTTGATATGTTCAACACGCATAGTTAGGCGGCCATCATCTAGGAGTAGCATGTCACCGGCTTGGCAGTCTTCAACTAAGCCTTTGTAATCAAGCCCGACTTGATCTTGGTTGCCAGCGTCTGTATCCAACTCTGCATTAAGGGTAAAAGCCTGACCTGCTTTGAGTAGGACTTTGCCATCAACAAAGCGGGATATGCGGATTTTTGGACCTTGAAGGTCGCCTAATATTGCAACGTAGCGGTTAGCCGATTTGGCTGCTTCACGTACACGTTGTGCACGAATTTTATGGTCAGACACAGTTCCGTGGGAGAAATTCAGGCGGACAACATCGACACCTGATTGAATCAGCTGACTGATTACCGCAGGGGAATCAGAGGCTGGGCCAAGAGTGGCAACGATTTTTGTTCTTCTCATGATCTGTGTTCCTGTAGCCTTTTAGGTATGAACACATTATCGGATGATGAGAAAGGACCTGCCTCGGCAGGTGTACAAAATTAATAGCTAATTCAGATCTGTTTTTTGTGCATTTGTACAAAAGTGAGTTGTGAGTAAAGATGGCCGTATTTTGAGTAAAAAAAAGCCGGTCTGAGTATCAGACCGGCAAGAGTACAGCAAAGCGCTGTAAGAGGTCAGGGCCACAGAGCGGTCCTGAGGATGTGATTCTTTAAATGTTACTGTGATTAAATGCCCAGATCGTTGCGATATTTTTGGCACAATTTTGTAGATTGATTTCTGCTTGTTGTAGTGCTTCTGGTAAAGAGACGATGCCAGGTACAACACTAAATATGGCATCAATGCCACAGGCTTTCAGAGGGGCTTGTTCTGGAGTAATGGAGCCAGCTAGCGCTATGACAGGGCAGTTAAAATGCTTAGCTCGCTTTGCAACACCAATAGGCGTTTTGCCGCGTAAGCTTTGGCTATCAATGCTGCCTTCACCTGTAATTACCAAATCAGCAGCTTTCAAGTGTTGGTCTATTTGTACAGCGTTTAAGACGATTTCAATTCCGCTTTTAAGTTGAGTATTAAACAGAGCACATAATGCTGCACCTATGCCTCCTGCAGCCCCAGTTCCAGGGACTTGGGTTACATCAGTGCCGCTAACGCGCGTTAGAAATTGTGCAAAATGTTTTAGGTTTTGATCTAGACGGGATACCTGTTCTTTACTGGCACCTTTCTGTGGGCCAAAGGTGCTTGAGGCTCCTTCTGGTCCAAGTAGAGGGTTATCAACATCGCAGGCTACTTCAAATTGAACATGTTTTAAGCGTGGATCTAGTTGGCTGATATCCAGATCCGCTAGTTTATGTAAGGAGCCACCACCGGGGGCTAAAGGATGGCCCGCAGCATCTAGAAGCTTTGCACCAAGGGCCCGTAGGATTCCAGCGCCACCGTCATTGGTCGCGCTACCACCTAAACCAAAAATGATCCGAGTAACCCCTTTATCTAAAGCTGCGCGAATTAATTCGCCAGTGCCGTAGCTGGAGGTAATCATCGGATTGCGCTGATTCATTGGAATCAGGTCTAGGCCTGAAGCTGCAGCTGTTTCAATGACAGCTGTTTCACCATCGCCTAGAACTCCCCAAGTGGCAGTAACTGTTTGTCCAAGTGGATCTTGTACTTGAGTGTGATGGAAAGAGCCGCGTGTGGAAGAAATCAAGGCGGCAGTTGTCCCTTCGCCACCATCTGCTACCGGAAGTTGAATATATTCGGCCTGCGGAAGAATGTGACTAAAGCCCTGTTTAATGGCTTCAGCTACCTGCTGTGCGGAAAGACTCTCTTTAAAAGAGTCTGGAGCAATAACTATTTTCATA
This sequence comes from Neptuniibacter sp. QD48_11, assembly GCF_047778095.1. GTDB lineage: Bacteria > Pseudomonadota > Gammaproteobacteria > Pseudomonadales > Balneatricaceae > Neptuniibacter. The sequence continues at coordinate 1,118,970 of NZ_CP180551.1, forward strand.
ACAATCCTTAAGCAATGCAGGGTGACAGCAAAGTGCTACAACCAGTAATGATTTAAGGATTATTATCCGAAGTTGTGGAGATGACGGCTTCGTACAAAAAAACAAATTAAAAAGGCTTAGTGGTTTTGTTTTTGTCAGATTGCACAATTTAGGGTGATATTAGTTATTCCGGCTTGTTGTCCCATTCGCTTAATCGGGTAGCGATGTATAAACGAAAGAGATCTTGAAGGTTTTTAAGATCGATATCTAAGATATCATTAATTTTCTCAAGCCTGTAGCGCAGAGTGTTGCGATGAACATGCAGACTTTCAGCTGTGAGTGAAAAGTCTGTGTTATTAGCGAAATAGACTTGCAGAGTTTTTTGCAAACTGCCATTACTGTCTTTTTTAACCAGCTTTTCATAGTCCGCTAATAATTGAGGGCCGCTCCAGCTTTCTAATGAGTCTTTCAGAACCAAATCCAACAGCATCTCTCTGGCTGAAAATAGTTGTTGTTTAGGATGGCTCAGCTTGCCGACTTCAAGGGTTTTGAGTGCGCTTTGATAGGATTCAGCTAGACCTTCTATACCTTCAAAATACTGTCCCAGACTGATGTGGAAGTTAATATCAGTTTGCTTGGCGAGTTGCAGACGATATTTCTCTTGGTGTTCTTGGCTTTTTTGATAATCCCAATGTTCATTGCGTAAGAGTATTTTTTGCAAAATAACAATTTGAGTTGGGCTTGATATAGCGAGTAATGTGTCTGGATCACGTTTTTCTAGTAGACGTAAAATCCCTTGCATGGTTGAGAGGGAGATATCTTTTTGTGTTTCAGCAGATCTAAGATCAACGATCATTGCAACACGAGGGATGTTTAGATCTATTTTCATTCGTTCAACACGATCGTTGAACAATGTATCGTTCTGCCAACCTCCCTCAATCAAGCGCACGATAACACTTTCCTGAAGGCGTCGGTCCCAGCGTACCTGCGCAGCGAGCATTGCTTGTTCTAAAACAAGTTCAGCTGTCATTACAACAAGGTCGGCGTATTTACGCACTTCGTTGGGATTACCGGTAATCCCAACAACTCCGATAATCTGACCATCATTAGTGATAGGTATATTGATACCGCCCTGTACACCGGTTAAGGATTCAGCTTGGTCGCAATCAAAATCGATCTCCGCTTTAGCATTTAAAACTTGCAGGGCGCCTTCGTGGAGTTGATCAATCCGATCTGGATCACCAGAACCAACGATGATTGCTTGGTGGTTCATTACATTGACGTTATGACCGATGATTTTCATCGAGCGATCTACGATTTTTTGGGCAATTTGGTGATCAATATACATAGTTTTCTGTAACAGCTTTTTGGGGCAGCTTAATACAGAGCGAGTGAATACGCCAAGAATGGTTACGAAGTATCAGACAGAGTTTCGATGTTATCGGTAGCTAAAATAAGCATGTTTGATCGGGTATTTAGTAAGGCTTTGGCACTTCATGATATGAAGGGAAGGCCCACGTTTATGTAGGCCTCAGAAGGGGGGAGCTAGAAATTAAATTTCTTACCTGAATCTTTTTCTTGCTCTTTGGCGATGCGTTTCTCTTCGTTTGCTTGATCAATATCTTCAGCAAGCCGAGTTAAATGTGTACGAATCTCGTAGAGTTGACGATCAAGTTCTTGATTTCGGTTTAAATTTTGAAGCTTACTAAAACAGCTACGGTAGTGATGGACAACTACTTCAGGTCCTTGTCGTTCTTCAGTTTCTATTGCACTCATGAGGTCAATATCAACCTCAATTCTGCCGTAGATTCGTTTAGCTTCAAGGGTGAGTTGATCGGCAGTATTACCATTGAGTTCACCCTTGTTTTTAATTTCACTAATAAACTGAGCAAATTCTTTAATTACCCCAAGCGCTCTAGCTGCTTCATTGGGGTTAGCGAAAAGAGTCATGGATCCAGAAGGGTGGCTGACAGGATCTTGAGCCGTGCCGACCATCGCTTGAAAAGCGGCTTGCTGTTGTCGGTTGGACTCTGAACCATCAAGTTCGACCACAGCGTTCCAGCGGACTTCTAGATATTTAACCAATAAAGCACGAATTTCGCTGGTAAGAAGAATAGGGGGGAAGGCTTCAAAAAGGTGAGAGGCACGGCGTATGGCAGTTTTCAGAGTAATAAGTCTAAGGCTTCGCTCTCTCTTCTTGTTTTCAATATCTTGAACAGCAAATCCAATACCTGCCATAACGGCGACACCGAGAAGAATTAAAAGTCCAATATAGGTCGGGCTCATAAATGTAGGTCCTGACTGCCAGTGAAAAAGCGATTTCTCAAAAGTCTTAATAGTTAAGAGATTGTATAACGCTATATCTATATAAGTAAGTTTACACTATCAAAAAATGTGTCTGATTTTATAGATAAAAAAAATCAAAAAAGTGCTTGTAATCGGAAAAGGGTATATATACTATATGCACCGCTTTCAGAGCTTATCTGGAACTACAGCGTCCCATTCGTCTAGTGGTCTAGGACACCGCCCTTTCACGGCGGTAACAGGGGTTCGAACCCCCTATGGGACGCCATTTTCTTTCTAACTTCTTGGTTGAAAAGAATATGCGGGAATAGCTCAGTGGTAGAGCACAACCTTGCCAAGGTTGGGGTCGCGAGTTCGAACCTCGTTTCCCGCTCCAAAATGCGGCCAGCTTATTGCTGGTTTTTTTATGCCTGAAATTCTCCTTCTCTTGATTGTTTATTCCCTCTGTTAAGTTTTCTGTTTAGCTGTTTCGGCTTTCTATTTAATTGTTCTTGTTGTTTGCTTTAATGTTTTGGACGCGAAATGAGCAGTTGCAGTTATATTGAGTTTTTCTAATGTGCTAGTCCTATCAATAACACCTTTCTAACCAATAGGTTAGGGCTGTTTTTGTGCGATTTTTGAGCGTTGTTTTAATTATTTTTTCAATAATAAAAAAACTGCAATTTTTTCTTAAAATTAGGGTTGACCCACCAGAATCAGTTCTTTAATATACGCGCCTCCTCACAAGGGAACGCCCTTTGAGGAATAGCAGCGTCCCATTCGTCTAGTGGTCTAGGACACCGCCCTTTCACGGCGGTAACAGGGGTTCGAACCCCCTATGGGACGCCATTTTCTTTATGATTTTTAATCAAAAAGAATAAGCGGGAATAGCTCAGTGGTAGAGCACAACCTTGCCAAGGTTGGGGTCGCGAGTTCGAACCTCGTTTCCCGCTCCAACTCTTCGGAGTTTACAATTTGTTGCGTCCCATTCGTCTAGTGGTCTAGGACACCGCCCTTTCACGGCGGTAACAGGGGTTCGAACCCCCTATGGGACGCCATTTCTCTTGCTGATTTTCAATCAGAGAGATTATGCGGGAATAGCTCAGTGGTAGAGCACAACCTTGCCAAGGTTGGGGTCGCGAGTTCGAACCTCGTTTCCCGCTCCAACTCTTCGGAGTTTACAATTTGTTGCGTCCCATTCGTCTAGTGGTCTAGGACACCGCCCTTTCACGGCGGTAACAGGGGTTCGAACCCCCTATGGGACGCCATTCCTCCTTTATGCTTATTTTTTCCTCAGTTACTGGGCAGTGAGTGTGTGTTTAGTCTAAACTAAGCGAATATTCGGCCAAACAAGGTACTTATGCCGTTTGGGTATAATGCTAGGCTGTTTCACATAGGATGTGGTTGGCTTCATTGTATGATCAGAATTCTGGTTTTATTACTGCTGTTGTTGCTGCCTAAGACAGCTTTGTCTGAGGTGATAGTCAATTCAGAGGTGTCTCTGGAAAGTCTGTCTAAGCAATATTTGCTTTCAATCTTCTCAATGCGTACACGAACATGGCCAGATGGTATGCCAGTGCGTGTCTTTATTCTTCCGCCTTACCAAGATAAACATCAGCTTTTTGTTAAGCAGTCTTTGGGTATATTCCCTTATCAGCTATCAAATATTTGGGATCGATCAGTTTTTTCTGGTGCTGGGCAGTCACCGATTACGGTTAATTCCGAAGCTGAAATGCTTCAACGAGTGTCCCAAACCAAAGGGGCAATAGGCTATGTGATGACATCGATCCAAGGAGGGCTGAATGTTAAAGTCATTACAATTAAATAGGTTGCTGTTGATTATAATGGCCTCCTTATCTTTATCAGTGCAAGGAGCACCTGATATAGAATTCAATGGGTTTATCACCCAAGGGTATACCCATACCAGTGACAATAGCTTTTATGGGGATAGTGAGTCAGGAAGCTGGGATTTTCGTGAAATTGCTGGAAATGCGTCTTGGCGTTTAAGCGATCGCTTGTTACTAACAGGGCAGTTAATGTCTCGTAGAGCAGGTGACGTCGATGACGGAGATCTAACGGTCGATTATGGCTTGCTCGATTACCGAATCTATGAAGGTGAACGAGGTTCTTTTGGAATAGGTGTCGGTCGAATTAAAAACCCATTTGGTTTTTACAATAAAACCCGAGATGTTGCCTTTACTCGCCCATCTGCCGTTTTGCCGCAATCTTTGTATTTTGATAAAGCGCGAAACTTAGAATTGTCTTCGGATGGTTTTAGATTATACGGTCGCTACCTGTTTGATCATGGCACTTTAGAGTCTGAACTGGTTATGGGTGAACCGCGTAAAGATCTAAACGTGGAATATGCTTACCTGAATAATGACTGGGATGGTTCCTTTAGTGACAGTACAGGGTATTTATGGCGAACTGAATATAGCTTAAGTGACTATAGCTTTGTTGTTGCAGCGACCATTGGTGGCTTTAAATTAGATTTTGACGGTCCGGATATGCCAGATCTGCTCTCGGGAGCTCCAGGGGATGGCCGTGTCGAGATTGATGTGACTGCGTTATCTATGCAGTACAACTGGCAAAAATGGAGTCTGACCGGCGAATATTTCCAACAGGATATCACTTGGGGTAGCTTGGGCGGCGCTTATGCATTAATTCCTGAAAATACGACCGAGTCCTTTTATCTGCAGCTTGATCACCGTTTAAGTTCGGATGTAACGTTATTTTTACGTCGTGACATGCTTTATTTAGATAAAGATGACCGTGATGGTAAAAGAACAGCTGCACTTCTAGGGAAACCAGCACATACTCAATTTGCCTTTGATTGGACATTAGGTGTGGGTTGGAAACCAAGTAAAAATTGGTTATTGCGCGCTGAGTGGCATCATGTCGAAGGTACTGGTTGGTTAGCGGCTCAAGAAAACCCGGATGATCAGGAGAAGGTTGAGGATTGGGATATGCTTACTCTACAGGCGACCTATAGGTTTTAATCTCTATGTCGATTGAGAGCTCAACTGAAAGGTCTTTTTTAAGTCTGCGCTGGAAGGTTTTTCTTAACCTTGTTTTGGTGCTGGCTGTCTTGCACTTAGCGTATAGCTATTACTCATATGTGCAACTGACCAAAAAGACCACTCAAGAACAGTTTGAGGCGTCAGAACGCGATCTTTTTGTATTGGAAGGTTTGGTCTCTTCGTCTTATGATCGTCTCCTAGAGATGGGGCAGATGATCCCTATCGTTGTCGATTCTAGCGGTGCTTCTGCTGGATCTTATATTGAATCTATTGAACGCTATTTTCCAGGCCTTTTAATGAATGGGGCTATGGATGCTGTTTATCTATATGATCAATATGGCCAAGCACTCCATAAACAGGGAATTACAGTTAAGTTGCCTTTCTCTGTGATCTCTCAAGTTTTATCTAAAGAAACACCATACAATTACTTTTATTGTTTCAAGGAATGTTTGCGCTACGTCGCTATGCCTGTGCGTCTCGAAAATGACAATGTGGGCGTTATGGTGGTTGGGCGAGAAATGCGTGATGTCATCCTGGATTTTAAAAAACAAAGCGGCAGGGGTATTGGGTTGGCTGTGCAGCCAAAAAACCAAGTAAAAGCGGCTCGTTTATGGAAGCTGGACCTCAAATACCTTACTGAAAAGTCTGACAATGTAATTTTGCTCAATAAGTTGGTAAGTGAAAAGAGTATTCCGCCTAAGGGTGGTGTATTTGAAGTTGAACATGGTGAGAAAAGGTATCAGATCATTCTTCAACCGCCTCTTGGTGCTGAGCCAGGTGCTGCATACTGGATCTTAATCGATGATCATACTCAAAATTATCGAAAAGCTCAGGCGGAGCTTTTTCAGCAGCTATTGGTCTCTGGCTTAGGTTTATTCTTAGCGGCATTATTTCAGTTGGCAATGATTCGTTCGCCGCTGAATATGATTACCGAGATATCCGTACTCTTACCTTTATTGGCAGGCAGTGCATTTGCTGAAATGAGACAGCGCCTTGGTGCTATTCAGCGTAAAGCTATCTATGAAGATGAATTAGACCTTTTAAAAGATAGTACATTGGAATTGGCCAATCAGTTAGAGCGGCTTGAGACATCTTTACTCGAAAGGGCGCAAAACCTTACAGAGCGCTCAGTTCAGTTGGAGGCAGAAAGGGATTTTGTTACTAGTCTGCTTGATACAGCTGAAACGATAATTCTAACTTTGGATAATAGTGGCAATATCGTCACCCTAAATAGATTTGGGCAGGAAGTGCTTGGGCTTTCAGCTTCAGAAGCGAGACTGATGCATTTTCTTGATCTAAATCATGACCCGAAACAACACGATCAGCATCAGTTGTTGTTGGATAGTTTGATCACTCGTAAAGACTCTAAAGTTCAGATTGAATCTTCAATCAGGTCGAGTACTGGGCAGATGCTGCAAATATCTTGGTTGCACTCCGTTCTGAATATTCCAGGTGCTGATGCGCAGATACTCTCTATAGGTTTGGATTTCACTGAACGTCTCCATGCTGAAAAGCGTCTTATTTGGATGGCAAACCACGATCCATTGACGGCGCTCCCTAATCGTTTGTACTTTAACGAAAAAGTAGAACAGGCTATTCGTCATTGTGAAGCTGATGACACTATAGTTGCTGTGCTTTTCTGCGATTTAGATTCTTTTAAAGATGTTAATGATTCACTGGGTCATCCTGTTGGGGACGAGTTGTTACAGCAAACCGCTGAACGTATTCAAACAGTGATTGCTAATGATGGTATTTTGGCGCGCCTCGGTAGTGATGAATTTACTATTCTGCTGGAAGGGCGAAATTCTGTTCGTGAGGTAGAGCTGGTAGCTCAGCACATTCTAAGAGCATTTAGGCAGTCTTTCTTTATCGATGGTTATGAAATCTTTAGTACGGTCAGTATTGGCATCTCACTTTTTCCTGAGCATGGGCGGGATGTTATTAGTCTGATACAGCATGCTGATGTGGCAATGTTTGATGCTAAAGAAAGTGGCAAAAACCAATTGCGTTTTTACCATGATGAGCAGGGCAGTCAACGCTATGAGCGTTTCTCTCTGGTGAATGACCTTCGTCGTGCGCTTGAGAAGGATGAGTTTAGAATATTCTATCAACCGCAAATCGATGCGCGTGATGGCAGTGTAATGGGGGTTGAAGCCCTGTTGCGTTGGCAGCATGAAGAGGCGGGTATGATTTCTCCGGCTAAATTTATCCCGCTTGCTGAAGAGCAGGGGCTTATCGTTCCTATTGGTGAGTGGGTATTAGAAGAAGCGTGTCGAAATGGTAAAGATTGGCACGATCAAGGAATGGATATCCGTATCGGTGTGAACATTGCTGGTCAGCAAATAATGCATGAGAGCCTGCTTCCTACGGTGAGACGGGTTATGCGTGAAACGAATATTTCGCCTGACCTGCTGGATTTAGAAGTAACCGAAAACTTCTTGCTTAGACAGCCAGAGATTACTATCCCAAAACTGCATAAATTCCGTGAAATGGGGCTTTCTCTGTCGATGGATGATTTTGGTACAGGCTTTTCATCGCTAAGTTATCTGAAGAAACTGCCGCTGAATACCTTAAAAATAGATCAAAGCTTTGTGCGTGATATTGGCACTAACCCTGAAGGCGAAGCCATTGTTAAGGCGATTATTGTATTGGCCCAGAGTTTGGGTTTGGAGGCTTTGGCAGAAGGTGTTGAGACCAGTGAGCAATTATCTTATTTGCGACAACATGGTTGTCATCTAATTCAGGGTTACTATTTTAGTCGACCTTTGCCTGCTGAAGAGCTGCCTGATTTTGTTATGAATCAGGCAGTTGAGATCTCATTCGAATAGGCATTACATGGCTGATTGAAACTAATTAGTTTTGGCCAAATAAACCCGCACGCTTATTGATGTAATCAAACTCTTGATCATTTTCTTCGGCTTCAAAGCGCATTTCATCAAGCTGTTGGAATTTCTGGATCTCATCATCCGTCATATTGTGAAGATTATTACCGCCAAAGAACCAAAGAAGGTCACGAGCAATAAGGTGCGCTAGCTCTGGATAACGACGGAAAGCTTTATCGATGAAATCAGCACCTTGCTCGTAAACGCCGGTTTCTTGCGATTCGAAATTCTCAATCAGCTGCTGAAATTCCTCGATAAAGTCCAAATCATCTTGAGTTGGTGTTTCTGATTTAAATGGATCTCGATTAATAAAGTTATTGTAAGCAATTTTTAAGAAATTCAGGTGATGAATTTGGTAAGATGTCATTTTGCTCTCCAGATAATGGACAGGGTTATTTTATAAGCTCAGGCTCATTGCAGCCAGCCTTACACCTGACTTAATCCTGTATTTGCACAGTTTGCTGAAATCTTACGAAGAGAGATTCAATTCGCTTAGGTTTTAAGTCGATTTGGATAATTACCTGCTTATATTTTTGGAAAGATAAATGACGTTAGCGCTCTCTATAAAAAACCTGCGTAAAGTCTATGGAAATGGCTTTGAGGCATTAAAGGATATCTCCTTTGATGTTCAACAAGGGGATTTCTTCGCCTTACTCGGCCCTAATGGTGCTGGTAAATCGACTACCTTGGGTATTGTCTCTTCCTTGGTGAATAAAACCTCCGGCAGCGTATCGATCTTCGGGGTGGATTTAGATAAGGACTTAACTCAAGCCAAAAAATATCTGGGTGTTGTGCCGCAAGAATTTAATTTCAACATGTTTGAAAACGTGCGGGATATTTTAATTACTCAGGCGGGATATTACGGTATTAACCGTAAAGCAGCTGGAGAGAGAGCAGATTATTACCTAAAACAACTAGGTTTATGGGATAAGCGTAACGGTGCTGCTCGCATGCTATCCGGTGGTATGAAGCGTCGTTTAATGATTGCACGAGCATTGATGCATGATCCAAAGCTTTTGATTCTGGATGAGCCAACAGCTGGTGTCGATATCGAATTAAGACGCTCCATGTGGGAGTTCCTACAAGAGATCAATGCGGCGGGAACCACAATTATTCTGACGACACACTACTTAGAAGAAGCGGAAAGTCTTTGTCGCAATATTGCGATTATCGATCAGGGCAATATCGTTAAAAACACCAGTATGCGAGCTCTGTTACAGCAGCTGAATACTGAAACTTTCCTACTTGATCTCGATTCGAGCTTAGAAGCTGCACCAGTGGTCTCGGGTTATCCAATCAGATTGCAAGGAGACCATCTGTTAGAAGTGGATGTAGAAAAGCATCAGGGCTTGAATACGCTCTTTGTTGAGCTGCAAAAGCAGGGTGTGAATGTGAGTAGTATGCGTAACAAATCCAATCGATTGGAAGAGTTGTTTGTTGCGTTGGTAGATAAAAGTTTGGATTAGGATTAGGCATGAATACCCAAGATTTATTGGTAGCTTTCTGGACCATTGTTCGACGCGAAATTAAGCGTTTTATGCGGATCTGGGCTCAGACGCTGCTACCGCCTGCCATCACTATGACACTGTATTTCATCATCTTCGGTAATCTGATTGGTAGCCGGATCGGTGAAATGGGTGGCTTTGACTATATGGAATATATAGTGCCAGGCCTGATTATGATGTCAGTAATTACTAACTCCTATAGCAACGTAGTGTCATCGTTCTATAGCACTAAATTCCAAAAAAACATTGAGGAACTACTAGTTTCGCCTGTTCCTAACTGGGTGATTTTGAGTGGTTTTGTTTTAGGTGGAGTGGCGCGTGGGTTGGGCGTTGGTTTAATTGTCACAATATTGTCTCTATTCTTTACCGATCTTCAGGTTCAGAACCTTCTAGTGACAATTGCGATTGTATTCCTAACTTCAGTGCTGTTTGCTTTAGGCGGTTTTATCAATGCTGTTTTTGCGAACTCGTTTGATGATATCAGCATCATTCCGACCTTCGTGTTAACCCCTTTAACCTATTTGGGTGGGGTGTTTTATTCGATACAGTTACTGCCGGAGTTTTGGCAAGGGGTTTCTCAGTTAAATCCGATTCTGTATATGGTGAATACCTTTAGATACGGTATTCTAGGTGTAAGTGATATAAATGTAGGGTTTGCTTTCGGCATGATTATTCTGTTTATCGCCGGTCTATTTTCATATGCCCTATATCTGCTACAAAACGGTAAAGGTATCCGTAGTTAAATGAAAGAACATGATGTAATTGCCAGCTCGCCATTAGGGCAAGGTACCGAATACGTTAACAGCTATGATCCAAATCTGTTGTATCCAATTGCACGCGACGTCAATTGGAAGCAGCAAGGTGTAGAACGTAAAGATCTTCCATTTGTAGGTGTTGATATTTGGAACGCCTATGAGATGTCTTGGTTGAATCAGCGTGGTAAACCCGAGGTGCGTTTAGCTGAGTTTAAGGTCTTCGCTGATTCTGAAAATATTATCGAGTCCAAGTCGTTTAAGCTGTATTTGAACTCATTCAATCTCAGTAAATTTTCCTCTGAAAGCGAAGTAAAAGAGCGCTTAATCGAAGATCTTTCAGCAGCCGCTGGTGGACGCGTAGAGGTTCGCATATACCATCCTGATCAAGCACCAGAATTTGGGCAATTCACGGGTTTCTGTATCGATAATCAGGATGTTGAGATTACCCAATACACACCTGCGCCTGAGCTATTAACAACCGGCGAAGATGATATTGAAGAGGTGCTTTATAGCCATCTTCTCAAATCAAACTGCCCTGTAACGGGACAGCCTGATTGGGCAACGCTTGGTATTAGTTATTGCGGTAAAGAGATCGATAGAGAAGGGCTGTTGAAATACATTATCTCTTACCGCGAACACGGCGACTTCCATGAGCAATGTGTAGAAAATATTTTTATGCACATCTGGGAGCGCTGTAAGCCACAGAGCCTGAATGTTTATGCACGTTATGTTCGCCGTGGTGGTTTAGATATTAATCCATTCAGAAGTAGTGATTCTGAAGATATTGATAATCTGCGTTTGAGCCGCCAGTAGAGGGTAATATGGAAGCTTTAGAATTATTACATAATCGTGTTTCTTGCCCGGTTTTGAATGAGCCAGGCCCAACCGAAGAACAGTTAAAGAATATTTACCAAGCGGCTTTACGTGCGCCCGATCATGGAGCGCTGCGTCCATGGCGCTTTTTGTCTGTGCAAGGCGAAGCGAGAGCAAAGCTTGGTGAGCTTTTTCTCCGCGGTGCTTTAGCCAACGATGCTGAACTGCCTGATGCAAAACAAGATAAAATTCGTGCGATGCCTCTTCGAGCGCCATGCATGTTAGTTGTGATTGCTGCAGTCAAAGATAGTCCTAAAATTCCTGTGTTAGAGCAGGAGGTTTCAGCAGGCTGTGCCGCTCAGAATATGATTTTAGCTGCTTATGCTCAGGGGCTAGGGGCTATGTGGCGAACAGGTGATATGGCTTATAACTCAGTTGTACGTGAAGGCTTAGGTTTAACTGAGCAGGAAACGATTATTGGTTATATCTATCTAGGAACACCAAAGAAATTACGTAAGGCTCCTGTGCATGATCAGCAGGAGTATGTCGTTGAATGGACTGGCGTATAGGTAGCACCCTTTGAGTGAAGCAAACAGTACTACTGAGTTTCTTACTTGGCTTAAATCACAAATCCCATTGGTTAATCATATGGGAGTAAAGCCTTTAGATTGGGATGGCAAGTGCTTGCGAATGTCTGCAGCGCTTGCGCCTAATGTAAACGATAAGGGCACAGGCTTTGGCGGATCTCTAGCAACTTTATCCACACTCTGTGGTTGGAGTGCTGTGACTTTGTATCTTCGCGCTCAGGGCAGAAACGATGATGTGGTTATCAGGGAGAGTAAGCTCGAGTATTTCCTACCGGTAACCTCTGATTTTACCGCAGAATGCCAACTACCTAATGTCGAAGCATTAGCTGTTTTTGATCAAAAAATGCAGGCTAAGGGCCGTGCTCGGATGGATTTAGTGATCGAAATTAAACAGAAAGACCAAGTCGCTATGCGTCTCAGTGGCAGTTATGTTGCTATGGAAAAGCAGTCGTAGACGCCTTACCTCTTATATCCTCTCTAATATATCCTTGACCCTATAGTTAGCTTTAGGGTTTATGCTTAAGGAAATTTCATCACGTAATTTCTCAATCTATTAACCATACGACAGGTTTCATCATGATTTATCGGTTGTCTTTGCAAGGTGTTAAATGTGCAGGCTGTGTTAGGTCATTGGAAAAAGGCTTACAGCAAGCAGATGTAATTGAGGACTTTGCGGTTAATTTTGCTGATCGAAGCTTAAGTGTTTCCTCAAAATCTAGTGTTGAGCAGGTTATCGCTGCAGTCGAAAGTGCTGGATATGGTGCAGAAGAAATTACTGATGAAACTGATTTCGAACAGATTGAAGCGCGAGAAAACGGACAGTATCAGATAACGCTTAAGCGCAGTGTTATTGGTTTGGCTTTTGGGGCTCTGTTAATGCTTCAAGGCTGGCTTGGCATGATGCCTGATATCACAACAACGTCAGGGTTATGGTTAGGAGCGGTGACAGGTGTTGCTGCGCTGCTTTTGATGTTTTTCTGTGCGGGTCATATCTATCAAGGAGCTTATAAATCGGCTTTTCTGGGCCGATTTAATATGGATAGCTTAATCGCTTTAGGGACAGGGGCTGCGTGGATCTACTCTACCGGTCTATTGCTCGTTTCTGTAGTCGGTATCGAGCTGCCTATGGAAGCGCGCCACCTTTATTACGAAGCTTCTGTGATGATTCTTGGTTTTATTCTACTCGGGCAGGCATTGGAGGCGCGAGCACGAAAGAAAACCGGTGATGCTGTTCGAAGCCTTATGAATCTTCGTCCTGCTACAGCGCTTCGTGTGCGCGATGGTGAGGAAAAAGAAGTAACCGTTGAACTCCTTGCTTTGGGTGATGAAATCCGTGTGCGTCCTGGAGAGCGAGTGCCGATTGATGGTCAGGTGATGTCTGGCAGCAGTTACGTAGATGAATCTATGTTAACCGGCGAGTCAATGCCGGTGAACAAAGAAGTAAGTGACTCTGTAGTGGGTGGGACATTGAATGGATCAGGAAGCTTGCTGATTAAAGTAGAGCAGATTGGTTCTCAAACTGTTCTTGCACAGATCATCGAAGCGGTGCGTGAAGCTCAAAACTGTAAACCGGAGCTTGGTAAATTAGCCGATAAAATTGCAGCTGTTTTTGTTCCCGTCGTAATGGCTTTGGCTGTTATTACGGCATTAATTTGGTGGTGGTTTGGTCCAGAGCCTCAGTTGACCTACGCCATAATTACTATGATGACAGTGCTGATAATTGCTTGTCCTTGCGCTTTGGGTTTGGCTACACCTATGTCTGTTATGGTGGCTGTAGGTAAAGCCGCACAAAACGGTATTTTGATTCGTAATGCAGATGCGCTGCAGTTAGCCGAAAGAATCTCGGTCGTTGTGTTAGATAAAACCGGTACAGTGACCCAAGGCGAACCTGTAGTTACTGATCAGTTGTTTTTGCATGATGATCAGACCATGGTTAGAACAACAGTGGCGGCTATTGAGGCTCATTCGGAGCATCCGTTGGCTGCTGCATTGGTGAAGCAGTTTGGAACTGGGGAACTGTCAGTAGACGTTTCGAATTTTCAGAATGTATCTGGGCAAGGGGTCATTGCCGAAACCAACTCTGGCAGATGGTATATCGGCAATCAAGCATGGATGGACGAAAACCAAGTTGATTGTAGCGAAGTAACAGAAGTGGTTTCTAAATGGAGTAACGAATCTAAATCCCTTGTCTTTGTTGCTCAGAATAATCAGCTGGTTGCGTTGTTTGGTGTTGCAGATCCAATTAAAGAAGATTCTGAACAGGCGATTAGTGCGCTTAAAGCTTCAGGTTTAAACGTTGTTTTACTCTCTGGGGATAACAGTAAAACAGCGAATGCTGTGGCAAAGTCAGTGGGGATTGATAAAGTTTTCGCGGATGTGAGACCTGAGGAAAAGCAGGCCGTTATTCAACGTTTGCAAGAGCAAGGTGAAGTCGTGGCGATGGTCGGTGACGGTGTTAATGATGCGCCGGCACTAGCGCAGGCTGATCTTGGTTATGCGATAGGCTCTGGCTCTGATATTGCGATAGCGAGTTCTGACGTGACTTTGATTTCAGGCTCTTTAAAAGGCGTAGAAAAGGCTATTAACTTATCTAAACAAACGGTTCGAAATATTCGTCAGAACTTGTTTGGAGCATTTATTTACAACGGCTTAGCTATCCCCGTTGCGGCGGGAATATTGTTCCCGGTGGCAGGTATTCTGCTGAATCCGGCCATAGCAGGTGCTGCTATGGCCATGTCTTCAGTGACAGTTGTAAGTAATGCTAACCGTCTTCGTTTAGTTCGACTTTGATTCGGAACCTAAACGTTCAATCTTCTCGATGATCACTGCTTGTTGTGGGACATTGCGGTGACCGCCTTTCGGCGCTGTTGGGCTGCGGCTGATACGAACTACTAGATCAAGGCCGTCAGTAACTTTACCAAATACCGCGTAGCCTGGGCGTCTGCCGCGTGCATCAAGGTTATAGTTATTCACTGCATTGATAAAAAACTGTGATGTAGCACTGTCAGGGAAATTGGTACGTGCCATTGAAATTGTTCCCTGTAAGTTGCTTAAGCCATTTGCTGATTCATTTTTAATTGGATCACGAACTTCTTTTTGCTCTAGATCTTGAGTGAAACCACCACCTTGAATCATAAAGCCTGCAATAGTTCGGTGAAAAATAGTGCCTTCATAGAATCCGTTATCCACATAATCTAGGAAGTTCTTAACCGTGATCGGTGCTTTTTCCGGATAAAGTTCTAATTTGATGTCACCCAAATTGGTTTTCATAACAACCTGTGGGTTAGCTTGATCGGCTAAAGCTACGTTTATAAGAGAAAACGTAAGTGTGAAAATAGCGAGAAATTTTTTAAACATAGTCTTATCAACAATTAGATTTATTTGTTGGCATATTACCTAATTATCAAACCCGCCGTCACCTCAGTTATTTCCCACTCATTTCGGGTGATTTACCTATTGGTTATCTTTTAAGCAATTATCTGATATCAAAAGAGTTTTGCTATCTTTGAGATTCGTTCTATAGTAGTAGAGTATGTAACTCCTAAGTACTGTTGAGCCGTTTCTATGATTTGAATACTGCGCTCTATTGGAGGCGCTTATGAGCTTTACGATTGAAAAGCTAGATCACATTGTTCTAAACACCCTCAATGAGGAAGCGTGTTTAGACTTCTATGTCCGTGTGCTTGGCTGTGAACTGATTCGTAAGGTAGAAAGCCCTCTGTTATATCAACTTAGAGCTGGAGACTCTCTAATTGATATTAAGCCGGTTAAAGAACGGAGCGAGCACTCAAATCTAGATCATTTTTGTTTGAGGATTAAACCATTTGAACCCGAAGTGTTATTTCCTTTTCTGGGGAGGGAGGGAGTGCCTTATGGAAGGGTTGAGAAGAGAAATGGTGCAACAGGCTTTGGTAGTTCAGTTTACATCGAAGATCCAGATGGAAACTGTATAGAACTAAAAGCCGCATAGACTGTGTTAAGAAAACCAAATTAGACAACACTGCTTTGCGTAACAATAACTATAAATGCGGTCTGAAATACGGACATTCTAAGGTGCATACCTATATGCCCTAAGCCGCAAGACAAGAGTTGGAGTGGGTTAACTCATGGGCAATATGGCGTTAAAACATAAAATGCTTTTATTAACACTAATACCGTTGATTGCGGTATTAGCTGTCGTCATGGTCGTTGTAAATTTTCAACTAAGAGCGCTCGGTGAGCATGAAATTGAGGAGCTACGCTCCGAATTAATGGCGAGCAAGCAAGAGTCATTAAAGAGCTATGTTGATCTAGCAACATCATCAATTAAGCATATTTATGAGGGGACAGGTAAAGAGGATCTGTACGCGCAAGAGCAAGCATTGAATATCTTGACCGAGCTGACGTATGGCGAGAAAGGTGACGGTTATATTTTTGCCTACAAGTATGATGGTACCAATTTAGCTACTCGTCCGAAGCCACAGTTGCGGGGTAAAAACCTGATGGGGCTTAAAGATAAAAATGGCGTACTGATCATTGAAGAGCTAATTAAAGCCGCTAAAAAAGGTGGCGGTTATCTAACTTACGTTTGGACTAAACCATCTAAAAATGCTGATGTGGATAAGTTGAGTTATGCCATTGGTCTAGATAATTGGGAATGGATGGTAGGTACCGGTTTCTATATAGATGATATTGAAGATCAGGTTGCTGCGGCAACGGAAAAACTAGAAGCTGAGATCACAAATACCATGCTGTTTATTTTAATGATCGGTGGCGGCTTTGTGATTGTCTTCGGCTTAGTCTCAGTAATGATGGCAAATAGTATTGCCAATCCATTGGCGGCTGCAGCGGCTGCTCTGAAAGATATAGGCGAAGGGGAAGGTGACCTTAGTAAGCGTTTAGATACTAGTGCTAAAGGTGAAGTGGGTGAGTTAGCGCATGGATTTAACTCTTTCGCAGCTAAAATTCAGTCACTCATTGTTGAAGTTAAATCTTCAATCGAAGAACTTTCAAGAGCAACGGCTCGAATGACTGGCGTAGTTGATGATACTAGGCAAGAGGTTAATGATCAGCGCCAAGAAACCGAGCAGGTGGCTGCTGCAATTCACCAAATGGCTGCCGCTGTGCAAGAGGTCTCTACAAACGCAACCAATGCCTCGCACTCTGCGCAAACTGCAGATGATTCCGCGCAGGGTGGTCAGATCGTTGTTAATGAAACCATCAACTCAATTCAGTCATTACAAAGCGGCGTGAATAATGCGGCTGATGTTATCGGTCAGTTAGATCGTGATTCTGAGCACATTGGTACGGTTATTAATGTCATCAAAGAGATTGCAGACCAAACCAATTTACTCGCTTTAAATGCCGCGATTGAAGCTGCAAGGGCGGGTGAACAAGGCCGTGGTTTCTCTGTTGTGGCGGATGAAGTAAGAACGCTAGCCAACAGAACACAGCAGAGCACAGATGAAATTCAATCGATGATTGAAAAGCTTCAATCAGGTGCCCGTCAAGCTGTTCAGGAGATGGAGCGTAGCCGTGAACAAACAGATCGCACAGTTGAAAAAGCGAGTCATACTGGGGATCAGTTAAACACAATAACTACGTCAGTTAGTGATATCAGTGGCATGAGTACTCAGATAGCGACTGCTGCAGAACAGCAAACAGCTGTGGCAGATGAGCTAAGCAGAAGTATTCAGCACATTGCTGATATCTCTGAAAAAGCGAGTGGTAATGCCGATAGGCTATCTGCGACCACTGCGGAAATGTCGCAGCTCGAACAGCGCTTAACAACTTTGGTAAACCAGT
This sequence comes from Neptuniibacter sp. QD48_11, assembly GCF_047778095.1. Classification (GTDB taxonomy): domain Bacteria; phylum Pseudomonadota; class Gammaproteobacteria; order Pseudomonadales; family Balneatricaceae; genus Neptuniibacter. The sequence goes on from NZ_CP180551.1 coordinate 1,136,578, forward strand.
TTAAAACGTAAAAGAAACTAGGTTTTTAAAGCGGGCATTTATGTCCGCTTTTTTTATGCCAATTTTCTTGGAGAGAATAGATAATAGCGGACTAAATTACTAAGTATTTGGCTAATAACGATCTGGGTCAGCGAAGGGATCGGTTTTTAAGGAAATAAAGGAAGTATGGCAAAGCCTAATAAGAAAGGGCCAACAACTACGGTAGATGTGTATTGCGCTAAATGTAAGGCGTTGTTATTCAAGTATCGTAAAGGAGGAAAAGGAGCCTTAGTAAAGTGTTTCAAAGAGCGTATCAATGAAGACCATACCAAGACTCCTTGCGAATGTCCGGGATGTCAGATGGTGTTTGCGCGTGAAGCATTAATTCGTGGCGCTCCCGCTTTCAAGTTGATCGGAGGAAAAGTGTTTGCCAAGTAATACTCTATCCTTGATTACTGCCTTGTTTGCTAAATTAGGAGCAAGGCAGAGGATATCCCCTTTAACTTGATAGGTAGTGCTTTCTGGGGGGAGTATGTTTCCGCCACCGTACTGTTTTAACGCTTGCTTTTCAGAAGTGCGCGAAAAGATCTGATGCTGATATGCTCCGCCTCGGCACAGTTCTCTTGCCGCATGATGCCACATTGTTTCGACATCTTTCTGACTGCTCTTTTTGTCCCCAAAGTATTCTACGCTGTATTCATCGCTATTGATCGGTGTAAAGCTGAAGCCGCTTTTACCGTCAAATGCATGATAGCTGCTATCACAACCGCTAAGCAGCAGCCCTCCTAATAACAAGCTTGATAGTTTTAAGTGGCGTTGCATTGTTTGTACTCCTTTATCTGTAGTGTTTAAGGTCTGTTTGTATACTTTAAAATATGTACAGATATTGATTTCTGATCATGGAGTAATGTTAAATTAGGCGGTAAATAGTATACAGATTTAGAAAATTATTATTTAGGCGTTACAGATTTGTAAAATTATTTCTGTGATGCTAATTTTTATTTTATCTGTACTGTAATATTTCACTGTAATGGTCATTTGTAATGAAACTGTATGAACAGCTCCAAGAAGCTTTGATTAAGCGTATAGAGCAAGGGTATTACCCTGTAGGGAGCAAGCTGCCTTCTATAAGATCGTTAAGCAAAGAGAGAGAAGTCAGTATTTCGACAGTTCAAGAAGCTTATCTTCGCCTAGAAGAGAATGGGTTTGTTGAAGTCAGGCCTAAATCTGGGTACTACGTAAAGTCCAGAGGAGAGGCGCCGGAATTACCAGAAGTGAGCCGACCGGCACAGCGTCCCCTAGAAGTGTCACATTGGGAGCAGGTTTATCATCTTCTAAATAGTGCCAAAGGACATGGACACATTGCTTTAGGGACTGCGAGCCCCGAAATTAATACTCCGACATTAAAGCCCTTACTGAAAGCGCTAACCAATTCAGCGGGCTTACAGTCAGAACAATTTCTCAATTACAGTGAGATTCAGGGGAGTGAGAAGCTACGTAAGCAGATAGCGCGACTAGCTTCAGATTCGGGATGTAAGCTTCATCCCGATGACATCATTATTACCAGCGGTTGTCAGGAAGCTCTAGTTTGCAGTTTGAGAGCAACTACAAAACCAGGTGATGTTGTAGCAACAGATTCACCCAGTTTCTATGGTTCGACTCAGGCTATTAAAGCGCTGGGATTAAAAGCTATGGAGATTCCGACGCACCCTGAAACGGGCATCAGTTTAGAAGCATTAGAATTGGCATTAGAGCAGTGGCCTATCGCGGCGATTCAGGTAACTCCAACCTGCAATAACCCACTTGGATATACTATGCCTGAAAGCCGCAAGAAAGAGCTGCTTAGACTGGCGCAGCAGTATGATATTCCGATCATCGAAGATGATATTTACGGCGATCTTTTCTATAAATCACCTCGTCCGAGAACGATTAAATCCTTTGATGAAGAAGGTCGTGTTCTGCTTTGTTCCTCTTTTTCTAAAACCATTGCTTATGGTTTGCGATTAGGTTGGGTCGCGCCTGGCCAATGTACTGAAAGGGTACTGCATAAGAAGTTTGTTTCGACTGTGAGTAACCCTCCAGTTCAGCAGGAAGCAGTTGCTGAGTTTATTGCTAAGGGATATTACGAGCGCCACCTTAGAAAGGTGAGAGCTCAATATCACCATAGCCGGGATATGATGATCGACCTTGTCAGACGTTACTTCCCAGAAGGCACTCGTATGAGTTACCCCGAAGGCGGTTATCTGCTTTGGGTGGAATTTCCTGTAGCAGTCGATTCAATAAAACTAAATAAAAGGCTAGAGGCAAAACAAGTGAGCATTGCGCCTGGGGTTATCTTCTCTGCGTCAGGTAAGTATCGTAATTTTGTTCGATTAAGCTTTTCCAAAAAGTTGACTGAAAAAACAGAAGAAGCGTTAAAAGCGATTGGCGAGGAGGCTAAAAAGCTGATAGCAGAAGCGTAATCAATTACGCGTATGGTTAACCAAAAAGCTTATATAGAAAGCCTGTAAATGGCCGACAATATGAGTCTGAATGAAGTTGCTGAGCGGAGAGTACAACATGGAAATGCAGTGGCAAAAGTTACTCACAACCAAGCGTTACGGCCATGCAGAAGTAACTGAAGATGAGTTTGGGAGAAGCCATTTTCATAAAGATCAGGATCGGATAATTTTCTCCAGTGCTTTCAGACGCTTAGGGCGAAAAACACAAGTTCATCCGATGTCCTTGAATGATCATATCCACACGCGTTTGACCCACTCTATTGAGGTGGGAAGTTTAGGAAGAACCTTAGGTATACGCGTAGGGGAGTTAATTCAGGATCAGCTTCCGGAGTGGGCAACGGCCTACGATATAGGAATGATCGTACAATCGGCCTGCTTAGCACATGATATTGGCAATCCTCCATTTGGGCATGCGGGCGAGTATGCAATAAGGGATTGGTTTAAACGCCAAGAAAACAGTGCACTGCTGGAAAATCTTTCTGACTCAGAACGCCTAGATCTGATGACCTTTGAAGGTAATGCCCAAGGCTTCCGAGTTGTTACGCGTATTGAAAATCACCTGTTTGATGGCGGTTTGCGTTTAACTTATCCAACCCTTGGCGCGCTTTTAAAATATCCTTGGAGTGCTGATTATGCAGGGGATAAAGGTAAATTCAGCGCCTATCAAACCGAAGTCGAAATACTAAATAAGTTAGGTAAAGAATTAGGTTTAATTGAGAAGTCTAAAGGCTGCTGGTGTCGCCATCCGCTGACCTATTTGATGGAAGCTGCTGATGACATCTGCTACGCCATTCTAGATCTGGAAGATGCTATTGAGCTGAATATTTTGACCTTCGATGAGATCAAACCGATCTTACTCACACTCTGTGGTGATACCTCTTATGAAGCAGAGATTTTTACCTCTCAAGCGTCTGCACGTCGTAAGATCTCGGCATTAAGAGGTATGGCGATGAAGCATATGGTGAGTTCTGCGGTTCAAGCTTATATGGATAACCAGTATTTGATTATGCGCGGTGAATACACTGGCGAGCTTTTAGCTGATGGTGATCCCGGTGTGCGAGATGGCCTGTATCAAGCTAAAAAATTAGCACGAGAAAAGGTATTCCCTGATACCCGAAAAACCGAGTTAGAAGTTGGTGCGTATACAACCCTAGGGGTATTACTCGAAGCGTTTTGCCATGCTGTATATGACAACTATCAATTACAGGGCGAAGGTTTGAGCTATCGTAGCGATCGCATTATCAGTTTGATGGGGATTCACGCTCCATCGCCGAAGCTGCCGCTTTATAAAGCCTATATGCGCGCTTTAGATTTTATTAGTGGCATGACAGATAACTACGCGACCTACCTCGCTCGACAAATTGGCGGCTTAAGTTAGGGGCCAGCAGGAATTTCTCATATAATAAGGTTTTTACATCGAGAAAAGGCTTATCCAGTGGCTTCATTAAAAGATCAATTAGGTAGTTTGGTTTATTCCACAGAAAAAGGGCAGCTTTGTTCTGGCTGTGGTGAAGCTTTATCTGAATGCGTATGTGCAGAGCTGGAGGATAAAAACAGACTGGATAATTTAGATGGCATCGTCCGTATCCGCCGCGAAACCTCAGGCCGAAAGGGTAAAGGTGTAACGACTATTACGGGTATTCCTCTGCCTGAAAAAGAGCTTAAAGCTTTATCTAAAAAGCTTAAAAAGGTTTGCGGTACCGGTGGTGCATTGAAAGATGGGATTGTAGAGATCCAAGGTGATCAGCGAGATAAACTTAAAACGTTGCTGGAAAAAGAAGGCTTTACCGTCAAATTGGCAGGAGGCTAGGGTTGATGGCTAAGAAAAACTGTACACGTTGTTTAGTCATGCGTTTTGCCTTAGTTTTTATGGCAATTGTTGTGTTGTTTATGCTGAATGGACTTAGCCAATTTTTTAACTAAACACTTATAGGAAGGATAATCATGGATAGAAAACTTCTGTTAACACCGCTATTAAGCGCTTTATTGATTATGCCGACCTTGGCCGAAGCGCGGATCTACGAATATGTAGATGATAATGGTCGTAAAGTGTTTGTGGATCGCCTTTCGAAAATTCCTCTTAAATATCGCGATCAGATGGAAACTCGCGAAGAACAGAAAGATAAGCTAGATCCCTTAGAGCTCGAAGCCTTCAATCAAGGAGCTGATCTTAAACAGCGTCAATTGGAGTTGGATAAAGCCAGATCTGGCATTCAAGATGCGATGAAAAAGTGGATTACGCCCTTTCAGTTCCACGCCAACCGTATCGTTTTACCTGTAAAAGTCTTCTATGGAGCTCGTTCGGCTCAATTATCTTTGGTTATGGATACTGGCGCTTCGAATACGGTTGTTCATAAACAAGCGTTAGGTTCATTGAACCCTCAATTACGCAAAGGTGGTTCTGCCAGAATCGCTGATGGCAGCCTAGTTGATACACAAAATGTACATTTCGATCGCGTAGAGATTGGGCCGTATAAAGGTAAAGGAGTCACGGCGAGTGTTCTGGATTATCAGGGAGGAGGAAGTACCGATGGTTTGCTTGGAATGGACTTCCTATATCAAGCGCGCTATGAAATAGATCGGGAAAAGAAACATATAGTTTGGGATCCGGAGCGTTATAAAGAGTTACAAGAGCAGCTCGTTGAGATTGACAGGCTGGAGCAGGAATTGAAGGGGGCACTCACTGCTCCAGCAGCCAATAATCCACAGGAATAAAACCTTAGAAATAACGTTCAACAGTCAGTTGAAGGTGGTCATCTTGTTTTAGGCTATAACTCAGGTCTGCTGGGTTATCAGCCGAAAAGAATCGACCATCTAAGCTTAATTTCCAGTTATCACCAAAACGTCTGCTCGCTTCAATAATCATACTATTACTGTAGTAGTCCAAATCATGGCCAATACCGGCTAATACTTCGGTGCTTGCTGCATCGTTTAGGGTTAATCGTGCGCCCATAAAGACGTCATTTTGGATAGCAGCGTCAGCTGATTTACCTCGCTCATCCCAGCCATATTCCAGTAAAACGCCAATGTCGGCAGAGCTGTCTTGAATACCGTAAAAGGTATATTCAAAACCACCTTGAGCAGCCCAATAGTTTTCACTTTTAGTGTCGCGATGAATGGTTTCTAACTTCCAAAGCCAACTGTCTAACGTAGCTTGTAAGTCAAAACCAATCTGGTTCATCTGCTCGTAATGGGGTACTAAGATTGTCTGGCCATTCACTGACTGGACTTGTAATTTAGGATCTCGGTTGGTGCCTCTAAACCAATAAGCACCTAAATCAAAATCACCAAGCGTATGGCTCCAGCGAATTGCTGTATCTATATGTTTATTACCTGCGCTGGATTCAAAGGTTGCTCTATCAGTGTCGACTACTAGACCTCCGCGGAGGCGGCCATTCGTGCTAGCAAAGGTGCGTTCTCGAAACCCAGGTAAAAGGTAGAGATCGATGATGCCCCAGTCTTTGACTAGGGATAGGTTGATCATCTGCTGACCAAGTTTATCTTCACCATCAAAGTCTTCGACACCATCTGTCTGGTTGATCACATCAACTAGATGCTGGAATTCGGTAACCCCCCAAAAGACTTTACGTAGGCCTGTACGCAGTTCCCAGTCGTCAGAGACATGCACCCAGCTTAACTCACGAATATCTCCGTGAGTTCGCTCGCTGTCATTTTCATCTACACGAAGAAATGGGGTGAAGGTTAAGCTATCAGCGCCATCGTTCCACTCCCAATAAAGCTCCGGCTCGAAAGAAAATGACAAATTGGTGTCGTAGTCTTGTCCTGCGAATTGAGCGCTTTGAGTGAAGAGGCGTAAATCGGCGGTGGCTTTACCCGACAACTCAAAGTAGGTTTCTGCCTGAGCAGGCAGGGCTGTTAAAAGCCCCGCTGCCAGTGCAGTCGTGAACGTCTGCCTAATCATCTTAGCGCGCTCGTTTTAGCGTGTTTTTATTGAAGTCTTTATCAGTTAAACCTGTTTTGAACTGATAAGAACCGTAGGTAAGGTCGGTGCTTTTACCTGTTTGGTGGTTCACCATTTTCATTAGATCTGGACGCCAGTGCTTACCTTCATACTCTTTGTATTCATGGTAAGTCAGGGTCTTAAGTTCAGAGTCTTTACGGTCGTAGAAATCGATTTTCCACGGACGGTACTCCGCTTGATCTAACCATACTACGCGTCGGGTATAACCAGAGTTCTTATCCACTGGGTATTGTTCTACAACAAAACACGTACCGCCTTCACAAGCTTCGTCACGTAGATACTTGTAAGTGTATTTTTCTACCTCAAAGGAAGATAGATCTTCGTAAGCAAACTCAGAACCCATAAATGGACCGGATTTGTTACGCGAAGCAATACGTTTTACGCGTTTAAGAGCAGGCAAGTAAAGCCACTGATCGTCCGCGCCAATAGGGTGGGAGAAGCTTAAAAACGCTGTACCTTTAACATCTCTAGGCTTGTCGAAAACCGATAGGCTTTTGTCACCATCGTTATCAACTTCTAAAGACTTCATGCGGATCTCACGCACGCTTTCCTGACCCTGTTTATTACGCAGAATCATATTCATCTGCGCTTGCATATCAGTCCAGCCAAGATCGCTTGCTTTAGCTTCTTCTGCAATACGTAGACCTTTTTCTTCAGCGGTTTCAGCAATAGCAACGCCTGAAGTGAGAATCATGCCTGCAATGCATACAGATTTAAGCGGGTTGGTTAACAGAGTCATCTTTATCTCCTTCAGAATTTTTTAGTGCTGCATTGGCTGGTTGTACAGGGCCAGTTTGTGTCGGATCGTTTTGTGCAGAGTCATCGCTTTCTGCGTCTTCTTGCTCTTCTTTTGCTGTTTTATCCAACAGCATCAGAAGTGGAGGCAAGAATAGGAAGTCTACAATTAACGCGATCAAAATAGTCAGTGCTGTTAGTAGGCCCATATCGGCGTTCACTTTAAAGGTGGACTGAGCCAACACCATAAAGCCTGCTACCAATACAAATGTGGTTACCCATAGTGCTCGACCTACGCTGGCAAAGGCATAACCAACAGCTTCTTTACTGTTCTTGTTACGGTCTCTGCGAGCATGCAGGTACTTGCTCAAGAAGTGAACCGTATCATCTACCACGATGCCAAGTGTCATGCCGGCAACAACAGAAAGTGCTAGACCTACTTGGCCATCAATCAAGTACCAAACACCAAAGCCCATTGCCGCTGGCGCTAAGTTTGGAATCAGACTGATGAAACCGAATTTCACCGAACGTAATGCAAAGCCAAGCAGTACAGATATCAGTACAAGGGCCAAAGATGTGCCAATCAACATGCTGTAGATATTACGCTGGCCAATGTGTGCAAACATAAGGCTAGGGCTTGCAATATCCACTTCATAGTTTGATGCATTCTCTGCAAACCAGTTATAGATGCGGCTTTCCAACTCAATCTGCTCGGTACTGGTCATATTATTGAACGTAGCGATGATGCGAGTAGAAGACTTATCCACGTTTAACTGGTTATTTAGATCCAAACCGTAAGGCAGAGACATTTCGTACAGCAATAAGTATTGCGCTGACAGTTCACGTTCATCCGGTAGTTTGTAATACGCAGAATCGTCACTGTGCATGTTTTTGTTTAAGCGTTTAATAATATCGCTCAACGTATTCACGTGATCAGTTTCCGGTTGAGCACGTAGCCATTCTGTTAGATCTCCGACTGTTTTTAGGAACGCAGGGGAGTTAATCCCACTAGCTTCTTTGGTATCGATGGAGATCTCCATTGCCGTCATGCCTGATAGATTATCCTGCATGTAATCTGTTGCCTGACGGAATGGCACGGTTTCATCGAAATACTTTACGAAGTCATCATTCAGTTTGTTTAACGGAACGAGGAAAACGGCCGCAATCATTAAAACTGACATCGCTGGAAGTAGAACTCGACGCTTCGAGATTACCAGATCTGCCAATTTGTGCATGAAGTCATTTTTGCCTTCTTCCATCGGTTTAACGTGGACAGGCAGTAAACGCAGCATTGCAGGGAATACTGTTACCGAGAAGATAAAGGCAAGCATTACACCTGCAGCGACCATGTTACCCAGATCGCGGAATGGAGGGGAATCTGAGAAGTTCAGGCTTAAAAAGCCGATTGCAGTGGTCAAACTGGTTAAGAAAATTGGCTGGAAGTTAATCCGTAGACTGTCCTGAATCGCTTTCTCTTTCTTAACGCCCTGACGCATCTCGTAGAACATTGTTGTTAGGATATGCACGCAATCTGCTACAGCTAACGTCAGTACCATAATTGGGGTACTTGCAGATGGTCCTGTTAGGTAAAAGCCTGTCCAGCCAGCTAAACCCATGGTTGCAGCAATAGAGAAGATGATCACGACAACAGTTGCTAAGGTGCCGCTAAAATTGCGTAACAGAAGTACCATGCCGATGATGACGACTAAGAACATCAAAGGCACAAGCGTCGCGTTGTCCTCAATAGATGCTTCAGCAAAGCTGTTGTTCATCATTACCATGCCTGAAAGGTGAACTTTCAGGTTTGGATTCGCTTGAACAAATTCATCGCGCATTTCACGAACTTTACTGACTACCTGAGGTACTTCAACAACTGGGTCAACGCCGGGTAGTTGTACGGTGATGTTTACAACCGTGACATGAGCCTCTGGAGAGATCAGTTTGTTTACCAATAGCGGTTCATTAACAGCGATCTCTTTAAGCCTTGGCATATCCGCATCAGTCAACGTTTCAGCGTCTAATACCAGATCTTCAACGATCATATCGTCTTCTTCAGACCATGTATGCTGATAGTTGGTAATCGAATCTACGCGGGTAGAGTAGGGTACCTGCCAAGATTCAGTCGTCAGCTCTTGAATCGCCGCAAGGGTTTTAGGAGTAAACACTTCACCACTTTCAGGTGATATAACAAAAGCAACATTGTCACTTTTGCTGTAAATCTTCTGCATCGCTTCGAATGCTGTCAGTTGAGGATTCTCATCACTGAAAAACACGCGATAGTCGCTTTTGAAGACCAGATTTTTAGCGCCGTAAGTTGCGCCAACGACGAACATTATCGAGAAGAGAACGACCCAAATAGGGTGGTTCAACACGAATCGGAAAAGGCGATCTCTCATTTTCCTGCTCCAAGGGCCCTTGCGGGGTTGATTGCGGTTAAGCAATATTAGTTATTTCTTTTTTAATGACGAAACGTCATTAACTAAGGTTTAAAAAACGGTGCAAGCACCGCGTTTTTTAATTCATCGCAGTTTTTAAGAACTGCACATCAACTGCTTTTGCTGAAGCTGTTTAACTTCTTCTGCAAAAAGTTCGGTTTTAAAGCGCTGAATGCTCTCATGCCACGGATGATCTTGGGTAAAAGGCTTCCAATTTAGGCCATCCAGTAAAATATTTGAGTGATTAACTAGCTCTCTTTCTAGTTGCATTTCAGCTCTAACGTTACAGCGATCAAGGGTCTCATGAAGCAAGGCAATAGTACCGAAGCTCATAGACCATAAAGAAAAAGCTACTTGAGCAGGGCATAGGTGTGGCTGTAACGATAAATCACCACTCGCAAGGCCTGAAGAGATCACCTCCAACATGCCGCCCAATAACTTGTTTTCTAAAATAAGGTGTTCTTCTTGACGCTTTTCGGTTGATTTTTCCCGAACTGACGGTGTCTTAGCAGAAAGAACCAACATAAATTCTGTAGGGTTTAGCTGCGAATGGAGCATATAGCCATACCCAACGGCGAGCATCTTCTCGCGACTACTGCCGTCATATTGAAAGGCGCGTTCGAATAGCGCCCCTAGTCGTCTTACACAGCGGTTACATAGACCGGTTAATAGGTCTTCTTTACAGGTAAAATGGTTGTATACCGTGCCTTTAGAGTAAGGCAGCCTTGCTACTACTTTATCTATAGTGAGCCCAGCTACACCTAATTCACTGATGATCTGTATAGCAGCTTGCATAATTTCTTCTTCACGGGCTTCTAAATCGGCTTCGTGAATAACTTTGGGGCTCATATTATTTCTATTACCTATAAATGACGGTCCGTCAAAAATACTGTTTTTTACTCAGCTGAGCAAGTGTGAAATTTGCAACAATCCGTTGCTATTAAGAAACAGTTTTGCAACAACCAATGCCTGCTAATCGCTACTATTAGTGATTTTAATAATCTTTAATATATTAATTGTCTAATTCAGCTATTCATGATGTTTTGTAGGGGCTTTATTTAAGAGGGTTCGAGCGTATTCCTAGCCGAAAGGTCTTCTGAAAGCAGGTGAAATATATTAATAAATCTGCTTTTGTCACGAAGTTGCATTGTTCAGTGTCTAAACTGCTTACTGTCAAAAATGATAGTTCTTATCTTTTTCGGCACCTGTTCCCCGGTATGGAACCAGGGGGAGTTGATTCATAGATGAAGAAACTGTTGTTCAAACAGGAAAGGAGTGCTTGATATGAAAATACCAACCTACGTGCTTGCAGTAAAAAATGAACCTGAAGGTCAACTTCAGCTCGCTCCACAAGGGGTAAAGGCTGCAGACATGCCGGTGTGTTTTTCGCCAGAATACGCATCCCATCTTTTTAATTTCAGTGAATCTCGTGTTCAGTGTAAAGAGGGTGAGAGTGTTTTTCTGTTAAAGGGAGATGTGGATATTTCTGGCATCGCTCAGGAATCTGATTTTCCCGAAGCATTTAAAGCATTACTGAAAAATAATAACGACTTAGAGGATTGGACTGTGCTTCGGCAAAAGTCTGCTCTTTCTTCCGATTCACAAGAATATAAACGCAAAGTGCAAGAAGATCTCGCTCGAACACATATGTTGTTGAAAATAAACAAAACACTTATGTGAAGGGCTGAAAAGATAAGGCCGCGATTAATCGCGGCCTTTTTCTATCTTACTTTTTCTATCTTACTTTTTCTATCTTAATAGTCGCAGCGGATCAAATATCCGCTTCTGCTAACTTAAGATCTACGACCGATTTAAGTAGCTTAAATAGACGAATCGATGCGTCGATCTCTTCTTTACGGTTGGTCAAACTTTCGATATTCAAACCAACAGGAATGCCAAGCGGCATCACTGCTTCTAGAATCTGCTCTAAATTGTTACGGCAGATACGAATAGATTCCTGCAGTGGGCTATGGGCATCCATAATACGGAAGCGAGTAGCTTCTGGTACAGATATGCCTAACCATTCCATAAATTCAAGCGTCTTAGTGCTACCGCATGGTGTGAATGTCAGAATAACACGCTTTGGTTTAACACCATCTTCGCGGCATTTACGCGCATAACTGCTCAACATATCGATAGTTGCTTGGGCATCGTAAACGGCTTGCGAGATAAAGAATTCACAGCCTTGTTCTGTTTTGCTGACCAAGCGCTCATGTTCATTGCGTTTAGAAGCGTGACGCTCAGCAATAGTTACGCCGCCTAACTGAAATTCTGCTGGGTGTTCAGCAAGCGCAGCGTAAGCATCATTCAAGCTAAGTTGGATATCGCCATCAGAAGAAGGGCTGCCAACAAGCACCGTGTCACGAACACCGTATTCGTTCCATGCTTCATCTAGCCAAGCAATAAATGCTTCTTTATCACGCTGAGAAACACTCTTGTATGTGATAACCGGCTTATCTGCTTTTTCACGGATTAGCTTAGAGTATGCGCGTGGATCTAGGGTGCGCATAAATGGAAACGGACGAGGTTTGTCGATACGGCTGCTTTCATCCTGAATGTCATAAACAATCAGACCATCAAAATCGACATGCTGTAGACGCTCTAGCAGTTTATCCGCAATACCTTGAGCGGTCTCTTCTGCAGTACCATCTTTCGGAGGTGTAGTACCAAATAGATATACTCCGCGGCGGTCGTCAGCAAATTTTGTTCTTAAATCCTGTTTCATTGTAGTTTTTCAATTTCTTTCTAAGCTTTAATTGCTGGCTATTCTAACAATTAATATTATTCATGTGTTTAAGTTATAAGATGAAAGTTTTTTGGTTAGAGTTGAGCAAATTTAATAGGCTATAGAAAAACGGTGGGAGTAGTGAGTTGAGCCAACCAGGTTTTGATCTATCTGAAGCAAGTAAAGCGATTGAAAAATCAGGCGAGGGAATACCGCCATTAGATAAATGGAACCCAGATTTTTGCGGTGATATCGATATGCGTATCGCCCGTGACGGTAAATGGTTCTATCAAGGCACAATTATAAGTCGTCCCGCAATGGTTAAACTGTTCTCTAGAGTGCTTTGGTTAGAAGAGGGTAAGTATTTTTTAAAAACGCCGGTGGAGAAAGTCGGGATCGAAGTAGAGGATGCTCCCTTTCTGATGACCGAAGTCCAAGTGGAACAGGGCGAAAATGGACCTGAGTACCAATTTTTAAGTACTACTGGGGATAAAGTTGTTATCGGCAAAGAATGTTCGCTTTGGGTTGAAGAGTGTAGCGAGACCTCTGAACCGTCTCCTTACGTTGATGTTCGCTTTGGGATGAAAGGTCTACTTCACCGAAATGTTTTTTATGAGTTAGTTGAATTAGCGAAAGAACGAGAGATAGATAATAAACAGGTACTGGTTATCGAAAGTCAGGGTGTAACTTTCATATTAGGAGAAGTATCCTAAATTTAATTTAGGTAAAGTGAATTTAATCACGCCTGAGTATGAAGTTAAGTGGGGAAGTAATGGCGTCAGAGAATCGTTTTTCAATCTTACTGATAATTAAACAATCAGAAGAATTAGAGTCTCTTTGCAATATGGTGAAACGGCATTTTCCACGTTTCTATATTGCCCACAATGAAGAGGATGCTCTTTCCCTGATCGTAGAGCATAAGATAGATGTTCTATTGATGGGGTTACACACGATTCAGGAAAATGAAATTTGTTATCTCCATCTGATTAGCGCCAAGAAGAACATTGAGAAAATCCTTTTCAAGAAGATTGTCTTTTGTAGTCGTGAAGATCTCAAAGAAGCCTTTTCCATCTGCAATAAGGACGTGTTTGACGACTACTTTATTGTTCGTCCACTATACGACCCATATCATTTGCTACTTCGCTTACGCTTTATCCGTCGTGCCCTGCATGAGCAATCTAGTTCAGAGCATAATGATTTCTCAGTGGAAAGCTTATGTGACTATTTTGACCAGATCATCTCCTGCAATGAAGAGATCTCTGACCTCAATGCTGAAAGTTATGAAAAGCTAATGCATCTGGTTTCTTTCTCTATGGATAGGATGAAGGAGAAAGTAATCGAAGAGGGAGGATTGCATGAAGATCATCATGCCGATATGCGGAGTCTGTTTGATCAGCATAAAGAGCAGCATCTGCGTGAGGTAGAGTTGCAACAAACTTCTGTTAAGCAGAGCCTTCAAGCGAAGGTGGATCGTTCAACTAGTCTCACAAAACAGCAAAAAGAGACTCTGCAAACTAGCGATACCGTTGTGTTTGACGATAGTAATATCTTGTTGCTTGAGGACGAGAGTGAACAACGAGATCAGATTAAAGCAATACTAGATTCAGGTGGCTATAAGGCACAGGTTTCGGGATGTGCGACTCACTCACTCAAACTGCTTCAGAGTTGGAAGCCGGATATAGTTTTACTGGATTTAACACTTCCCGATATGAGTGCATTATTTGTGATCGATAAGATCAAAAATGATCCTGAAATGACACACACACGCATTATGGTTTTGGCCAAGCCGGGTGATACCCAAAATGCGCAAGAAGCAATGAAGCAGGGTGTGCATGAAGTGATTTTAAAACCGATCGACCGTGATATGCTGCTTTATAAGATGGGCCATAATCTGCAAGCTCTTAATGCCAAAGGTAAGTAATATTAAATATTGGGGAGGCTCTTGTTTTGTGAGATCCCCTTTGTTCTGAGAGTACAGTAACGATTCCATCTATTCGTTTTATCCTTCCAAAAGATTCCTTTGGGCTTTTAGCGCTTACCTTCCCACCTAATCTCAAATAATCATCTATATTTTATAAGTAACCTATTGAATGCATACAGGGTTGATATGCGAAAAGTTGTATCTTTGATTTTTTGGCTGTTGGTAACACTTGGGACAGCAGGGACGGCTGCGGCTGAAACCAAAATAATGCTGATCCACAGTTACCATCAAGAGATGAAGTGGGTAGAAGATCTAACAGCAGGAGTAAAACAGGAATTAGGTGATGAATATCAGCTACTCATTCATCACATGGATACCAAACGCTTACCCAAAGGGATGTTTAAATACAGTGCCGCGAGGGCCTTTAGTGAGTTTCAGGAACAGAAGCCCGATTTAGTCATTATCTGTGATGATAATGGCTTTAGTTTACTTGGTGAGCGGATAGCGAAAACCACACCTGTGGTTTTTTGCGGCATTAACTCGGATATTCGTCGTGATTATCCTTGGGTTCTGAATTCTCAGAACATTACCGGTGTCGTTGAGCGTCCAATGATAAAGCGCTCAATCGTTGAGTTTGCTCGTGCCACACGTCTCAAACTGCACCAGGTACTCATTTTATTGGGTGATAGCTTAACAGCTAATGCAATTTATCATTATGACTTAGGCGGTAAATCACATTTTAATATTGCTAAGAATATTCGTGCTGATGTTGTGAGGGTTTCCAATGCAGCTGAATGGAAAGAGCACATTAAACTGAGCAAGAAACAAGGATATGATCTTATTTTGATTGCGGGCTATGCGGCGATGCATGAAGAGAATGGAGAGTACGTTAGCTTTGATGATTTGAGCCGATGGGTTTCGGCAAACGCGCCTGTGATGACCATAACAGCTCATGAACAAGCGATAGGAAAAGGAAGGGTCATGGCCGGGATGGTGGTTAGTGGCATTTTAATGGGCCAAGATGCGGCAAATTTGGCTAAGCAATTACTGGTGTTACCTAAAGATAGCCATCAGATCCCAATTCATTTTCAGAGTCAGGGAAAGATGATTTTAAGTCGTCATGAGCTGAGAAACTGGGGCCTTAAGGTAGATAACATCACATCAAGATCGCTTATTCTTTTACCTTAACTGGAAACTAAAGGGATTTAGTTATTTTGAGAGCATTTTCTCACAAGCAATTGTTCATGTAATCTAACCGTAATTACTAAATTCCTGCTATCTTATAGTTACATGTCCACGACATACGTACTGCTGTATTGATATATTCTTTCTAGGTGGCTTGGTACAGGGAGTATCTGTTGAGAAAAACGATTGTACGTACCCTATATTTGATCGCCGGATTTATCTGTGTGCTTCTCGGTTTGATCGGGGTTATTTTACCTTTACTACCAACAACGCCATTCCTTTTAGTAGCGGCTTTTTGCTTTTCGCGAAGCTCCGAAAGGCTTCATCAGGCGCTGCTGCAAAACAAGCTATTCGGCAAAATAATCCAAGACTGGGAAACGGACGGAGTAATTCCGTTAAAGGCTAAATGGTTAGCAACAGTTATGATGCTTGCTATGGTTAGCTATCCGCTGATTTTTAAAACCTTTCACTACGGCTTAAAATTGATTGTTGTAGCCACAATTATCTTCGCTCTCTGTTATATCTGGACACGCCCATCTGAACCTTTATTCAAAGGCAATGAGGGATAATATGAGGGTAATCCAGTTCCTCCTTTTCTTCCTATTTAGCAGCCATCTTCTAGCCGTAGAGCAGCTATTATTTACCGACAAAGAGAGGGAATACCTCGCTTCTAAACAACAGATCACGATGTGTATTGATCCCGATTGGTTACCCTTTGAGGCTATAAACGCTCAAGGTAAACATGTGGGGTTGTCTGCTGATTTTATGGCAGAGTATTCGAAGATGATGGGGATTCCTATTCAGCTAGTACCGACTAAAAGCTGGAGTGAATCTTTGCACAAAGCTAAGGCTAGAGAGTGCGATATCTTATCGATGTTGAACGAAAGCCCAGAGCGTAGTGCTTATCTCAATTTTACTGCACCTTATGTGACGGCTGCTGTTGCGTTGGTAAGTCGCTCGGATGTGCTTTTTATCGATGGCTTGTCTGCGTTGCAAGGCAAAGTGCTGGCAATGCCAAAAAATTACATTTATGAAGAGCTTATCCGCCGAGATTATCCTCTGATTCAAGTGGTCTACACAAAAAACCAAAAAGAGGCGATTAAGCTCGTATCATCTGGAAAGGCTTATGCGTCCATCGGTACGCAAATTAGTATGTTGCGGGATATCCAAGAAGTTGCGACGACTAACGTAAAAGTGGCTGGCTTCACTGAATACAAAAGTGTTTTGAGGGTTGGGGTTAGAAAAGATGATGAGCTTTTACTCAGTATATTTTCTAAAGCGGTAGATAATTTACCTCCACAAAAGACCAATCAAATTTTACAGCGTTGGTATAGCGTGACGGTACAAAATAAAGTCGATCAAACTTTGTTGTGGCAACTGCTGGTGGTCTTTTTCCTAATATCCATGATCTTTGTTGTTCGATTTCGAAGTATCAGGCAATTTAACAAGATTCTTAAGGAGAAGAATAAACAGCTAGAGCGTATTAGTCAGACTGACCACTTAACTGGCTTATTTAATCGATTAAAGACCGATGCTGTGATCAAGGCTGAAGTCGCCCGAGCCGAGCGCTATGGTGGTAGTTTCTGCGTTATGCTGTTTGATATTGACCACTTTAAAGCAGTGAATGACAACTGTGGTCACCAGATAGGGGATAAAGTGCTTATAGAGATTAGTAACTTGGTGAGAACTAATATTCGAGAATCAGATATCCTTGGCCGCTGGGGTGGCGAAGAGTTTATGTTAGTGACACCTGAAATGGATATCAGCGGGGCCGAGAAGTTAGCTAATAAGCTTCGATTGTTAGTGCAGGATCATATATTCCCAAATCAGATTGATATTACGGTTAGCTTTGGTGTAGCAGAGTACAAGATGGGAGACAGCCCAGATGCGCTGTTAAACACCGCAGATAAAATGTTATATAAATCTAAAGAAGCTGGTCGAAACAGAGTCACGATTAGCTAGAAAGATCTTAAAAATCATCTCTCGTACGGGAGGTAATATCTCCCCTGATTCCCTCCTTATCATCAAAAAATCTATCTTTTTATTGTTTTTTAATGTGAAAGTTTCTCATTAAAAACTAGATAAAATTTTACTAAAAACACCTAAATACCCAGTAAACCAAGGATTTGCAGGGGTATAAGGTGTTTTTAAAACAATGTTCAAAAATTTATATACAAAATAGATAAAATTTTACTAAAAACGCGCTTTTAATAAGGTTAATTGGCACTAGGATTAAGGTATCTACAGTTACTGAGGCATATAGAGCGACAGTGATTGGTAACAGCAGTAATGATTAATCGAAAAATGTGCAGGTAAACGTTATGAGCACTATCAATAAAGGCTCTTCACAGAAATTTAAAATCGCGATGCTGGACGAACAGGGCAGCTTAGCGGGCTGGAGTCGTGAGATAGAGGGATCTGAATTTAATTGGGCGTTTATTCGTTTAGATTCTAAACAAAGCTTAATCGACCAATTAGAACAAAACACATTTGATGCGGTTATCCTGCCTTGCTCTATGCGTGCAGTAGTCGATATAGAATTGATGGCTAAGTTAGCTCGCATTCAGCCTCAGGCTGTTAGAGTGTTTCTAGGAGCTGAGTTTTGGAATGCAGGACATAAAGCAAAAGCTGCTGAAATTGCCCATCGAATTTACCCAAACAACGTTTCGATCAAACAGGTTGGAGAGGAGTTGGAATATCAGGTTAAGTTGGTGAAATTGCTTAATCGTTCCTCGTTGCAGGCGTATGTATCTACAGTGGGTTGTTTACCATCTCCACCCAGTATGTATCGCCAACTGACTGAAGCGGTTAACTCAGATGTTGCTGATCTAACTCAGATTAGTGAGATTATTGAGCAGGACCCATCGGTTGTTGCGCAGATCATGAAACAGGTTAATTCGGCTTTCTTTGGTTTCAATCGCCAAATTTCTGATCTTCGAGAGGCGATCTCTTTACTGGGGGTAAGAAACCTTAGAAGTATGGCTTTGAGTAGCCAGTTGAATAAGCAATTTAAGCCGGGAGATGATTGGAATCAGTTCTCCTTTGAGCAAATGGGCCAGCGTTCTTTATTGGTTGCACGTTTAGCACAAGCGTTATCTAGAAGAGCAGGCGCGAGCAAGGCAGTGCAGGACCAAGCATTCTTGGCCGGCTTGTTACACGATTTGGGTGTCATGATTATGGCTGCTCATGATCCGGCACAGTATAAAAAATTGATTAACTATGCCGTTAAAAAACAAAAGCCAATTTATTTAGTTGAAAAAGCGGCATTTGGATTCTTCCATGGTGAAGTGGCAGCAGCCTTATTGGCACTATGGAATCTACCACCGCAGGTTGTTGAGGCAGTCATGTTACACCATGTCCCTCATCTATCTTCGTCAACAGAATTTAGTCCGTTAACTGCAGTACATGTTGCGGATGCCATGCTTCCATCAGTTGATGTGGCAGGAGAATGTGATCTGGCGAGTAGCTTATCGCTACGGTACCTAGATCAAGTGGGTGTTATGGATGAGGTCCCACAATGGCGCATTGTCGCTAACGAATATCGTGTTCGCATGGTATCCAATTTATAGAGAGGATCTCTTTTCGCTGGAAAGATGCCAGTCCTTACCGGGAACATACGTCGGGGTCTGTGAAAGGTAAGGGTTGGCTTTCTTTTATTTTCGTTGTTTAACCAGTAACTCAATAATCTTGTTACAATCCTGCTTTTCACCTTCTACTGGCATCGTTGTGGCTAGAGCTAATAATTCGTCTTCTAAAACGCCTTCTCAAAAGAGCAATCGAAAATCGGGTCTGCATCCGCGCAATCCGCATGCTGCACCCTATGATATACCTCGCTTGGTTAAAGCATTTCCTGAGTTAGCTGAATACACCTATGAAACGCCACGAGGTGAAACCTCTATTCGCTTTGCTGAACCTAAAGCGGTAAAGCTGCTCAATCAGGCGTTATTAAGCACTGATTACAATATTCAGTTTTGGGATTTCCCTGAAGGTTATCTCTGTCCGCCGATACCAGGTCGCGCTGATTATCTTCACTATATTGCCGATCTTTTGGCGGAATCTAACGGCGGCAAAGTGCCGGTAGGTGCTCAAGTTCAGGGTTTAGATGTAGGTACGGGGGCTAACTGTATCTATCCTCTGATTGGCAGTCAGAGTTACGGTTGGAAGTTTGTCGGTAGTGATATTGATCCTGTATCTATTGCTTGCGCGGAACAGATCGTCAAAGCCAATTCGGTTTTGAAAGGGAAGCTTAAGTGTCGACTACAACCATCTTCTCAGCAGGTCTTTCAGCAGATCATTAAACCGTCTGATCGCTTTGCCTTTACTATGTGCAATCCGCCGTTCCATGCATCGCTTCAAGAGGCGACAGCAGGGACTAAACGGAAGATTAGAAATTTAAATCGTGGTAAGCAGATATCTTCCGGTAATGACCAAGTACTAAACTTTGCCGGTCAAGGCGCAGAACTTTGGTGCAAAGGCGGAGAGATCGCTTTTGTTAAACAGATGATCAAGGAGAGTGCTGAGTTTGCTGAGCAGTCACTTTGGTTTACCTGCTTGATATCCAAAAAAGATAACCTGCCCATGGTTTACCAAGCTTTAAAAAATGTAAAAGCTAAAAAAGTAATCACTATAGAGATGTATCAAGGGCAAAAACTTACTCGTTTTGTGGCTTGGAGTTACCACTCAAACCAAGTACGAAGCGGTTGGTTTAGTCGGGACTAGATCAATAATAGATCAATATTTTGATCTATTATTGAGTATCGTTATCATTAATGAGCTATAGTTAGTTTCCAGTACGGAATCCAAATTGGATCGTAATGTTACATAAGGAAAGGCTAATGTCGGTTAAGTGTCTTGTTACAGCTTTTGCGCTTACTATGAGCATTGCGATGCCTGTTAGTGCTGAAAATCACCACCAACAATCTCCTAAGTATAAAGTGCAGACATTGACCGATAACATTTCGATGTTGAAGGGGAAGGGCGGCAATATTGGATTATTAACGGGTGATCAAGGCTTGTTGATGATCGATGATGATTACCGTTCGATGTCACCAGCGTTACAGAAGATCCTGCAAAAGTTTGGTGGCGAAGATAAGCTGACTTACATTATCAATACCCATTGGCACGGCGATCACACAGAGGGTAATCATCACTTTGGTCATCACGCGACGATCGTCGCGCATGATAATGTTCGTGAGCGGTTGCTTACCTCTCAAGAGGTTAAGCTCTTCAATATGAAAACGGAGCCTTATCCCGAACATGCGCTGCCATCCATCACCTATCAACAAGCACTGACGCTCTACATTAATGATGAAGAGGTCGAGTTACTTCATCTAGCTGGTGGCCATACCGATGGCGATTCTGTCGTATTCTTCAAAAAGGCCAATGCCGTCCATATGGGTGATCTTTATTTCAATGGCTTTTTCCCGTTCGTAGATATCCAGAATGGCGGTAATGTTGCCCGCATGGCTGAGAATGTTGGTCAAGTAATCAAACTTATTGATGACAAAACCATTGTTATCCCAGGTCACGGCCCTGTATCAAATAAAGCTGAATTGCAGACTTTTAAATTGATGCTGGAAGGCACGTTGGCCGAAGTTCAAGCGATGCAAGATAAAGGGATGAACTTGGGCCAGATGCAGTTAAAGGGTCTATCCCCTAAATGGCAAAGCTGGACTACCGGTTTTCTTTCAACAAGTGTTTGGATCGGCATTCTTCATAGCAGTCTAGAGAAATAGCCGTTAAGCCAAAAAGCCGTTTAAGTAACAAAAGTGATTAGGCACAAGAGTGCTTATGCCTAATCAATACCTGATCAAAGTGAAAGTTAGCCTGTGAAATGCTGCTTATGAAAGCGCAGATGCTCCTCAATAAAACTGGCGATAAAGTAATAGCTATGGTCGTAGCCATCGTGTAAACGCAACTCCACAGGATTATCCCCAGCTGCAGCTAAAAGCGCTTCAGGTTTTAACTGCTCATCCAAAAATTGATCCTTCTTACCCTGATCAATCAGTGTCGGCATAAAGTTATTAGCGTGCTTAAACAGCTCACAGCTATCGTATTCTTTACAAACTTCTGCATCATCACCAAGATAAGCACTAAACGCCTTCTGCCCCCAAGGGCAGTTGATTGGATTAGTAATCGGGCTAAATGCACTGACAGATGAGAAACGCTGTGGATTGCGCAGAGCGATCATCAACGCGCCGTGTCCACCCATGGAGTGGCCGGAAATCGCCCGTTGCTCAGTAACAGGGAAGTTCGCTTCAATCAGGGCCGGTAGCTCAGTCACAATGTAATCGTACATCTGATAGTGCTGCTGCCATGGCGCTTGAGTGGCGTTGACATAAAAGCCTGCGCCCATGCCTAGGTCATATCCGGGATCGTCCGCAACACCTTCGCCGCGAGGGCTAGTATCGGGTGTAACAATGGCGATACCTAACTCCGCAGCAATACGCTGAGCACCGGCTTTCTGAATAAAGTTCTCATCGGTACAGGTAAGGCCAGATAGCCAATACAGTACTGGTACTTTCTCTCCTGCTAGTGTTTGTGGCGGAAGAAAAATAGAGAAGCGCATACTGCAGTTTAAGCTGGTGGAGTCATGCTGATACTGCTTCTGCCAACCACCAAAGCTTTTAAATTGAGCTAAATTTTCAATCTGCATTGAATTTACTCACATCCACCCTGAATAGATTCAGGGCGGATTTCGGTTAGGGTTACTTAAGACAATTACTTATCGAAGTGAATAACGCTGCGAATACTTTCACCTTCGTGCATCAAGTCGAACGCTTTGTTAATGTCCTCTAGCCCCATCGTGTGGGTGATAAAGTCAGACAGCTTAAACTCACCTTGTAAGTAGCGTTCCACATAATCAGGCAGCTCAGAGCGGCCTTTAACGCCACCAAAGGCAGTACCGCGCCATACGCGTCCAGTTACCAACTGGAATGGACGGGTAGAGATCTCCTGACCTGCACCGGCAACACCGATAATCACCGACTCGCCCCAGCCTTTGTGGCAGCACTCAAGGGCAGAGCGCATCACATCGACATTACCAATACACTCGAACGAGTAATCCACACCGCCATCGGTTAATTCAATGATGACATCCTGAATCGGTTTGTCGTAGTTTTTAGGGTTAATGCATTCGGTAGCGCCTAGCTGTTTAGCCAGATCAAACTTACTTTCGTTAATATCAATGGCTATGATGCGGCTCGCTTTCGCCATCGTTGCGCCAATCACCGCGGATAAGCCGATGCCGCCCAAACCAAAGATGGCAACGGTTGCGCCTTCCTCTACCTTAGCGGTATTCATTACCGCGCCCATACCGGTCGTCACGCCACAGCCTAATAGGCAAACCTCTTCAAGCGGCGCGTCTTTATTTACTTTAGCCAGTGAGATCTCAGGTAACACCGTGTATTCAGAGAAGGTAGAGCAACCCATATAGTGATAGATCGGCTGACCATCTTTATAAAAACGGGTGGTGCCATCTGGCATTAAGCCTTTGCCCTGCGTTTCTCTAATTTTCTGACAAAGGTTAGTTTTGCCAGATTTGCAAAACTTACACTCGCCGCACTCTGGTGTGTACAGAGGGATCACATGATCACCCACTTCGACACTGGTAACGCCTTCGCCTACGGCTTCAACAATCCCGCCGCCTTCGTGACCTAAAATGGCAGGGAAGATGCCTTCTGGGTCTTCACCAGAAAGGGTGAAGGCATCGGTATGGCAAACACCTGTCGCCACAATCTTGATAAGCACTTCACCTTTTTGTGGTGGCATTACGTCGACTTCTTCAATGGATAGTGGCTGATTAGGCCCCCAAGCGATAGCTGCTTTTGATTTAATCATGGCTCTACTCTTTATTTAGGACAGCGTTTTTAATCAATAAGGATCAATGTGCTAAACATTATAGTTTTTTCATAAAACGCTATAATCTAGCTAAATATGAAAATACTTTTACGAGGTTGTAATAATGTTTGGCTGGGAGGGAGTAACAGAATTTGTCGCTGTAGCAGAAACAGAAAGCTTCACCGCAGCTTCGCAGCGCTTAGGTATCTCTACTGCACAAGTGAGTAGGCAGATCAGCGCCTTAGAAAAACGCCTCGCGACAAAACTGTTCTATCGCACAACCCGCAGGGTATCGGTTACGGAAGAGGGCAAGATCTACTATCAACACTGCCGCCAACTACTCGATGGTTTAGATGAAGCAGAAAGAGCGCTTAGCCAGCTACAAAGTCGCCCACAGGGCAAACTAAAACTCACAGCCCCAACCACCTTTGGTGAAACCAAAATCATCCCACTGCTAAACGACTTTATGTTGCAGTACCTAGAGCTCGAAGTGGAATGTCACTTAACCAACCAAAAAGTAGCGCTGGTGGAAGAGGGTTATGACCTCGCCATTCGCTTAGGCAAATTGGCAGACTCCAGCATGATCGCCAAAAGGCTAGGTGCCAGACAACAGTTTATCTGCGCTTCAAAGGACTATCTCAACGCCCATGGCCGACCCGATTCTATCTCGGAGTTAGAACAACATAACTGCCTACAAGGCACTTTGGATTACTGGCGCTTATTGGATGCAGGCCAAGAGAGGGAAGTACGGATAAAAGGCAGCTTCCGCTGCAATAGCGGCTTAGCGCTATTAGATGCCGCAATAAAAGGGCTAGGAATCGTACAACTGCCAGATTACTACGTGAAAGAACATATTGAGCAAGGAAGGTTAGTGCCTCTGCTTGAGACCTACCAACCTGAGCCTGAAGGTATCTGGGCTTTGTATCCTCATAACCGCCATCTTTCCCCTAAGGTACGGATGCTGGTGGAGTATTTATCAAATCAGCTTTAGATATATCCATGTTTGTTATGCGGGTAAATGTAAGATTCGCTTGCATAAATCATTACCAAATACTGAGGGGGTAATAGATCTAAACTTAAACTTTTCCTACAGGGTCAGAATTTAGTTTTAGTACCAGTTCCGTTTGACGATGGGTATCTGTTTTCTCAAATATCGATTTTAAATACCACCGTGCAGTTTCATATGAGACTCCTATGATTCTTGCTGCATTTTTTAGTTCGGTTCCTTCTGCTAACTGTTGAGCGAGTCTGGCTTCACTATTAGTAAGGGAATATGAAGAGGTAAGGTGAGTTAATTTAATTGGAGTTGGTGCTGTACTGTTCTTGATGATCACAATTGCTGCTGCATCATTAAATAGAGGAAGTTCTTGTATTGGTAGAGGGAGAAGGTTAATAAAAAAATTATTTGCATCAGTTAATTTTAAATTAACAGGTAATTCTTTATTACTAACTCTAAGTAATTGAATTTGTTCTAATGATTTACAAAGCTTGTCTCGATCTTCTGCTAGTTTGGCAGTTATTCGGCCATTATGGATAAATAAACTTTTGCACCGATCAAAACTATCTCTAGCGGTTTCATTCATCTCAATTAAGTCTCCCTGTTTCGAGATGATCGCAACACCAAGCCCTATGTTTTTTATCAGTAAGTTACTACAACTAGACTTATATTCGAGCTTTTGAAACATAGAAGACATTTCTAATGCACGGCATATATGACGGCTTAGGGTCTTCTGTAACAGTATTTCTTGATCGCTATATTTGCCCTGTTCGAAGGATCGCATCTGGGTAAAGCAAACCAGATTGTTTTTTTCTGCTATCAATACTCCGCCTGAAGTGTGATCAAAGTTTTGCGGTTTCATCCATTCGTTGTAGAAGGCGGTATTGTGATAGTAGTCGCTATCCTGATTCAACTGATTGAATAGCTGTTCAGAAAAAAAATGTCCAGGTAGAAGGTCTTCAAGTTCAGCAAAGGTTGGGTTTAAGAGAGCATAGTCTTTGTTATAACTTGAAAGTGCTTCCTCGCTCACACCTAAAAATGGTATCTGGGTGGACATTAGGGCGTTGTTGTTACTCACAAATATTCCGGTGGCATTAGAGTTAAAGTACTTATTAAGCAGAAGCAGGGTTTCTTCCCAAGATTCGGGATCAATTGCTGATTGGTAGATGGACTCTATGAGTTCATTAAATTTGAGGTAGTCCATTACAAAGTTCCTTTGTTCCTACCTTTTCTATTGAGTGTTTATTCATTATTTCAATGAAACTATAGACACTATCTGGTTTCTTAGACGTTTTACGTTTTTGCTATTTAGCTGAAAAAAAACTGCTTAAAACACTTGTTTTAATATTCCACTCAATTGGGGGGAGGCTTTTTTCGAATTCCTATCCAATAATTCACTTCACAGTAGCTATAGGAATAGCTTTGGAAAGAAGGGCTTAGAGTTTTTATCTTTATTTAAGTGATTGCTTTTAAGACTTGCTTTCCCTATGAGGTTTTCAGGGAATGAGTGAATGTTAAGTTAGGTGAGGACATTGTTATTTAAACATGAAAAGTTTATTACGTTTTTCGTTTGAATATTAAAAAAAATAATATAACTGTTTTGATAGTAAATATTTATTTTTAAAAACAATTAGTTATATGTGGTTTTGTTAAGTCTACATTTTTTTGTATTCAACTAGAGTGTAGCATCAATTAAATCAGTATATGCTAATTTGCGATTTGGCTTGAGGCCGAGCCTAGGACATGGATGTGCAGTAGAAGTTCCCTTGGATTTAATACATCCATCCTAAAGATCTGGTTACCCCAGTGCCTCATTAATGACCTAAATATGGATAAAAATTGGGAGTTAATGATGAGTGATCAAGTACTAACAGGGACTGATGATTCAGACCTAATCGAAGGCACAACTTCGGATGATAAGATAAATGGCGGCGATGAAGGCGATGTTCTTCTTGCTGGCGATGGGGACGATAAAGTTAATGCTGGTGATGGCGATGACCTCATAGAAGGTGGTGCTGGCGACGACTATATCAATGGTGGTGATGGTTTTGACATCGCTTACTACGATGGTGAAGTTCAGGTTTACGTTAATGACGATGGCGTATTAGAACTATCCGACGGCAAAGGTAATACCATTATTCTTGATGCCGGAGATGATGGCACTGATATTCTGCGAAATATCGAAGCGATTCAGTTCACTAACTACACCTTCTATCTAGATGGCCGCAACAATGCGGTTCTTGCCGTAGATGATGCAGCTTCTACTGATGAAGATACATCGCTATTAAATATTGATGTTCTGTCAAACGACCTAGATCTAGATGGCGATACTCTTTCTGTAACCGGTTTAGATACTTCCGGCTCTTCGGGGCTGTTTACCCTGAATCTTGATGGTTCTATTAACTACGATCCTAATGGTGGATTCGAATATCTGGCTATAGGTGAAAGTGCTACGGATTCCGTTATTTATACCGTAACTGATGGCAACGGCAGTGTTGTGACAGGTACGTTAACCTTAACGGTTGATGGCGTAAATGATGCGCCTGTGGCTGCAGATGATGCTGCAACAACTGATGAGGATACATCTGTTTTTGGCAATGTTTTAACCAATGATTCAGATGTAGATGCGTCAGACACCCTGACAGTTACTCCACAAACAGATGTGGCGGGTGATAACGGTGGTACTTTTACACTGTTGGCTGATGGTTCTTTTACTTTTGATCCTAGTTCTGATTTTCAGACATTGGCTTTAGGTGAAAGCCTGACAAGTAGCATATCGTATGATATCTCCGATGGTAATGGGGGAACATCTACGGCAATTTTGAGTGTGTTGGTTAACGGTGTGAATGACATGCCTGTAGCGATGGATGATTTAGCCACTACCGACGAGGACACAGTTGTATCTGGAAATGTTCTAATCAACGATTCAGATGTAGATGCATCTGACATTCTGACAGTTACGCCTCAAACTGATGTAGCGGGTGATAATGGCGGTACTTTTACATTGTTGGCTGATGGTTCTTTTACCTTTGACCCGAGTGAGGATTTTCAGGCTCTAAATGATGGAGAAAGCTTCACTACAAGTGTTGTTTATGAAGTCGTAGATGGGAATGGTGGGGCAGCTACAGCAACTTTAAGCATTGAAGTTTTAGGTGTAACTGATACGGCCCCAAGTGATGCAACTATAACATTCGATTCTTTAATAGGTTTTGAAGATTATAACAATGGTGTTCCATTTAGTTATGACGAAGCTGGGTTTAGCTTTACCGCCACAGGAAATCATGTAGATGGTACTGGAGTCTTGTCTTGGCACGATGGTGGATATAATGCTGGAGACAACGACATTACGATGACTGCTGGAGGTGAGACATTTGATCTGTTGTCTCTAGATATCATTTATAACAGTGGTTTTTCAATTGTCACAGATAATGGAAGTTGGAGTTCAGGTGGTTTAACAGGAACCGATGTAGAAGTGAATCTGACAGGTATTACTTGGGCTACTTTTGAAACATCTTCAACATCAAGTATTGATAATATCGATGTGAGTTTCGGCCTGCCTGATCATTATGAAGGATCATTGAATGCGGGTGAATCAGGGAGTGGTTTTGTATCAAGTAGTGGTTATTGGTATGACCCAAGTCCAACAACAAGCGATTATTGGCAGGTCAGTGGGGATGCTGGTGACACAATAACGATCACTGTTGAACGTACTGAACTGAATTATGATCCAGCGTTTTGGATTGTAGAGGGAACAATTGAGGACCCATCTACATATTTCTCTGGTGGCTCTAACGCAGGTATTGACTATTCTGATCCAGGCGTTGTGAATTTCTCTGATGATGAAATCTATAGCCCCGGTCCATATGGTGATCCACATGAAACCTTTACTCTAGCTGCTGATGGTGAATATACGGTAATTGTTACTAACTATGCTAGTGGCAGTGACGGAGGTGATGGGCTGTTCTCTTATGATATTTTTGTTGCTTGATTAAAGTAATTTAGGGCCGCTTGAGATATCAGCGGCTCTAGTTACTTAAAAAATAGCAAACCATCTAGTTGGTAATAATGAGTGTGTTTAGGATGAACCATCCAGTGTTAAAAATAATTTTATCAGTACGAAAGGCAATTATTTTCTCTTTGGTTCTGAGTTTTTTTATCAATTTGCTTTTATTGGCATCCCCCCTTTACATGCTTCAGGTATACGATCGCGTTTTGAGTAGTCGTAGTCTGGATACGCTTTTTTTCCTTACAATCATTGTTATCTCAGCAATTTTGTGTCTCTGCCTGCTTGAGGCAATTCGTTCTGCTATAGCAGTTAAAACAGGCCTTTGGATGGATAAAAAAGTTTCAAGCTTGTTATTACCTTCAGTAGTAAAAATAAGTTTACAAACTAAATCTGAATTATCAGGTCAGGGATTGAGAGATATGGGAACAGTGAGGAGTTTCATTACTGGAAACTCGATGTTCTCGTTAATGGATGTTCCTTGGATGCCTTTGTATCTATTAGTGCTCTATTTGTTACATCCCATTTTGGGACTCCTTGCTCTAGGAGGGGCGCTATTTATTTTTATGATTGCCGTAGTTAATGAGTTACTGACCCGAAAATATCAGCAGAACTCGAATGCTTTAGTCGCACGAGCGTATGGTTTTTCAGATTCAGTATCAAGAAATGCAGACGTTGTTGAAGCGATGGGAATGGTCCCTCAAATAGTCTCTTCATGGCAAAAAATGAATGATGAATCTTCTAATAGTCAGCAGCGCGCTCTGGGGTTTACCGGTTGGTTAGGAGCTGTAAGTCGTTTTATTCGTTTGGGGCTGCAAGTCGCGATTCTGGGTATGGGAGCGTTACTTGCTATAAATGGTGAAATTTCTGCTGGGGCTATTATTGCTGCGTCTATTCTTGTGGGCCGAGCATTACAGCCTGTTGAACAATCTATTAATTCATGGCGTTCTGCTACTTCAGCTTGGGACGCCTACATTCGGGTAAAACAACAACTTCTAGCTACCCCTGCTTATGACGATCAAATGGAATTGCCTAACCCTGAAGGCAAACTATCTATTGAGGGACTAAGTTACGCATTTCCAGGTTCTCAACAGGCATATTTGAAAGGAATTAGCTTCAGGGTTGGCCCCGGACAGCTATTGGCAATCATGGGGCCTTCTGGCTCAGGCAAAACAACACTTGTACGACTTTTATTAGGCAATCTGAAACCCAATTCTGGCTTTGCTCGTTTAGATGGTATGGATATGTCCATGTGGCACTCTGATGATAGAGGCAAACATATAGGGTACCTACCTCAGGACGTTGAGCTGTTTGCAGGTACAGTGAAAGAAAATATTGCCAGAATGGCCAATGGCGTTACTGATCAGATAATAAATGCCTCCAAAATGGCAGGGGTGCATGAAATGATCATGCGCCTTCCGCAAGGATATGATACCCAGATCGGCAGTCATGGTATGTCATTGTCTGGCGGGCAGAGACAGCGTATAGGTTTAGCCAGAGCTTTATATGGGGAGCCTAAGTTACTTGTACTGGACGAACCCAATTCCAGCTTGGATCAGCAGGGTGAAGGCGCGCTAATGAATGCTCTGAAAGCCGTTAAAGAGAAGAATATTACCACTGTAGTGATTTCTCACAGGCCTTCCGTATTGGAACATGCTGATCTTGTATTGCTTATGCAAGAGGGAATGGTTGCCAATTTTGGCCCACGAGATGAAGTATTGAAAGTGCAACCGGCTAGTGTAAGTACACCAAGAAATAATGCTGTTCCTATCGGTAAGTCTGCAAAAACTGCTATTTCATACACGATTAAAAAGTAGGGAGACGGTGATGGATAAAGAGCTTTCTTCATTAATATCGAAATATACAGTGGCAGGTTTTTGCGTTGTTGTTACCTTTTTCGGTTTGTTTTTAGGTTGGTCAATACTTTCTCCATTAGACAGTGCAGCTATTGCAACAGGTGAGGTGGGATCAGAGGGCAAACAAAAAATAGTGCAGCACCTAGAAGGGGGAATTGTAAAAAAGATCTTAGTTAAAGATGGAGATCAGGTTAGAACGGGACAGATACTGGTGAGCCTTGATGATACGCAAGCACAAGCAAGTTTGTCTTTGATTGAGGATAGGTATTGGTCATCTATAGCCTTACAGTCAAGGCTGGTAGCTGAAAGAGATGATTTATCAGAAGTTAAGTATCCAGAAAGCCTGATTAACTCTGGCAACAAAAATATTAAGGCAATCCTTACGGCGCAAACCAATATATTCTCCTCGCGCAGAGCATCACTGGAACAGAAAAAAGGGATTCTTGCGCAACGCATTGCTCAATCTAAGGAAGAGATTAAGGGACTCAAAAACGCTGTTCACTCTCAATATGAGCAACTCTTGTTGGCAAAGGAGGAAATCGATGCTTATGACTATCTAGAGCAAAAAGGGATGTCTATGGGCAAGTCGCGTTTGTTGGCTATAAAAAAGGATGCCGCCAGAGTTAGAGGAGAGCGAAGTAAAAACTTAGCTGCAATCGTTCGCACGGAAAAAGGAATCGGTGAAACTGAGCTAAGAATTAGTACCTTAAATGCAGAACACCTAAATGAAGTGGTTGAGCAGCTTCGAACTGTACAAACAGAGTTATTTGATTTGGAAGATAAGCTTCGTGCTGCAAAGGATGTTTTAGACAGAACCAAGATTAGAGCTCCTATAGCAGGAACCATTGTTGGTTTACAGATTCATACCGAAACAGGCGTGGTTGCTCCAGGGGCTGAAGTGTTAGGTATTGTACCTTCCGGCGAACAATTGGTTGTAGACGCGCGAATTAATCCGAAGGATATCGATGTTGTTCGCCCCGGATTACCTGCACACGTTAGGTTTACCGCTTTTAATAGCAGAAATCATCAGCCAGCACAGGCTAAGGTTATAAAAGTGTCTGCTGATAGATTTACAGATGATCGTACAGGTGAGGCGTTCTACAAAGCGACTGTTATTGTTGATGATGTAAATGAGGCTCTCAATGGGAAATCCTTATATCCAGGGATGCAGGCAGAGGTGATGATCTTGATTGAGTCTCGCACGCCAATGGATTATTTACTTGAGCCGTTTACGCAAAGCTTAAATAGAGCTTTTAGAGAGACGTAATTGTTGTAATTAATTCGATATTCAGTGCATCGAGCTGATCCATTATGTCTATGCACTGACTTACTAGTTAACTAGTATTGAAGTAATGGTGAAGTGAGACAAAAAAAATAGGCCACTAAGTTAGTGGCCTATTTTATTAGATCAGATAAGTAATTCGGAATTACTCAGCGTAATCTTCAACCGGAATACAAGAACAGAACAGGTTACGGTCGCCGTATACGTTATCGATACGGTTTACTGTTGGCCAGATCTTGCTGTCTTTCAGGTGATCAGCAGGGAAGGCTGCTGTTTCAAGTGAGTAAGGGCGGTTCCACTCAGAATCGATAATGTCTGCCATGGTGTGCGGCGCATTACGTAGTGGGTTGTTCTCGCCGTCGATCTCGTTTGCTTCAACCTGACGAATCTCTTCGCGGATTGTGCTCATCGCTTCGATAAAGCGATCTAGCTCAGCTTTAGATTCAGATTCGGTTGGCTCGATCATCAATGTGCCTGCCACAGGGAAGGACATGGTTGGCGCGTGGAAGCCAAAGTCCATCAAACGCTTAGCAACATCTTCTTCTGTGATGCCAGACGCTTCTTTAAGTGGACGCATGTCGATGATGCACTCGTGTGCAACACGGCCGTTACGACCAGAGTAAAGAACTGGGAAGTCTTCGCCTAGCTTCTTCGCTAGGTAGTTAGCGTTTAGGATAGCGTTCTCTGTTGCAGCGCGAAGGCCTGTGCCGCCCATAAGTGCGATGTAAACCCAAGAGATCGGTAGGATAGATGCGCTACCCCATGGTGCAGCAGATACTGCGCCGTTCTCAGCTTTAGGACCTTCGATCTGTTGTACTGGGTGGTTCGCTACAAATGGAGCCAAGTGTGCTTTAACACCGATAGGGCCCATACCTGGACCACCGCCACCGTGAGGGATACAGAATGTTTTGTGCAGGTTCATGTGCGATACGTCTGCACCGATCTCTGCTGGCTGGCTGATCGCTACCTGAGCATTTAGGTTGGCACCATCCATGTAAACCTGACCACCGTTATCGTGAACGATCTGGCAGATCTCGCGGATATCTTCCTCATATACACCGTGTGTAGATGGGTACGTAATCATTAGGCAAGATAGGTCATCTTTGTGCTGCTCTGCTTTAGCACGCAGGTCAGCTACATCTACGTTACCGTTTTCATCACATGCGGTTAGTACCACTTTCATATCAGCCAGTGCTGCTGATGCTGGGTTAGTACCGTGCGCCGATGTTGGGATTAGGCAGATGTTACGGTGTGCTTCACCGTTAGACTGGTGGTAGTCACGGATCGCCAATAGGCCTGCGTACTCACCTTGTGCACCAGAGTTTGGCTGCATGCAGATGGCATCAAAACCAGTGATCGCTTTTAGCTGATCTTCTAGCTCTGTGATTAACTGCTGATAACCTTGTGCTTGATCGATTGGCGCGAACGGGTGGATCTGACCAAATTCAGGCCATGTTACTGGGATCATCTCAGCAGTAGCGTTTAGCTTCATCGTACAAGAGCCAAGCGCGATCATGCTGTGTGCAAGGGAGATATCTTTGTTTTCCAGCTTCTTAAGGTAGCGAAGCATCTCTGTTTCGCTGTGGTAGCTGTTGAATACTGGGTGTTGCAGGATTTCAGATTCGCGTACTAATGCTGGCGCGAATGATGTTTCACCAGAGGCTGCGATCTCGGCATCGATGCTCTCCAAGTCAAGACCGTGGCCTGCACCTAGGATGCAATCCCAAAGGGTGTTGATGATGTCGCGGTTAGTGCACTCATCACAGGTCATACCCAGCTTGTTATCGCTGATCTTACGTAGGTTGATACCAGCATCTAGTGCTGCTTGGTAAACCTCTTCAGCGTTATCTAGCTGAATAGATAGGGTATCGAACCAGCTGTTGTTCAGTAGCTGAACGCCTTTTGCTTGCAGGCCTTTGGCAAGAATCGTGGTTAGACGGTTGATGCGGCTAGCGATAGTTTTTAGACCTTGTGGGCCATGGTAAACCGCGTAGAAGCCTGCCATGTTGGCAAGTAGCACCTGAGCAGTACAGATGTTGGATGTCGCTTTCTCACGACGTATATGCTGCTCACGTGTTTGCATCGCCATACGCAGTGCTTTGTTACCGCGTGTATCAACAGAAACACCAATGATACGGCCAGGCACAGAACGCTTGTAGGCATCACGTGTTGCGAAGAATGCAGCGTGTGGACCACCGTAACCCATTGGAACACCAAAGCGCTGCGCAGAACCGAATACAACGTCTGCACCTAGCTCGCCTGGTGATTTCAGCATGATCAAGCTCATGATGTCCGCAGCTGCACAGAATAGGGCTTTTTTGCTGTGTACTTTTTCGATTAGCTCAGCGTAGTCGTTGACATCACCGTAAGTACCTGGGTACTGAACCAGTACACCGAATACTTCGTGCTGATCGATCAACTCGCCTACATCGCCCACGATTACTTCGTAACCTAGAGGCTCAGCACGTGTTTGGATAACGCTGATGCTCTGTGGGTGAACGTTGCTATCGATTAGGAATGTGTTGGCTTTCTTCGCTTTAGACATACGCTTACATAGCGTCATCGCTTCAGCGGCAGCCGTTGCTTCATCCAGTAGGGAAGCATTGGCAAGGTCTAGGCCTGTTAGGTCTAGCACCATGGTTTGGAAGTTAAGGATTGCTTCCAAACGGCCTTGAGAAACTTCTGGTTGGTATGGCGTGTACGCTGTGTACCAACCTGGATTTTCCAAAACGTTACGTAGGATAACGTTTGGCACGATCGTGTCGGTATAACCCATACCGATCATCGATGTGTTTACTTTGTTCTTTTGCGCAACAGATTTTAGGTACGCAAGTACCTCATCTTCAGAGCGGCTTTCTGGTAGGCCAATCGGCGACTTGAGCATAATAGACTCAGGTACAGTTTGGCTGATCAACTGATCCATATCAGTTACATCAAGCTCAGCAAGCATTGCTTGTTGCTCGGTTGCGGAAGGGCCAATGTGACGCGCTATAAAGGCATCTTTTTGCTCCAGAACGGAAAGCGGAGCCTGATTCTGTGTCGGCATTTTTAACTTACCTGTGATCAGTTGATTATGGTGTGCTCAAAAAGTGGCTAATGATACCCGTTTTTTGCTCATTTTGTGATAGAAAATAGACAAAAGTTTATTTTAGGAAACCTTGTTCTATATAAGCACTTCTTATGGATGAGAAATTGATCTGGGTAATTCACAGCAATTAACTTGGTTATGTAAGATCATCAACTATCATTGTAAGTAGCACCGATCTTTTTCCGGAGAAAGATCAGTAGGTTAGTTTCACTGTAGGGAAAGGTATGCCAGCGGTAGAGAAGTTAATTAGTCTGCACAAATCTTTACTAGTGCTGAGTCATGGGGAAGGATTTATTGATTATCCTCGGATATCGAAGCTAAAACACATTATTCAGTCCTGTGCAGAACAGTTGAATGTTTCTCGGGTAAGCGTCTGGAAATTAGACTCTGATGCCCAGCGGATCGTCTGTGAGGTCCTTTACCTTCATGAAACGGATCAATATTACCAAGGTGCTGCCCTCTACCAGACAGATTTTCCTAGCTACTTTCGAGCCATAGGGGAAGATCGGTTAATCAATGCCGATAATGCGATCACCGATCCGCGGACTAAGGAATTTGCTAATTCTTATCTTATCCCCAACGATATCTGCTCGATGTTGGATGCTCCGATCTTTTCTTCGGGAAATTTACAAGGCGTGATATGCCTTGAACAGGTTGGTGAACAGCGCGTTTGGGATATGCCCGAGATGTCTTATGTTGCGTCACTGGCTGATCATATCTCGATGATTAATGAACACGAGTTGTGGCTAAGAGATAGGGCGCAGCTAGAGTTTCTTGAACAGTACGATCCACTTACCGGGTTAGAAAAGCGTAACCAGTTTCAAAAGCGGTTGGACTTTAATCAACAAGAGAGTGGGGAAAGTGGGAA
Organism: Neptuniibacter sp. QD48_11; assembly: GCF_047778095.1. Lineage (GTDB taxonomy): Bacteria > Pseudomonadota > Gammaproteobacteria > Pseudomonadales > Balneatricaceae > Neptuniibacter. The sequence goes on from NZ_CP180551.1 coordinate 1,171,974, forward strand.
TCCAAAAGCGCTTCTTTTAATCGGCCTTGATTCGTTTGCCTCCATTAATGACCAGTATGGTCATATGGTGGCTGATCATTTGTTGGTAGCGTTTGCCAGACGCCTAGAGAAATTAACCCGTCAGATTGACTGTCGTTTGGCCCGGGTAGGTGGGGATACCTTTGGGATATGGATTCCTAATCTTGAGGATACAGAGCAACTCAATTCGCTTACTCATGAATTAAAACTGACAAGTCGTACACCGTTAAAAATCTGCAATGAAGAGTTCGTCAATGTCAGTAGCAGCACTGGGGTGGTTATCTACCCGATAGAGGGAGAACCGGTTAGTAGTCCGATGCGTTGTGCTGAACTAGCTATGCGGCGAGCCAAAGAGAGCACACGTGGTGGCGTACAATATTTTGCTAAAGACTGGTTGGTACAGCTGCAAAGTAAGCGCACTTTCGAACATGATCTAGTTGAAGCGATTGAACAATCCCTGCTTGTACCTTTTTATCAGCCTATCTACTGTGCTCAGCAAGAAAAAATTATGGGCTTAGAGGCGTTAGTACGCTGGCCTCACCCTGAAAAAGGATATATCTCGCCTGCTGAATTCCTACCTACTGCTAAAAAGCTAGGTCTGATGGAACGATTGGGCAGTTTGATGTTGAGGAAAGCTTGTGAAGATCTGGTGACATTTGAGCAGCAGGGTAAATCGGTCGATTGGGTGTCTGTGAACATTGCTTCTGAGCAGTTACATAACTCGGCGCTTTCTGAGGAGATTGCTTCTTTACTGCAGGAGCACGATCTACCTGCCTGCAAAATCGAGTTGGAAATTGTTGAGGAATTGATTGGTCAAAACTCTGCTTTTGTGCGCTCGCAGTTGGAGGCCCTGTCTAGCCTTGGTGTACGTATGGCGATTGATGATTTTGGTACAGGTTATTCATCGCTTTCGCGCTTAAAGCATATGCCTGTTACTAAATTAAAAATTGATAAGTCGTTTGTAGATGGCTTACCGGACGCCGACAACGATCGTTGTATCGCCAACTCGATTGTGGGTTTAGCTAAAGGCTTACAGATGGAATTGGTTGCGGAAGGGGTGGAATTACTCGAACAAGCGGATTATCTAAAACAGATGGGATGCGAATATCTGCAGGGGTATTACTTCGCTAAGCCTATGTCGAAGGATGATATTTTAAAACTGCTGTAGCTTTGTTTGGATCGGATAAATAAAAAGGCTCCTATGGAAGCCTTTTTATTTTCTTAGAGACTATAAGAGTAACTTAAGCTCAGTGAACCAAAGGAATGGCCGTCGGGCTGGCCTTTAAACTCTTTACTGCGATGGACTTTAGCAAACGAAAGTTTCCAGCCTTTATATAGAGCCGCGATACCTACTGCGGCTTCGCCAACTAAAGGTTCTTTATCTACAGAGTGACTGCTTCTAAAGGTATTACCATCAAGGAAGATATCTCTTAATACCCAGCGTCCATCCATCGACGCAAATGCGTGAACACCCAAATTATTGTCACGGCTACCGCGCTGGTAGCGTCCATCTCCCAAACCTGGGGCGCTATTATCGCCACCACTACGTAGGGCAGATGTGCCAAAGTCTTGGGGTAGATTCCAACCGATACGCACTTCTGCGCCGGCATTTAGATAGGTCGCGACATTACCGAGGCTACCACCGCCATGGAGGATGGTATCGTATTCAAACAGTGGAGATATCGGACCTTCTAAGAAGCGATATTTATGTTCGTAAACCAGTTGGATGCCAGGCTCATTTTTAAGCTGATTATCCCAGCCATTAAACTTTTTAAATCCTCGCAGATCATGAATAAAGTCTTGAGCTTCTTCTCCCAAAGCCCAGGGGCCGACAATACCGATATTTAGCTCTACTGTATTCATCGAGCGGCGGGTACGGCTATGGTAAGACAGACCACCGTAAAGCCATGCAGCGTAGGGGCGATCATTGGGATCAAGGGTGAAACGTTCGAGATCTTCAGGGGTATAGATCTGCTGTCCTAAGCTCACTACAACATTACGTTGTATCGGTTCGCCAGTTGGATTGGGTGGATCGAACCTTGGTAAATAGGGGGCAACTTTGCCTACCCACTCGGGCAAATTCGGATCGTCCAGATGGTTGCTCACATTAGGGGAGACCCAAGAGGCTTTAATACCGTTGGTGTAGTTTTGGTCTGTTTCGGAAAACAGATCATTCTCAAAATAAAGATTGAGCGTCCACGGATTAGACTCATTAACGTCATTGGCTAAAGAAGCGATGGTATCAGCTGATGCGGTGCCTGTACTGAGAAGGGTAGCGGTTAACGCTGCAATCAGTTTTGGGCTGTGGGCTGACATTCGAACGTCCCTTTCTTTTTTTCGAGTTGTATTTGGATAAAATTAGCCGAAGAGAAATGTCCCCTCGGCTAAATCTTGAAAACTACTTCTTACGCCACTTGCCGTTTTGTAGCTGGATAAATTGTCCAGCAGGTGTGCGGTCCTGAAGGCGTTGACCCATACGTAGTTCAAATACGGTACGCTCGACACCAGCTTTTTTAGATCCTTTGTCATAAGCAGCGCGGCGCTTTTTATTAATGCCAGCAACCAAAGATTTTAGATCTGCAGTCGGCTTAGATGTAACTATGCCCAGATAGCCGTTGGTACGCTCACCGATTAGACCTTGAGCTTTGGCATCGTCTTTAGAGATAGCCCAAGCAGGTGTTGCAATGATTGATAGCGCTAGGGCTATCATGCTGAATAGAGTTCGAAACTGTTTCATCATCATACCCCTTTAAAAAATATCGCTGTTTTCTGTGAGCAGTTCATCAATTTCCCTATCAACCTTGACCAGAATCTCGTGCTCAATTTTAACATTGAGGTTAATGGTAATAGGTTCGCTAGGTACCGCGACTTCCACGCGGGGTGAACAACCGCTCACACCAGCCAACGCAATTGCTAACGCAAAAGGTGGGAGTAAATGGGTTAATTTCATGGTTGTTCCTCAAATTTGGTTTCAATCTGCATTAACGGTAACGCTTCTCGATTGTCTTCGTCAATTTATCTGCAAACTGTAATGTTTTGATTAACTTAGGAATATTCTCTTCCACATTAATCGTGAAATCCACTGGATGGCCATTTTGCCAATCTGGGTTGCTACCCTTTAAGCGAGTTTCCAATAAGGCCGTACCATCCGCTAAATAGTTAAGCCCTATATCCAGCTCTTCATAATGAAAATTCTGAAGCGCTTCTATCGCCATTTTTAAGCCAACATTCGCCGCAGCATAGGCTTGCACTGCTGGGGTCGGCTCAAACAAAATTTTGCCCCCAGGCGCTAAGCCTTTGATAACACCATCTGTAATGGTGAAAGCGTTATCTTTGTAAGCTAGAGGGAAACTTCCCCCTAATTTACCTTCACCGGATAACCCTTGCTGCCTTTCCAAAGCCATCACCGCGCCAAGATCGATATTGTCTACTTGAACCTGACTGGTGATATCGGGCTTGTTGGGGTTGAACTCGAAATCTGAGAGGCTAATTAAACCTTCAAAAAGTTCAGCCTGCATACCCTTCAGTTTAAGCAGGTCACCGCTATTTCGCTGCTGATACTGATAACTTGTTTGCACATTTTTGATTTCAACTCCTGTTGTAACCCGATCCAGCTTAATGCTGCCTGTATCGCGTACTCTGCCGGAGGTGGAGAGTCGGGAGGTTGAATCTAAATTAAGCCCTTCAATTAAGGTTTCATCCCAGCTTAGGTTCGTAGCCCTGATGCTGTTGCTGAATCGTGCTGAGAACTTGCCGTTCTTTAAGTTACCGCTTCCTTTATGGAAAAGTGTGCCTTTAAGCACGCTTAGCTCTTTCGGAATAGGGACGTAGGCTTCTAGTGAGCGATCAATCCCTTTGAGGCTGATAGGTTGTACGGACCAATTTAGCTGAGTGTTGCCGTTACTTAAGGTGGTATTTGCACGGCCTTTCAGATCTAGCTTTATAGGAGCGTTGCTGGATAGCTGATAGCGATTGCTTAACTGATCTTTATCCCATGTGAATTTAGAACTCAGTTTCAATTGTGGGAATTTGGTTTTCCCTTGGCTTATGGATAGCTGAGGAACAGCAATCAAACCTGAGATATTCTCTTTAGCTAGATCAATGGAATCGAGGCTTAGCTTAGAACGTGTAGGTGAAACATTAATTCCCTCTAGCGCAATCGCACCGGCTTCAATATCTAACTGTAGAGGTGATACATCTGGTATCAAAGCACCATCTAAAAGCAGTTTGCCTATATTGGCTTTGATCGTGAGTGGCTTTTGTAAGGTCGCTTTCAGGTTTTGTATCGGTTCTTTTAAGCTAGGGTGATTTAGCTCGGGGACTTGTATATTGGTGTTAGCGTTAAGTGCGATCTCAGCCTCTTTTAGTGAAAACTTAAGTGCACCTTCTAACTCGGCATAGGCTTTTTCTAGAGGCTGAATTGGGTTAAACGCAGTTATTCTTGCCTTACCGGTTTGATCGATTTGGATACTTTTTAACAGCTCATCTGGCGAGAAACGGGTTTGCAGAGGGAAGTTGATTTTACCTTGCAGTTCGACCGTGCCTTCTAACTTAGGAATAGGTAGGTTGTGCAGTTCGAGTTTTTGTCGCCAGCTCTGTAAACCCGCCAGCTGGATCTCTTGCGCAGATGTTAAGGTCAGTTTGTCATCAAACGAGAGATCACCTGCAATATTAAAGAAAGGCTCCTCATCCTCTAACAACCGAAACGTAAATTGATTTTGCTTATTCAGATTCAGGTCGCCCCAACCAAAATCTTTCTCATCCCTTAAAGCTTTAACGCGGCTATACAGTTTGTCGTCTTCAAACAGTAGTGCGCCGATAAACTGCCAATCGCTCTGGTTTTCTGGGTAATCCAATTGAAGAGTGACTTGTCCAATCCGAATGGCATCAATGGGGATCTGATTAAACCAAACTGAGGGTAGGGCTTGGCTTAGATCTACCACTTCATTATTGCTTTTACTGCTCTGTTCGGCGGTGTAGGTTATTTTTATATCTGAGCGCGGCATCGATAGCAGTTTGAGGCGCTGCTCTTGCCAGAGTGTATAAGGGTTAAACTGCAGAGTGATATCGCTGGATTGATAACTGATGATCTGAGTAGGAGTGTGTTTTTCTAGTTTTACATCAGCGATATGCAGCTCGTTCCAGCTAGGCGTTTGCATATCCAGTTCAACAGCGGAGAAGTCATTTTGCTCCAACCAATATTGCAGGCTCTTGTGTGCAATAACTGGGGAGAAAAAATAAGCGGCTAAAGGTAGGGCAATTACAAAAGTGAAAGTTAAAAGGAGGCACGCCCATAGTATTTTATGACCTCTGCGCATACTGCCTCCCTTAAACGTACAACGGCGTTGTTAATCCAGTTCTATATCGTACAAGCGTTCTACGGCATCTTTGAGGTGGAAAATTAGTTCGCCATATTGATCAGTATCGTTCTCAATATCGATATCGCCTAATCGATCGGCTGTTTCTTCTAGAGATTCGCCGCGATTATCGACGCCATGATCCGCTAGCAACCAATACATCAGACCGTAAATCTCGGCAACAGTTTCTACTTGGTCTAAATCTTCGATAATGGCATTGCGGACTTGTTGTAGTGCTGCCATTAAAGGTGCTGTCTCATCGGTATCGAGATAAAGCTTTAGCACCGCATCTGCAGATTCGATTGTATAGCTTTCCTCAGGTGCAGCTTCATTGCTGTTAATCGCTACCTGAGGAGCGTCTGAATTAATCGCACTGATTAGGTGTCGCATTAACGTAGTTTCCGTACCACATTCATACCGTCACGCACGGTTAGGAAAAGGTTTTCTACATTTGGATCTGCTGCGATCTCTTTATTTAGATCGACTAAGACGTCATCAATGTCAGATTCTGGCTGTAGTACTTTGCCAGACCACAACATGTTATCCAGAATGATCAGGCCGCCTGGGCGCGTCATTTCTAGAACCTTGTGGTAGTAGTTTAGGTAGTTGCGCTTATCGGCATCGATGAATGTGAAGTCTAACTCCATATCCAGTGTTTCGATGGTTTCAATCGCTTTACCGAAGATTACTTCGATCTTGTGGCCATGAGGGCTACGATCAAAGAACGTTTTGGCAAAGTCGATTGCGCGAGGATTCGTTTCGCAGCAGATAATCTTGCCATCCTCTGGCATGCCTTCTGCGATGGATAAAGCGGAATAGCCAGTGAACATACCTATTTCTAGTACGTTCTTTGGTTGGTGCAACTGAGCAAGAAGTTTTAGCGTTCTGCCAACTAAACGGCCAGATAGCTTTTGCGGCCAGCCCATGTTTTTGTTGGTTTCATCGATCAGCTCTTGCAGCAATTCAGGCTCGGCTGTAGTGCTTTGAAAGGCATAATCTTCAATTGCTTCGTTAACCAGAAATTCCACTTAAATCTTCTCTAATCTAGGTTCGACGGCGTTAGTTTAACGTTGTCGATGGTGATAAAAGTCATGACCCAAACTGAAAAAACAGCTTTTATTGGGCGTTATCTAAATATTGCCGCGCATAATACCATTTTCTAGCCCGATTGCGTTACGACTGACTCATCGCTATTAAAGGATGATATGCGGTAAAAAGCGTGAAAGATCCTGTGTAATCGGGTGCTTGTCTTCTCTTAGGGAGATACCAGCGGGTTGATCGTCTATTAACCAGCTTCCGATCAGTGTGTGATTGTCGCCAAATTTAGGTAATGGATGGCAAGCCTGAACAATGTATCCCTCTTCACCGTATGGGCCCTCGGCCTTTGCTACGACTTCACCTTGATTAATGATGCTGATATTGGCGCCTTCGCGAGAGAAGATCGGTTTGCGCACATAATGCCTAAGTTCTGCAGCGCGGGGATCATCTTCAAAATAAGCAGGTAGTAGGTTGGGGTGATTTGGAAAGAGTTCCCACAATAAAGGCAATAGTGCTTTGTTGGAGACTAAGCTTTTCCAGATCGGCTCTAGAAAGGTGGTACCGCTTTTAGCAACGTATTCGCCGTACTCTTCCCGTTGCATAAACTCCCAAGGGTAGAGTTTGAATAACCAGTTTATCGGTTTACCTAACTGATCGACAAAGCGCTGATCTTCATTGATGCCGATATCTTCAACATAGATGAAGTCGTTTAGTAGGCCGGCTTGTTGGGCGCAGTCTTGCAGATATTGTACAGTGCCACGATCTTCGATCGTGTCTTTGCAACTCGCTAGGTGCAGTAAGCGTGAAGGCTGGCGAACTTTGAGTGCTTTGAAACGCTCGATCAGTCGCTCTTGCAGGGAGTTAAATTGATCGGCATTGCGAGACAGCTGACCGCGATCAACCTGTTGCTGAAGCCATACCCATTGCCAGAACCCCGTTTCATAAAGGCTGGTGGGAGTATCCGCATTATTCTCTAAGAATTTGGCAGGGCTTTTACCGTCATAACAAAGATCGATTCGGCTGTAGAGGCTATCTTCGCAGGCAAACCAAGAGCGTGCAATCTCATCCCAAAAGGCTTCTGGGATTTGAAAGCGGCGCAGCAGTTCTTCATTACCTACCACATGCTCAACCACCGCCAGACACATCTGGTGAATCTCAGCTGTCGGTGCTTCAATATCTTGTTCTATCTGTTCGAGAGAGAATTGATAGTAGGCGGATTCATCCCAATATGGCTCCCCATACATAGTATGAAAGTGGAAGCCATATTGTTCAGCAGTTTCACGCCAATCAGGACGCTCGGCGCAGGTGACTCTTAGCATCTACAGGTTAACCGCCGAAAGAGCGACTGGAGATGGTTTTACCAAAACCACCACGACCCATAACACGAGCACTACCTTTACTGCCTTTGAATGCAGAAGAGCTGACCTTAACTTTGTTCTTATGGTAATCGCCAAACATGTCGCCGGATGAACTTACCCAGCGATGAAAAGCAGGAGTGCCTCTTCGGGTGCTATAGCCTAATCCTCTAGGTCGGTCGAAATCGAGATCGAAGTCTTCCTCTGTACGATGATTTTCGCCCAACATAAAGCCCGTCATTAGCGGGATAAAGTAGGGGGAGTATTCGAAGCACTGGTGGTTACCGAAATCGTAAGCACAGTTGCTTTCACTACGATATCGAGGTGCGGTGCGTTTCCAATCTGCTAGCGCTTTTTGATAGGCGCTTTCACATCTATCGTCATAGCCTGGGTTATCCAGTTCACATGCAGTGACTGATTTGTAGATGTAACCATCTTCAGAATCACAGCCACTCAGTAGTGCAGCACCAGTAGCGACAGCTGATAGACGTAGTCCGTTTTTCAGCCATGTAGCATCAAATGCAAAATCACTTTTTTGCAGATGGTTTATTTTTGTACGTTTCATCCCTGATGCCTCCTTAGTAGGTCATAGAGGCAGCATTTAGAATACCGATTGCGATGGATACCGCGCCCAGCACGATACCGGCAGGTGTTTCTCCATCTTGGATGCGTTGGGTGATTTTCGGCATAAACAAACGTACAACTAGATAAGCGATTAACTGAGCGACCAGTGCGATAACTGCCCATACAGCAAAATCTACTATAGATACGGAGTTACTGATGGCGCTTGAAAGGGCAATGGTGAAACCAATGGTTGCACCGGAAAGCGCACAGGCAGCCGCCATGTTTTTTTCTTTAACTAGCGCCCAGTCATCATAAGGAGTCAGGAAGGTATAGATGACTTTGAAGAGTAGTAGGGCAACCAGTGAAAGGCCGAAATAGATAGCAAAGTTGGTAAGCCCAATAAGTAGAGCGTCCATGCGAGACTCCTAAAAATTATGAAAGTTGGGTAATTGCAGCCCAGTCCAAATCTTTTAAACGGGACTGTGCAATGTAATAAATGGTGCAGCCTGATCTAACGCGTTTATCGAGTGATGGATTCACTTCAGGTTTACCGTCGTTATCTAGATCAACAGCGATCAGGGTCGCGCCATAATTTTCTTTTAATGGCACGTATAGATCACGCACAGACATCTCTGGCAAACCTTCAGGTACGACAACGGAGAACTGGGTCATCCCTGTAGTTGTGTTGAGAAGTTCGTGATGCAAAATGCTGGAGCCTGGGTCCATCGCTGATTTCACCAGCATCTCTGTAGAGACAGAAGGCGTACATTCTATGGTTGGGCAGTGTTGTTTGAGCAGGTTACTCAAGCTCTCATCCCTGAAATAGGTGATGATGTGTGCTTGAGGGTTGCGATTGTAGATATTTAAAGCCGCGCTAAGTGTTTGATCATCATGCGCACAATCGATAATGATTGTGGAGGCATCTTCAATATTCGCACGATTTAAGCCTTCATCATCGTTTAGTGAAACGGTACGAACAAATTCGATGTGGCCTGGCATCGGATTTTCCATCTCATCAGCGACGCACAAGCAGATCTCACGATTAAGGTTGTTCTTGGCTTCTGTTTGGAGAAGTTTAAGAAGAGGCAGGGTACGAACTTCGTTCCAGCCAACTACGACGATATGATTTGAGAGGTTGAGCTCTTTAAGACCCATAACACCTTTTCTCCACTGAAAAGCACTGAATGCAGCAAACTTACCGACGACGAGTGCGAATAGACCAAGACCGAAAGGAATAATGTAGAACGCAACTAATGCTTTGCCTGTTGCTGTTTCAGGAGAGAGATCCCCGTAGCCCACAGTCGAAGCCGTTACGATTAACCAGTAGATGTAGTCCGAGCCGGTTAAGTTGGATTCACCTGCCCATTCCAAAAGCAACCAGCTACTTAGGCCATATAATAGAAGCAGCGCCAGTACAGCCTGCCATTTCATGTTCTTGAAATGACGGTTGAGCAGTTTGCGTAAGTTTTTGAAAACCTGCATTAAAAATCCGTGTACATGGAATTGAGGCGGGATTTTAATCTCATCTAATAATAGATGCAAAAGGGAGCCGTTTCTTAACAGTGGGCCTGAAAAGCCTTACAATAGCCCGCCATGAGCGCCTGAAAAAAGATCTGACATGGGCGTAGTTATTAAATGATCCACAATGTTCTGGAGTTTAGTGTGCCTAGTATCGATCCTCTTATCATTTTTCTAGTTTCAGGTGTGTTCTCTATGTCTGGTGCATTAAGCGCTGGTGCTATCAATAAACTACCTGAAGAGGATAAGCCTGAATTCGCGCATAAACGTAACGGTTTGATGACGATCGTTATGGCGGGTAACCTTGCTGCTGTCGCACTGCTATTCTCTATGGCGTACGGTTTCAGCAACCTAGATTGGTGGATTCCACTGCTATGTATGTTTATCACTTTCCCAGTGGTTCATTTAGTTATTCTTCAGCCTATGTTGGGTGAGTTGAAAACGCTATTTATGTCATCGATTATCTCTGCGGTTTCCCTAGTCGTTTTATATCTCTATTGGTAATTTTCTATGCCTGAGCTGCTAGCTTCATTTGATCTGAATAGTTTGCTGCTAGGCGTATTGATTACAGGATGCCTGTTCTTCTTTATATACAGGCATCTAACTTCTCAAAAAGAAGACCTCTTACAGCAGGTTGCTGAAAGCGAGACAACAATAATCTCGTTAAAGGCGAAACTCGAAACGGAGTTGGCTGCACAGCAATCTGCCTTTCATGAAGTCTCTATCCAAAAAGCACGTATCGAAGAGCGCTTGCATGCGCTAGAACCAAGACTGCGTGACACACTTACAGAAAAGCATCAACTTGATAAACGCTTAGAGCAAACCAAATTTGAATTGGCTGATCGTAATGAGGTGATTGCGGATCTTGAAGCGAGATATGAAGCGACTCAAGAAGCGCATTCTGAAAAGCTTCAAGTGTTAGAGCAAGCTCGCCAACAGTTAAAGCAAGAGTTCCAGAATCTAGCTAATCGTATTTTTGAAGAGAAAGCTCAACGATTCACTCAGAGTAATCAAGAGAATATGGGTCACCTGCTGACACCTCTGAAAGAGCAGTTGGGTGAGTTTAAACGTCGTGTTGAAGATGTTTACGATAAAGAGTCCAAAGATCGTCGTGCCCTCTATGAGCAGATATCTCATCTAAAACAGCTTAACCAGCAGATGAGTGAAGATGCGATCAATCTGACCCAAGCCCTGAAAGGCGAAAACAAAACTCAGGGTAACTGGGGCGAGGTTGTACTAGAACGTGCCTTAGAGGAATCGGGTTTACGCAAAGGCTACGAGTTTGAGCTGCAAGTATCAGCATCAGTTCAAGGTAAACGCTACCAGCCTGATGCGGTGATTCATCTTCCGGATGGTAAAGATGTTATCGTCGACTCAAAGGTTTCCCTTACGGCTTATGAACAATATTGCTCTACAGAAGATAAAGACCTGCGCGAGCGGATGTTGCGTGAGCATTTGATCTCGATGCGAGGTCATATTAAAGGACTGAGCGATAAAGCTTACCAAGGGCTAGAGGGTATTCGGTCTCTCGATTTCGTACTTTTGTTTATACCAGTCGAAGGCGCTTTCTTGTTGGCGTTAGAGAAAGAACCTAATCTGTTTAAAGAAGCGTTTGATCGCAACATCATGTTGGTAAGCCCTGCGACATTGATGGTGACGTTAAGAACTATCCACAATATCTGGCGTTACGAGCATCAGAATCAAAATGCTCAAGAGATCGCTCGCAGAGGTGGTGAGCTGTACGACAAATTCGTTGGCTTTATTGACGCTCTGGATGAAGTAGGGCGTAACCTGCAAAGAACACAAGCTGCTTTTGATACTGCGAATAAGCGGCTATCAACGGGGCGTGGTAATTTGGTGAGTCAGGTGACCATGCTGCAAAGCCTTGGTGCAGATGGCAAGAAGAAGCTTAATTCTGAGCTTGTTGAGCGCGCTTTAGAATCTGACCAGTAAAATTGATAGGAGATCTATATGATAAGTATTGTTGGATATGGCTCTCTTCTATCTGAAGCCTCCGCAAGGGAAACCATTCCAGGCCTTACGAACTTCAGGGTCGTAACTGTCCCCGGTTACAAACGTATCTTCAATAAAGTTGGTGTGGTGTTTATCAGTCGGCATAAGGCTGATCCTGACTCTTTACAGTTGGCCTCCTGCTCGACTTTACCTGCGCCCGGTTGTGAGATTATTTGCAGCCAGTTTGAATGTACTCAAGAAGAGTACGAGGCGCTGTTCGAACGCGAGCATCGGTTTAACTGGGTGGAAGTAGAAACTTTTATTGATGGTCAAAGCTCGACCGGGCTGATGTGCACAGGCTCAAGTGATCAGCACTACCGCTATAGCAAATGCCGCAGCGAGCAAGAATATCATGAGCGTGTAGGGCAGTTTTATGCGGGTAACCTATGGCGAAACGATATTCTGCCATTCCCGCGTTATCTATCCTTCTGCTTGAAAGCGGCAGCGTCGCAGGGAGAGGCTGTTTTGAATAACTTTCTCGACAATAGCTACCTTGCAGATGGCGAAACTACCATTCGTACTTACTTAGATAACAGCGGTTCAAATTGGCGTGAAATCGATAGCGCCTATCATTACTAAAAAGCTCTTTCTGAGCTGTTTACCCCTTTCTCAGTTTTATCCTCTTTATGCTTTCTAGGGCTCTCTACAGAGTCCAGTGTTGAGCTTGTTTTCTGGGTTTGAATATCCGCCTTATACCATCAAGAAATAATTGCTTTTTTGAGGCCAACTTGAGTGCGTTGAACAAAATTCATACAGATTTGCACAAGTTTATTGGTTGTTTAATGAGCATTAATTAATGGAGAGATAATCATAAATGGATTTTGATTTGTTTGTAAATCATCAAAATTAAATATTGATTTTATGTGATTATTCAAAACTTAATTTTGATATTTTAATTAATAATCAATATTGAGTTTTGATTTATAGTTAATTAATCAAAATTAAATTTTGATTTTTGTTGTTTTTTTAACCTATTGAAACGGTTGATTATATTTAAAACAATCGAGCCTGATGCTGGAGTGAGTGAACGTAGTTGTTTGAAATTTATAGAAAAAATTTTCTCAACAATTTCCGTAAGGTGCCGATAAGAAAAGATAGTGTTTTTTTATGAATTGATTTTACGGGCAAATAAACTTTCAGAATTTAAAAAAATTCATCGAAAAAAGGTTGGTTTGTTTTTAGTTATAAGTAAAATTAAGGTTGCTTGAAATAATATTGTTGGCACTGAATATATGACTGCTCACTCTAATATGATCGTTGCGCTAGATATTGGGACTTCCAAGGTGGTTTGCCTTGTGGGAGAGATCAATATCGACGGCTCAATCGATATTGTTGGTATTGGTTCACATCCGTCTCGCGGCCTGAAGAAGGGCGTGGTCGTGAATATTGAATCAACAGTGAGTTCTATCCAGCGTGCAGTAGAAGAAGCTGAGTTGATGGCAGGGTGTAAAGTTCACTCTGTAACAGCAGGTATCGCCGGTAGTCATATTAATAGCCTTAACTCTCACGGTATTGTCGCTGTTCGTGACCGTGAAGTAACAGATTATGATCTTGATCGCGTAATCGATGCTGCCCGTGCAGTTGCGATTCCAGCTGATCAGAAGATTCTGCATATCTTGCCGCAAGAATATGAAATCGATAATTCCGAAGGTATTCGTGAACCACTAGGCATGTCGGGCGTACGTTTAGAAGCCAAAGTTCACCTAGTTACAGGTTCGGTGAATGCCGCGCAGAATATCGAGAAGTGTGTACGCCGTTGCGGTTTAGAGGTTGATAACTTAGTGCTGGAGCAAGTTGCATCCAGTTACTCTGTTTTGACTGAAGATGAAAAAGAACTCGGCGTTTGTATGGTCGATATCGGTGGTGGTACTTCTGATATTTCGATCTTTACAGGTGGTGCGATTCGTCATACCGCTGTGATCCCTATTGCGGGTGACCAGGTGACTAATGACATCGCGATGGCTTTACGCACACCTATGCAGCACGCGGAAGAGATAAAGATTAAATATGCTTGTGCTCTAGCGCAGCTAGCAGGCCCTGATGAAACGATCATGGTACCTGGTGTTGGTGATCGTCCTGCGCGCACATTGTCGCGTCAGGCGCTCGCTGAAGTTGTTGAGCCGCGTTATGAAGAACTTTTCAATCTAGTACAAGCAGAGTTGCGTCGCAGCGGTTTTGAAGATCTGGTTGCGGCGGGCATTGTGTTAACTGGTGGTACTTCCAAAATGGAAGGTGCGGTTGAGTTAGCAGAGGAAATTTTCCACATGCCGGTTCGCTTGGCATCACCGCATGGTGTTCGTGGAATGGAAGATATTTTAGGTAACCCAATTTTTGCAACAAGTATCGGGTTACTGCAGTACGCGCATGAAGATCAGGGCGGCGAGCCTGCTCAACCTGAGGTTGCAGAGATCGAACTGGTCGAACAAGCAAGCGTACTCAGCAAGATGAAGACGTGGTTTCAGGGCAATTTCTGATCCCAGTCAAAGGCTAATCGGAATAGAAAATAACTAAGCGCTGTTCAATTATAAAAGCGCATAATCTGGAAGGAGATCGGTATGTTTGAGTTAGCGGATAGCATTCCTCAAAGCGCCGTAATTAAAGTTGTAGGTGTCGGCGGTGGCGGCGGTAACGCTGTTCAGCACATGGTTAGCTCTGCAGTAGATGGTGTTGAGTTTATCTGTGCAAACACAGACGCCCAAGCTTTGGATAACATGCATTCTAAAACAGTTATCCAGATCGGTGGCGAACTAACTAAAGGTCTTGGTGCGGGTGCAAACCCAGAAGTTGGCCGTCAGGCTGCACTTGAAGATCGTGAGCGTTTAGCTGAAATGCTAGATGGTGCGGACATGGTATTTATCACGGCTGGTATGGGCGGTGGTACAGGTACTGGTGCAGCGCCAATCGTAGCTGAAGTTGCGCGTAGCCTAGGTATTTTAACAGTTGCTGTAGTAACTAAGCCGTTTTCATTTGAAGGTCGTAAACGCCTTAAAATTGCGGACGAAGGTATACAGGAACTGAAAGAGAATGTTGATTCTTTGATCATCATTCCGAATGAAAAGTTACTTCCAGTACTGGGTAAAAACACCAGTCTGATTAATGCTTTCAATACATGTAACGATGTATTGAAAGGCGCGGTGCAAGGTATCGCTGATCTGATTATCCGTCCGGGTATGATCAACGTCGACTTTGCAGATGTGCGCACCGTTATGTCTGAAATGGGCATGGCGATGATGGGTAGCGGTAGTGGCCGTGGCGAAGACCGTGCGACTGAAGCGACGGAAGCTGCGATTAATAGTCCTTTGCTAGAAGACGTAGACCTGAAGGGGGCGAGTGGTATTTTGGTAAATATCACCGCTGGTCTTGATCTGAGCTTAGGCGAGTTCTCGGAAGTGGGTAACATCGTTGAAGAGTATGCTTCCGAGAACGCCACTATCGTTGTAGGTACTGTTATTGATCCTGAGCTTACTGACGAGCTTACAGTAACAGTGGTTGCAACAGGCTTGGGGCGAGCTGAACAGCAGCATGTAGAAGTTGTTAACACAGGCACTGGTCGTGCATCTGCTGTTGCAACAGCTGCGGGCGCTGCGTCTGATTTCGATCAGCTAGAGTTGCCAGCTGTCATGCGTACTGCTCGAGATTCCCAGCCAAAAGAACGTGCTCAACCAGTAGAGATTCATCGCGAAGTAGAATCTGAACAGCCAGTTATGCAAAAGACTGGTACTGACGACATGGAATTCTTAGACATTCCTGCATTCCTACGTCGTCAAGCTGACTAATTAAACATCTTATACCTTCCAGGTATTACTTGGCCCGGTTTTCTATAACCGGGCCTTTTTTATCTCTGCTATTTCTGTTTTCTGCGTTGTTTGTCGGAATACATTCTTTCATCTGCAATCTGTAATAGATCTTTTGCTTCATCAGCATCGGACTCGCCTGGGTATTCCACGCTGCCATAGCTAAACTTCGCAATGATGCCTTGGCCTTTATAGTGATAAGGGCTGTTGTGTGCGATCTCTTCTATACGTTGAATAAGCTCACTTGCTACATCCTGCGAACTGTCTGGTAACAGGATGATGAATTCATCACCTCCATACCGAATGACCTTGTCTGTCGTGCGCAGGTTTTCGGATAGAATCTGGCAGAAGTGAATCAGAATGCAATCGCCAGCATGATGACCAAATACGTCATTGATCTGCTTAAAACCATTCATATCAATCATGCTGATGGTTAAAGGCCGATTCTGCCGATCAGCTCTAGATCTCTCTTCATCGAGTAATCGCTCTAACTGATGACGGCTGTAAGTTCCCGTTAACTTATCGTAGATAGATAGCTCTTCTACTTGCTGAAATGCAGTCTGTAATAACGCTTGTTGCGAGTTAAAAGAGTGCTCAATGCTATTGATCTCTTCTAGCTCTGAGTCGAGCGCCAACTTTTCATTAAGGTTGTGGTGACCTTCAGTTTCTTTAAGCTTTCTTTCTAGGCGTTTTAAAGGTTTAACTATATGGGCAAAAAGATCGCGAGAGAGAAAGAGGTAGGAAGAGATAACGGTAATAGAGAAGACTAAGAATAAACCCATCAGAACTTCGCTTACAGGAAGGCGGACTCTGTGTGCGGGAAAGGTCACGTCCAACACGCCAGCTATCTCACCTTGGTGTGCTTCGGTATGACAGGCTAAGCACTCCTGTTTGAATCTGAAAGCATGGTAATAATGAATCTGATCCAGCGATTCGATCTGAGTTGCATCCTGTTTGCTGCCTAACAGCTGGCTTATCTTTTCGGTGATTGCTCGATCACCACCAAACTGCTGCTGAACAGCTGCCCCGCGGTACATGCTATAGGTGATATCGGGTGCATCCTCATTCATTGAATCCATGAGCTGATTAACTTCCTCATAGCTGGTGCCCTGATTCATCGCTTGGCGCAGATCTTTAAATACTAACTGTCCAAGATATTGACCCTCTTGCCGAAGATCCTTTTCGATAGAAAGAAAGATCAATGCAAATACGATCATGGCTGCAAATAAGCAGCTAATCAAAGCAGCTCGATAGAGGGAGTTGAATAGTGTGCTTTTAAGGTCAGTTATAGGCCGCATTTTATATTTATAATTTTTTATTTTTGAGCGTTTAGTTTACTCACAGTTGTTCAGTGTACAACCAATAAAACTAGGCTATTTATTGATCCTTTGATATTTGTAGTATGAATTACTGAAATTGTTGGTCTTTTTTAACCAAACCGCTTGCGGTCAGTCAGTGCTGTGATACAATTCGCGCCGCGTTGGTGTTGAGCATATCAGCTCCACTAATTGCAGGATGGTCAGGTGTCCGAGTGGCCGAAGGAGCACGCCTGGAAAGTGTGTATACGGAAACGTATCGAGGGTTCGAATCCCTCCCTGACCGCCATCTCTATGTTTTATAGAGATTTTATTGTCCCGTAACATGCTGATATTAAATGGCTTACAGGCTTTTTTGATATCATGTAGTCCCATAAAGTGTTGTAACATCCCAAATTTTAAGTAACACTGAATGTAACATCGGTTCATCTCTTTCTCTCAGTGTTACATCATGGCCAGAAAAACATTACCTCTTACAAATACACAGGTTAAGAATGCTAAGCCTTCTGTAAAAGAATATAACCTTGCAGACGGTGATGGCCTTGCTCTTAGAGTAAAGCCAAACGGCTCTAAAATCTGGATCTTCAATTACACCCGCCCTTACACTAAGAAACGAGCAAATATTTCATTTGGCACTTACCCTGAAGTTTCGATTGCTGCTGCTCGTAAAAAGCGCTTTGAGGCTCGTGCTCTTATTGCTGATGGCGTCGACCCTAAGCAGAAGCGGGATACAGATCGTCAGGAGCAGGTTTTTAAGCAAGTAAATACGCTTGCTGCTGTAGTGGAATCTTGGTTCGAGATAAAGAGGGCGACAATAAGTCCGGATTATGCAGAAGACATAATTAATTCTTTACATAACCATGTCCTTCCCAAGCTTGGTAGCTACCCTGTTGCAGAAATAACAGCGCCATCAGTAATTGATGTGCTCAAGCCGTTGGCTGGATCTGGCAAATTAGAAATGACAAAGCGTATTTGTTCGCGTCTGAATCAGGTAATGACTTTCGCAACAAATACCGGTCTAATTCAGGCAAATCCACTTGCAGGGATTAAGCACGCCTTTGAATCCCCATCTGTAACGAATAATCCTACGCTCAAACCTGATGAATTACCTTTGCTCATGTCACAAGTTGCCGATGCTAACATTCGAGTGATTACTCGGCATCTTATTCGTTGGCAATTACATACTATGACAAGGCCGGGTGAGGCAGCTGGTGCTAGATGGGAAGAGATCGACCTTGATAAAGGTATTTGGGTTATTCCTGCAGAGCGGATGAAGAAACGTAAGGAGCATGTTGTTCCATTAACCCGACAAACGATTTCTATTCTGGAAAAATTAAAACTCTATAGTGCGAATAGCCCTTACTTATTTCCAAGTGATATTTCTGCAAAGAAACCAGTAAACGCCTCTACCGCCAATGTTGCTTTGAAGAGGATGGGGTTCAAGGATCGATTAACCGCTCACGGCATGCGCTCGATTGCGAGTACCGCATTGAATGAACAAGGTTTTGACCCTGATCTTGTTGAAGCGGCATTAGCTCATACTGATAAGAACCAAGTGCGAGCCACTTATAACAAAGCCAATTATATAGACCGTCGAAGAGAGATGATGCAATGGTGGTCTGATCTAATCACCAAAGCTCAATCTGATAGTTTATAGTTTTTCTTTACTCCGTTTGAATCCACTGTTTCATCATAATGCAATTTTTAACTGTTTCATGGTGATACATATAGGAAATGCATCACCGTGATGTATTAGGCTATGCATAACAATCTGTTTTTGAAGGGTTATATTTTATTTTGTTCGTGAGTATTGTATGCCTAACTTGGTTAACCAAGTTTCAAAATTGGCATATTAAAATAGACGGATTCTTGTAATAGGCCAGACCATCCATTTGTGTAATATGGGAGTCTGACGCTATGTCTAACATCTTCTTTTACGATTTCTTCGAAGCTGCTTATCGCGATGCTAAGCGAGCATACCCTGATCTTTGTCATGAGCATGAAAAAGCCTGGTTACACCCTGCGATAAAAGCTTCTGGGTCTGATGCTCTGCGTGAAATGCAATTGATTAAGTCTCGTTTCAAGCTCCCTGAAGAATACATTTCTCATTGCTTGAAGCAGGGAGTTGCTATTCATCCGGCTATTGCCGTACCTATTGCGGTTGGGCGCATTCCCAATAAAGATAAGTATGAGATTGAAGAGCGCGATAATGGTATGTCTGTTCGGGAAATATACGGTCAGATGTTCTATGAATATGAATTAGCACGTGATGAATGTTTGCCACGTGACAAAGACTACGCTATTGCGGTTGAGTTTCTAGATTCATTTTCAGAAGTCGACCGTCCTAATATAAAGCCTGAAACCCTTATCAGGTATCGAAACCTTTGGATAGAGCGGTTGGAGCGGAAAAAATTGGATTAGTTTTTGTCTCATAAAATCCAATGACTCTAATAGCATTTTCTTACCCTGTTGGGACAATAAGGTCTCTATTAGTCCCATAAAGGAGCATTATCGATGCAAGAAAATGATCCGTTTCCTTCAGTAGGGTTTGTGCGTTTGTCGCAAATCCTGGAGGTTTATCCCATTTCTAAAAGTCGTTGGTGGGCTGGCGTAAAAGAAGGGCGCTTGCCTTCCCCTGTGCGTCTTGGTCCACGCACGACCGCTTGGAAGGTAGAAGATATTCGTAAATTGATTGAGGAGACAGGAAATAATATCCACTAACAGTGGTTCCGAAATTGTATCAGCAGTTTTTGTATGCCAAAGCTGGCTACAGCACTAATGTTACAAGCCCCTAGAGTGTTATTAGTATAAACAAAAACACTCGGTTATTAATATTATTGTAATCCTCAACAGAGGATTACTGAATTGATCTTCAATTAATGCTGCGAAGCATAATGGAGAAGTATGAAGTTAATTATTAGTAACAAGCATGATGTAGTTATTGGCAAAAAGTTGCCAAGCTTAATCTTAAGTAATGCTGTGAAGCATGACGGAGTAACAATGAAATCTATTATTAATAGCGGTGATTACCGCATCCTTAACAATACCTACCGCATCATCCCTTGGAAAAAGGGAGAGTCTTATTATCATGAAATTCTAGAACGTTCGTCTCAACAGCTTGAGGCGATGCTTAGCTATCATTCTAAAGTTCATGTCATCCGTTATGATCTTCATGTGTCTAAATACACAGAAGCTAATGAGGATCTATCCAAGTTTATGCGAGCGCTCAATCAGCGATTAAAGCGCAAATATGGGCATGTTCGATTGGGCTATGTTTGGTGTCGGGAGCAAAACCTGAGTAACAAGCAGCATTATCATCTCGCCCTTATGATTAACGGTAATCTGTTCAAGTCATCGCATACAATCTCGGCTATAGTTGATGAACTTTGGACTCGTTTGGGCCATCCGGTCACTTATAAGCCTGATAATCACATCTATAAGATTCAACGAGGAGACGAAGTGGTTGCTCGCGCAGCTTTTGAGCGCATGGCCTATATGGCCAAAGTGCGAACTAAAGGCAAGCGTAAAGGACCTGTGAACGATTATTCAACCAGCCGCTTAAAAGCTAAATGGCTTTTACATTAATTTGCTAATGATTTCGTATAAGAGAGATTAGATGACTGGTTCGGGCCGAGGTAAATGGTATCGTCTAGGGACGAAACCGTGTTTGGAGGATTACCCGCGTTTGGCGATTAAGGACCTAAAAGATATGGGTATTTTTGAAAAGCCTATGTCAGGTGCTTTGACTTGGGGAGATAAGCAACATCCATGGTTATCGGTGCGTTTTACTTCTACACTGGCTAGTTTATCGATCTCTTCCAGAAAACTGGGGCTCTTTGAGCCCCAATTTATCGACATTGATAAGACCCACTGTAATTTTGGCGGTTACAGAATGTGGTTTATATGCCCTGACTGCAATAAGCGTTGTGCGTTTATCTATTCAATGGGGCATCAGTTTTTATGTAGGGCGTGCCACGGGGTTGGCTACCGATCGCAACGAATGACATCTAGTCAGCGTCGTTATAGTAAGCTTAATAAGCTGGAGCAGCGCCTCTTTGAAAAAAGGGGCGATATTAGAGTTAAACCTAAGGGTATGCACTGGCGAACGTTTGCTGAGCTGCATAAAGTTTACTTACAACTGAGCAAATAGCTTTAACTTTAAAGGGAATTTAGTTGGGATGATTATTAATGGGAAGTCAGTAGCAGAATATTTGGAAGCGCTGAATGATACTGTTAGTGAGACCGAAAAGAACTTTGAACATCAAAATCTAGGCGTTGAAGTAGAGTTAGAACTTCCTCAAGTTGCATCAGATGATCCTATCGTCAGTGCGCATGGTACTTGCTTTATCAAATTTGCAGTGCCAAAAGAGAGCAATATCATTCCAGACTCGTTACTGACTAAGTTGCTTTGCAGCATACGTAACCGAATTGGATCTTCCTTTAGATCATAGTTTCGGGGAGAGGGGATAGATGCTTATTGCCAATGGCTACCATACTAACTGCTTTGATTAATATAGTTTTTTGAATTAACAGGCATTCGGAATTGATGCGACAATTTTTGTCGCTTTAATAAGGGATAATTGTTTCTGGTAAATCTATGATGCAAAACTAACCTGAAGAATAAGGTAATTAATATGCCAAGACTTATCCAGCATATAGATGCAATTTCAAGGTCTAAAAAAAGAGATGTCCTATGGGTTTTCTTTGGTTCATACGAAGTAGAGGAAGGCATAAAGTATTTGAAACCAGCTGATCTCTATTACGAACATAACCTTCAAAGAGTAAAGGTTATTGAGTGGTTGACAGAAAACAATATCTCTTATGAACCATGCGGTTATCATGCTGATGAGTCTTGTATGCGATCTTATGATGGTCAGCTATACGTTGACATACCATTTGATCGCACAGACCCAATTTATTTGAAACTTGAGCGTTATCTTGAAAAACCCGATGGGTCTATGCGACTACCGGGTGTAATTTTTATGGCCACAAGTTATGAGAAAGCTCTAGCTAATAGGCACCATGATGAACCTGGTTTTTGGGAGAGATGGGCGGAAACGTTCTAACGTAAATGACCGGTTTACCGCTCTAAGGGATTAGTATGTCAGATACATTGGTGCGGCAGCTTGAGATGCTTCGCTGTTTACCACATTGGCCCGGGAAAACAAATACAGCTACGTTACAGGAAAAATTATCCTCTTCAGGGTTTGAAGTATCTGTAAGGACGATCCAACGTGATTTACAGAAGCTTTCAAGGTTTTTCCCGATAGCCTCTGATGAGATTTCCAGTCACCTTGGCTGGTATTGGATGAAAGGGGCTGAGTCATTCAATCCTTTTCATATGCCTCCACATATTGCTATGACTTTCCAGCTGGTGGAGCGTTTTTCCCAATCACTTTTGCCACAATCATCAGTGAGCTATCTATCACCTTACTTCAAAACTGCGGATGACACACTTTTAGAGCTATCTGATAATTCACTCGCTAACTGGGCAGAAAAGGTTTTTATCTCTCAAAGAGTACAACCAACACTGCCCCCTGTTATCTCTGAAGAGGTTTATTATGCTGTCTATCTGGCCCTGCTAGAAGAGAGGAAAATAAACCTAACATACCATTCACTTGGGAGCTCTGAGAGTAGAACTGCGGTGGTTAATCCGTTGGCTGTGCTAGTAAGAGAGCCGATTATCTATCTTGTGTGCACTTTCTGGGATTATGAGGATGTTAGGCAGATACCTCTTCATCGCATATGTCAGGCAGAAGTATTAGATGAAACCGCAGTAATTGATTCTGACTTTAAGGTAGCTGAGTTTGTCAGAAGCTCAGATCAAGACATCGTTCTAAATGACGAAATTAAGCTGGTTGCAAAGTTGTCCCCAGTGCAGGGCGAATACTTATTAGAATCTCCATTGTCGGATTCGCAAGAGATTACTAAAGGGGATGAATGGTATTCGCTGAAGGCTGAAGTTAAAGATACGATGCAACTTCGCCGGTGGATACTGAGCTTGACTGGTGATATGGAGATTGTAGAGCCTATAGCGCTTCGTGATGAAATCGCAGCAACTGTCCGCAAACAGTCTCAAATGTATAAATGAATTTATTGTTAGGACTCCAGGTATCGCTACTCAGTAGCGTTGGAAGCGACTTAAGGAATAAGTAAAGATGTTATACCGTGCAATTGACAGATCGGACTATAAAGCAGGAAAAGTTTACTACCCATATCCGACCAAACGTCTACCAAGTAATGTCCCATATGTAGTTGATAACCTATGGGAATGGGCAAAGCCTAGTGAATACCCTTCAAGACGGCATGCTGCCTATGCTAGCCCCTGCCCTAAGCAAGCCAGTGAGTCGTCAGTAGCGAATGATCCGGTGGTGTGTACTCTGGAGTGGCACGGAGAGAGAAAGGTTGCACAGCATAGAGTAGTAGCTGATGCAAAGGAGCACAGGGATGTAAGACAGCTACCCAAGTTACTGCTTAACATTCTTGGTAGAGAGTGGCCATCACTCCCACTAGAAGATAAAGGTACCGAAGGGTTGCTTTGGGTGCCAGGATTAGGCGCTTCTGAAGTTCAGCAGATCCTTGAATCAGGGGTGTTCCAGAATCATATTGAAGAGCTGAAGGCAGCTATCAATTTCTGGGATGAGGCAGAGCTAATAAGCAATTCTTCACCTGATAGTAGCTCTAGTGGTGAGCTATTTTTTGAATATAACGGTGGTTATTCGTTAAATATACTCACTTAAGGGTTAACAGTTTTTTCTATGCGGATGTTTAATGAAAAGCAGAATCCTTTTGGTATCACAATCATCAACCTGAACACTCAAAGAGAGCTCATTAGTACGGTTCATAAACATGAGATGCGGGGAGGGAGTGAACTGCTTGTAAGGACGGTAGATGTACCGCGTGATTGGAACGATGTGGATGAGTTAGCCCGTTGTGTCATTGGTAATGAAACACAAGTAAAGGAGTACATCACAGATCATCATACCGAAGGATGTGATTCTTTCTCAGGGCTTTATTTATGTGAGATTCAAGGTTCCTCTATAGAGGAGAATGCTCATCCTGCTCAGTTGAAAATCCTCGGACAAAGATTTGATTCCTTCTATGTTCATTCCAGCGGGAGCTATGCAGATTCTTATTTTGGGCAGATGATCTCTGACATACTTCTGCGCAGGTGTATTCCCGGAATTGATTTTTGTCACATTAGAGAGTTATTGCAGGGAGCAGGTGAAGTAAAGGAGATAAGTTTCAGTTGTGTGGGCGAGCACAGGATTGATGATTCACTCAACTTACTAACAAAAGAGTTATCCCGTCTAGATGATGTGAAACGTTTGTTCGTGACAGCTGTAGCGCATGTATTCAATCCTGGTGAGGTGTCTCTGATTACAGAGAAGTTATCAGTAAATCTGGATGTAGGGTTTATGGCATCCACGTGTTATACGAATGACAAACTGAATAGTGATGAGCTCCAAATTATATGCCTTTATTCCTTAGAGGAAAGGTTTACTGATGCTGATGATAAATTTTCTGAACTGATAGTTTCTAAGCAAAGTGGGCCTTTGCCCAATTATAAAAGCTAACCGACAGTAAATCATTTATATGATGTTCTTTGGCTCTAAACCTAGGTCCATGTAGATTGCTAATATTCCATAGTGCTGGAAGAAATCCTGCCATTCATCGCATTCTAGTAAAAGTGAGTCTTTTCCAATATCGATAGATATAGCTCCTTGATATCTTGAACAGGTTGCGTCGACGAGTTTACTTAGCTGTAAGCGGTACTGATGATCATCATAAACGGTGTAAACTTTCCCGCCCCAATTTGATGAAGGAACTAAGTACATACAGGAACGGTCTTGACTCAGGACTGAATGTAACATGTTAATCTCCTGAATGAGGGGATGTTTTGGTTTTTATATTAAGTCATTAGTATGCATCGGCAGGAGACAGTTCTTGTCGCATCGGATATGGAGAGAGCAATGATTGTTGGTGATACAGTACCAAAGAGAAAAGACAGTCTAGCTTTATTGGTAATGGAGCAATTAAAAAAGCAGGGTATTGATGTGAATCTAGTGAGAAATCGCACTAACTCTGAGGGTCATAAAGATCAGGTAGTACTCGAGTCAGAGCTAGGTTTGATTCACGTTGTTGCGTCGAACTGCGTTGACCCTAATGGCACATTTGCTACTGGCCCCTATATAGAAGAATCACAAACGTATCTTGTCGATAAAGACTACGTTGCTTACGGATGGAATACCAAAGATAAACGTACATTCGTAATGTTTGTAGATCCGGCAGATGTTAAAGGCAAGGAAAGTCTCAGTAAGAGTGAGATCCGGGATCTGAGGAACAAAGATTTGAGCTTTGTGGTGAAGTAAAATTTTCCAGCTAATTTTCTAATGATTTGTCAGTGAAATAGCTATAAACCTGTTCCCAGTAGTCATCGTTGTGTGATTCCCATTCAGAGATCCCGGAATCATCAACTTTGACTATGAAGTATTTCTTGCCGTAAGTATGGATGGGCCATCTTTGTAAATCCCCCATAAGATATAAAGGAGTGCTAAGGGGAGGAGAATTAAGGTCAACATTCCTAAAAGGGTATAAGCCCACAGGCCAGGAGTGTCTTCAACATACATAGAGCTGATCATGTTTGACCTTTAAATAACATTCTTGAGGAACAAGCTCAGTTGACTCTACTTCAAGGAATTCAACTAATCGTGGGTGAATCCATTCGTTAGGTGCACCGCATTGTGGGCAAGCTTCTGCGATTGAAGCAATCTCTGAGGTGCAATAGGTGCATTGGATAAGAGTTGTATTGATACAAATGATTTCCGAGGCTGATACTTCACTTACTTCTTCACCGCAGAATCCACAAATTTTTCTGACAGGGTAGCTCTGGCCGACAACCACGAATATGATGATTAATGGGAGCCAACCATCACCGCACTCATCCCCATGACTATCAAAGGGGAAAATTCCATTAGTCTTCCTCAGAGGGTAGTTGTTTTTAATTTTTAAAGAAAAACTCATCATCTTTCTCTAATAGAGAGTTCTTTGGGGAGGAGGTTAACTTAATGGGTTGATTGTTTTTTGTATGTTTATATCGTGTAAAAAGTTCTTCTTCCTTAACCGGAACTCCGCTGTACACAAAGCCATCTGGCATTGAACTTTTGAATGTCAAATTCCTATCTTCGGTAGTGGTGATAGTGGCGAACCTAAGCAGATGATGAATTACAGTAGAAATTTTATCCCTCTGGGCTTCTAGGCTGAGTTCATCCCACGCTCCATCATTTTCATTTAGTCGCATTAACTCGTTTTCTATCACTTTGAGGGGAACGACATGTTCCTTCTTAATGTATCCTTTACCTGTTCCTTTTAGTTTTTTTGCTTCTTCAGATACATATTGATTGAATGCAATTTTATCGTGAGCTGCGTTTATTTTATTTCGATTGGTGACATACCCATAGTAGTAACAGAAATATTGATCAACGAAGTGCCTAAGGTGTTTAGGGTTATCATTTCTATGTGTTATTTCTAGGGCTATGTGGTCTAGTTCAATGTCTGCCATTTTTACTAGTTTTTCTCGGGAATGCATTTGTGTAAGTCCTTTCAGCCTAGAGAATAGAGTTCTTTTCTTGTTTATAGAGTCTATTTTTTTGGCAGTAATGGCAACAGCCGTGGTGCTTGCAGCCATGTGAGGGGTAGTTCTCAGAGAAGGCTTCAGCTTCTCTCAGGATCTTCTTAAAGTGTTTCTTACTTCTACGATATGTTCGAGCCATTATGTACAAATTTCTTCAGGCTTATTTACAAATAATGTTAATCGTTAGATGCGTCAATATTTGTCGCATATCGTTTTTATTCATACGAGGTCTGAAGTGATTTTGTAAATTTTCGAAAATTCTAAATAGGGTAGAGGTTTTTCAAAAAATGAGCTGTATTAGAGTTATGTCTTCATCGATGAATTCTAGGGTTGTTTATCTATGTTAGCTTTTAATTCTTTACAGGCATCGATATTAAGATTTACAAATTCAATCCAGCTGCATAGGTCAGCATAATTATTTTTGTATTGCCAAGCTACTCGACATATATTTGGCCTTTCATTAAAAATTGCGCAAAGGTTGGTTGTTGTGTCCAGATGTCTGCATGTGCCATCGCCACGGTCCAGTGAGGACGTTGCTTTGGAAAGGTTGACTTGTTTGCAGCATGCTCCACATTTGTCGCAGGGGAAGTGCTTACTCAAAATTCAAATGCCTCATTTGTTTGCATGAAATCATCGAATTCTTCGAAAGTCTTAAATTGAAGAGTTTTCCCAAATTGAAGATTTATCTTCTCTAACCCTGAAACAAACCCATTAGGGCTCCAATCTTCTAAGCTAGAATCGAGTTGCATAAATGCTATATGGAATTCTGTTTCTCTCTCATTGAAGTGTTTTTTTAGTTGGGCTTCAAAAGCAATACGTTGATTTCGTATTTGGGGAATAAGGCTGAGGCACATTTCTTCAATAGCTAATCGTCTAAGTTTAGCTTCCTTTACAATTTGACTCTCCCCTAAAGCAATAAGGCTGGATTGATGAAGCATGTGACCAACAAAGTATCCGATGCTAGCTCCAACCATTGCTCCTACAACGGGAATGGGGATAGCTACTTGCCCAAGGGCTCCATAATAGAAGGAGGCTGTGCTGGTGATCGCAGTATGACTTATTTCATCCAATAGTTTCTCTTCATCAATATCGCCTTTTATGAAGGATGCTATAGACTTACTTGCCGCGACGACTCCTGCTGCAATAGCTATCGGAGCATTAGAGCGCGTTAAAGCTTTAGATGCACTTTGACCTAAAAAGTGAGATGTGCCATGAGTTATTCCTTTGCTCATCGCTGTAACGGTATATCCGGTTGCATAGCCTTTAGCTGCATCAATTGTTATTGAGGATAGAGTCTCACCAATGCTTTTGGTTCCTTTATAAAAGTCGTAGCTGCTGGTTATTACCGAAGTCGAGCCACTAATGATTGCACCTAGTTGGCCAGCTTGTTGACCTGACTTGTGCATATCAGTAAGTGCGCTTTTTAGCTTTACTTGATCTGAGATTGTTTCTGCTATTTTTGCATCTGTTGCAGCTAGTGATTGTTCATAATTCGTACCAGTGGAGCTAACATTCTCGTGGCTGAGGCTTTTTTGTAGGTGTTCACGGGTTTTTTCGTAATCTGATGCTTTTAGGGTGCCTGCTTTTATGCGTTGATCTAATAGTTTTTCGATCATTTCATGCTGGTCGGCTGGTGCTAGTCTGGCCATTTCATCGTATTTTTCTTGTGATAATGCAAAAACGCTTCTGGCTGCACTATTACAAGATTTAGCTTGAACCTCTCGAACAGTTTTTTTTCCTCGGGTGATAATAATATCGACAGGATCGGTAGGAAGCCCCATGCTTGCTGTTGTGCGTGCAAACAGATCACTATCTTTTTTAAGTGCATCATAATTGAAGTTTAAAACTTCCATTTGCTCAAAAAGATGACCTTGTGCTTTATCAGGTGCGACGTTTTTCCACTTTTCAGCTAGTTTGACGAGTTCTTCGCTATCATTAAACAATGCGCGTGTACGTTCTGTGTGCCGAGAAGTTAGGTGGTCAGAAAGATGTGCGCCTGCGAGGCTCTTTAGGTCTTCTGATTTTTTTTTGTGCATGTATTCCTATCCTTTGGAATAGGTTCGGCTGATGGTTAACCAGCCGAACACATCTGAATCAAGCTTCAAGAGCTTTGCGGGCGCTTTTTAATGCTGAACGTGATTCCGAAGTGACTAAGCCATCTTCATCTAGTAGTGGTGCTTCCATAACGTTCTTGAGCGTTTTCGCCAATGCTGCGGTAATAAATACTCCTTTTTTATCAGCCGAGCTGTAGTTGGTATAGTCGATGTCGGATCCAACTAAATCCTGCAATGATTGTAGCATTGGAATAAAGCGTAGGTTCAGCTCAACTAAGACTTCGTTGATCTCTTTGAACCTTCGATTAATGCCTTTTGTAACAACTTTCGCTGACTTCATTTTTTCAGCTGCTAATTCTGCCTCGTATAGGTTGCTATATGCATCTTCTTTGGCTGCTTCTGCTTTTGAGGCTGCCATCATGCCCCCTGCAGCTAGGACTGGTCCCGCTACTATACCCCCTAGTACAGCCATACCGCCTGCCATACCCATGCCTCCGGCGGCAAGGGATCCTCCGCCTAGCCAGGCGAGTGTGGCGTTCGTCGCTGCGACACCTCCCAGGGAGCTTATAGCGGTACCTGTAGATGCAGTGCCTAACAAGCCGACGCCACCGTATGTTGCCAAGCCTGCAAGCCCTCCGCTACCAAGAGCAGCAATACCGCCGCCAACTACGTCTTTCATCGTCATGGCAGAGACTTCAACAGTTTGCATATCATCAGAAGTTACTGTTGTTAGGTTACTTGTTTCAAGTAATCCGCTGTCATCAAAGTCGATATTCTTTATTTTTGAAAAAGCATCTACAAATGGTAGTAACGTTTCTTTATAAATACAGAATTTAGTTTTACCTAGTTCATTAATTGATTTTTCTGCCTTTGCGCGTGCCTTTTGTAGCTTAGCTTCAGCATTATCGTAAATATCTTCTGCTTCTGAATTTACGGCCTCCGCTTCGTTGTAGTCTGCTTTAGCATCAAGCCCTTTTTTTACGCCGTAGCCGCCTGCAAGAACTGCTGCAGCCCCTAAAAGTAAAGGTAATGGCATGATCAGTCCTCCATGAATTTTTGAGCTTCTTTAGCCATGATGAATTGGCGCTCAACCCATAATTCCATGTCTTCTAGTAAAGTAGCTTCTAGCGAGAGTGCATTGGCAATCTCACGAATTAAGCCGCGCTCACTTTCATGGTACTCAGCATCGGCATAAGCAACGCCCAATAGCTCTAAAATTAATGAGGCTTGTGAAGCTCTTTGGGGGAAGGTGGTTGGTAAGTTGGGAAATTCGATACTGATGGGCTCAACATTGGGTGAGCACTGTGATTTGAGAGAAGCAAGAATCGCATATTCCTCTGGTGCGATCTCATCATCGGCTCTGACTATTAGTTCTGCTAATGCCAGCATGGCTGCTTGTTGTTCGGTATTTAGATTGCAGATAAACATCTTACGTCTCCATGTGATGTTTTTAATAATT
The DNA here is from genome assembly GCF_047778095.1 of Neptuniibacter sp. QD48_11. Lineage (GTDB taxonomy): Bacteria > Pseudomonadota > Gammaproteobacteria > Pseudomonadales > Balneatricaceae > Neptuniibacter. Next base: position 1,202,094 of record NZ_CP180551.1, read on the forward strand.
CCTTAAAAAAGGAGTGGTTTATATCTATGTTTACATCAATATCGTGAAGTTGAGCACTTAGCAATTAGCATTAAATTACTTCATTAAATTGTTTGGGCGGCTTTTAAAATGACTTATGCCGAGCAATAGGTTTAATCTGGTTCGGTAAGTTATTTTTTTGAATTGGTTTGTGCCGTAGTATTAAACGATCGTTTATATAACTTCATGATTTGCAATGACTTTGTGTTTCTGGCAAATTTAGTTCTAGTTTGGATGCAGGCGAAGCTTTTTGATAGCGCTAGCAGTTTCTAAACACAATTATGCTTAAAGGATCATGGTTTGATTAGCTGTTCTTCATGGATGGAATATATCGCCCCTCGAAACATTCTTTTCATACGCTTATTGTTTGTACCCTACCTTTAAGACCCTCCTCATAGTTAGGATCAATACGGAATAATTCTGGGATGACAGAACTAGTCTTCTGTCACGGAAGTAGTAAATAACTTATTAAGGATATTTAAATGTTGGCTGAAATAATCGAATCGACGTTATTAAATAGCGGAGCTGAATTGCTTACCAATGTCTTTTTATGGGCATTGATTGTCTGCTTTTTTATTGCTGTGGTTATGAAGCGTAACAACAGTGCTCATTCTTTTACTCAGTATGCTCCAACACTTCTTACTACTTTGGGTATTTTAGGCACATTTGCTGGAATTATTTCGGGGTTATTAGGTTTCAATGTTGATGATATTGATGGAAGTATTAGCACATTGTTAGCAGGACTCAAGACAGCATTTACAACCAGTTTGGCCGGTATGGCACTTTCAATTTTGTATAAATTGATTGTTGCTACAGGTTGGATATCCCCAAAAATTGCTGAAGGGGTCGATGAAGATGAAGTTGGGGTAGCCGAACTATATGGCGTAATGAAGGACCAAGCAGAAGGTATTGAATCGCTGAGGAATGCTGTTGGCGGAGATAATGAAGCAAGCTTAGTAGGTCAGATGAAATTGTTGAGGTCTGATATTGGAGATCAGCATAAAAGTCTTGTGAAAACGGTTGAGCCATTAGCTCCGACCTTGAAAAGCATTAATGAGTATTCTGAAAAACAGCAGGCTGCATTCATAGAGTTCCAGGAAAGGTTGTGGATTAAGCTCCAAGACTTCGCAGATATGATGTCGAAGTCAGCGACTGAGCAGGTAATCAATGCTCTCAAGGACGTGATTTCAGATTTCAATAATAACTTGATTGAGCAATTTGGAGAAAACTTTAAACAGCTAAATGCTGCTGTTCTTGAATTGGTTCAATGGCAAGAGAATTACAAACAACAGTTGGCTCAAATGAGCGACCAATATCAACAAGGTGTCCAGGCAATAACTCACACAGAGTCTGCAGTAAGTCATATTAGCGAGGAATCGAAAGTGATTCCTGAAAGTATGAGAGAGCTGCAGGCGGTAATGGAAGTTAATCAGCATCAGCTTAAGGAGCTAGAACGACATCTTAATGCATTTAAAGATATCCGAGATCGTGCAGTTGAGGCTGTACCTGAAATTAGAGCTCAGATTGATGAGACTGTTAAAGGTATGAATGAAGTAGCGGCTTCAATAAATGACGGCATGACAAAAACAACTGAGACTCTAGTGACTGGACTAACTGACGCTGCAGAAGTCGTTTCGAATGAGGTTGCTTCTTCGGTTAAGTCTATGTCAGAAGGGGTTAGAACTGCTGCTGAAGAAGCTTCTAAAGGAATTTCTGAGGCTGGTAATAAAATGTCTGAAGCCGTTGTTAATAGCTCGGGCGAAATGCAAAAGGCCATTATTACTGGTAGTGAAGAATTTATTCAGAATAGCCAAAGAGTAAATGAATCCTTACAAGGAACTTCAGGCGTTATTGCAGACAATAGTGAAAAGTCTAAACAGATGTTCGATGATGCGCTGAGCGAGACTAACTCAGTGTTACGAAACTTAATTGCCGATCTTAAAGATGATAGTCAAAAGTTAACAGAGTCCTACAAAACCGCAAGCCAATCTTTGGTATCTGAAACTGAATCTATTCGGAACAGTTTCGAGCAAGGGTTGACCTCAATGCGCCAGCAATTGGGCGCAGAGCTACAAAAAATGGCTGAACAGCAAACTCAAGAGAGTCAGCGTGTGCTAGCAGGCATGAGTCAGCAAGCAGATAACGCTCTTAAAGATACAGGGGAGGCGGTTCAGAAACAGGTCAAAATGTTAGATGACGCCCTTAATCATGAACTTAATCGTGTTATGAACGAAATGGGGCGTGCACTGACAACAATCTCAGGTAAATTCACAAGTGATTATCAACAGCTTGTAACTGAGATGCACAAGGTTACTCGGATGCGTGAGGTTAGCTAAATATGAGCCGGCTTTTGGATTCGAAGGTAACTGAGCAAGAAGAGTCTCATTGGTTATCAGTCTCAGACTTGATGGCTGGGTTGATGATGGTGTTCTTATTTATTGCAATTGCCTTAATGCGGGAAGCGTTTATTGAGCGAGACAAGGTTAAAGAGGTAGCCGTTGCTTACCAAGAAAACCAAGTCGCAATATATGATGCTCTAATGGGGGAATTCCAGTCTGATCTACAGACTTGGGATGCAGTGATAGATCCGCACTCTTTGACATTTACTTTTCAATCCCCTGAGGTGTTGTTCGCAACAGGAAAGATTGATCTTAGTTCACGCTATAAAGAGCTATTGAGGGATTTTTTTCCTCGGTATCTAGATGTTCTTGGTAAGTTTGCTAATTCAATCAATGAAGTACGTATTGAAGGGCATACTAGTAGCGTCTGGAATAGTTATGTAAGTGATACGGAAGCATATTTTAGAAATATGGAGCTTTCACAGGGAAGGACTCGAAGTGTTCTTGCCTATGTCTATGATCTCCCTGAATCTGATGAACAAAGGCGATGGATAAAGAAACACTTTGCTGCGGTAGGCCTTTCTTCATCTCACCTGGTTATGAATACTGCAGGGCAAGAGGACTCTGTACGTTCAAGGCGAGTTACTTTTCGTGTTATCACTAATGCTGATATCCAGATGCGCCAGATTCTGGAGCTGAATTAATGAAGTTAACTACTGATTTATCGGGGCTCTGGGCTAATGTGGAGCGCATGGGGAAGTTTGAAGCCAATTTCAATCTCCAAGAAGATCATTCACCAGATTTTGAGCTAGATAAAGACCTTTCTAGTACTGCTGGCTTGGATATACAGCTAGAAGATCTAGAGCTTGAGAATGGTGTCCTCAGTGTTAAGGGCCGTCAGGTACTTCTATTTATTCCGGATCATATGCAGCGTATAGAAGATGTACTTTCTGGTAATAATCTAGGAAATCGTTTTCATGTAGCGGACTGTCAAACGCTTGCGGATATGAGAAAGAAAAAGCGTTTTAATCGTTACAAAGCTACCTATAACATTAGCGGCTTATTTAAAATTTATGGCACGTCTTCGATAAGTAATGAGAATGTAGAAGGTGAAGCCCAGCTTAAAGTATGTAAGCACTGTTTAGGTTATTTAAACTATAAGGGCTATCGCAAAGGTGGTGTCAAAAGCAAAATTTTTGGGGAGTTTGAAATATCAGAGTTTTTATCTGAATACAGCACCTTGTTTAGCTCTATGCCTGATCGCTCACAAGTTGTGGACAAAGGCGGTTACTCTGAGGATTGGGCTGAAGTCTCCACAAAGTACCGCGCGACTGTAAATTTCTGTTGTGAACAGTGCGGTGTGGATTTGAATTCTAATAAGCGCCTATTGCACACACACCATATCAGTGGGAATAAAAGAGAGAATCATTCAGATAATCTAAAAGCGCTTTGCATCGATTGCCATCGTAAGCAACCACATCATGACTATATGCGAGTTACACATGAAAATATGTTGTTTTTGAATGGGCTGAGAAGGGAACAGGGCTTATTTAAAATATCAAACTGGCATCAAGCAAGAAATATAGCTGATAAAGCTGTTGATGGTTTGCTGCGCTTCTATGAAAAGAGTGGTTATTCTCTACCTGAAATCAACTTTATTGTCGAAAATAATGAGCAATCAACGTTTCAGTTAGAGGTGGCATGGCCTTCTCTGAAAAAAGGCATTGCTATAAGCGCGGAAGACATAAAGGCTGGGCAGTTATATGGCTGGAATGTTTTATCAGTGGGTGAAGCTCTTAGCGAAATGAATCAATAATCGCGCCCTTCGTTTTTACAGCACTGATTGCGGATTTGGCATTTAAGTAACGCCTGAGGTGTACCTGAACCAAGCGTTACATGTCTATATCTCTCCCGACCTGAGTTAATGATGAGTAGTAAAGAAAACAGATCAATAAGTGTCACAGATACAATTTTACTAGTTACGAATGCAGGGGGGAGATGTAGCTTCAACTATGAAGGACAGTATTGTAATAAAGTGCTTTCTGATGGTCGTGTTAATCTGGGAGAGAGAGCGCACATAATTGGTGTTAATGGGCCTAGAGCAAACGAACCTATTGAATGTGATAAAAATGCATATGAAAATCTGATCTGGTTATGCCGTGACCACCACAAAATTATCGACCATACCTCGAATTTAAACCGCTACACGGTCAATGTCCTGAGAGAGATGAAAGCACGGCATGAGGCGAGGATAAGTACTGGCAGCTACCCATATTATGGTAGTGATCAAACGACACACGATTATAGTGTGTTGAGTTGTCTTTTTGAATTTATAGATATTCATACGCTGTATTCATGTGCTGCATCTTATCCTAGTATCCACTTAGATTTTTTTGATGTTAGCGAAATGTGTTTTCATTTCAGAGAAGGGAATCCCGATGCTTTGCCGCTGAAAGACCCAATACTTAGGCGTGCATTTATAAATTTTGAACACTCTCATTATTGTCTTGAAAATACACTACGCCTATTTAATACTGTTAGCGAAGACATGTATACCCACATCTATACATGGCCAAGAACAAGGCATGGTGAGAGTCTCGCTTACCGATATTTACTGGCTGTAGAAAGACTAATTGATCTTGTTGAAAGGAGATTTCCTCAAATACTTCACCAAGAAGTTTATAATCCATTTCCAGAAATTGATATGTAACAAACGCATGCATTTGACCTCCCCTGCGGCAAATGATGCGGGCGTTAGAAATATTTAGGGTTTAGAGATGTATATAGCTTTATTTGTTATAGCTCTGTTTCTTATTGGCTTCGTAAGCTATGCAATTAAGAAAAATAGGCAAGATAAACAAATTGAGTTTGCGACAGATTATCGTCAAAAGTTTCATGAGTATTTAGACTCTAAAGGTGAAGACAACGCTGCTTATGGTTGGTTAATTCACCGTTCAAATAAAATGCAAAGTCAAATGGGTTCACAGGGAGTAATGAGTAATTTTAGGCCGCCTTACGCGAACTATATGGTGAGTAATTATCCAATAATATTGAACATGATTCCTAGTTTAAATGAAGCCCATAAGGATTATTTATTGCGAGGTCAAGCGGAACAATATGCTCGTGCAGTTGATGAAGCCCTACTTCGACATCACGGCTTAGTAACTGACAGAAGTGATTATTTATTTACTAAGTTGCGCAACCCAATAGCTTGGTTTCAAGAGGGCGTGAGACAAGTAGTAGGCTCACCTGTATATGCCTTGGGTATGTTTGGAATAATCAGTTTGTCTACTGCTGGAGTTATTGTTTCTAGTGTTATTTTTAGAGTGTTGTCAGGTTTAGTGACCCTCATTGGTTTTGCCAGTGCTATTCTAACTTTGGTCATTGGTTGGGATGACTTTTTTGCTAAGTTGCAACTTTTTTTCTAATAAGGCCAAGCACAAATACGCAACAAGTTTCGCTGGACTCGCTAAAGCTCGCCTGTGTTGGCGGCGTTAGCCGCAGTCAGAAGTATGGAGATTTAATGAAGTATTATTATGCTTATCATGGACCGAAGAATAAAAATGACTTTGATTGGAAGTTCGGTTACGGGCTGACGAATAAGGGCAAGAGAGATAAGGTTGCGATAGGCTCTAAAGTAATTGTCATTCAAAAGCCTGCTAAAGCCATAAATTTTCGTCTTTGTGGAATCTTCAAAATCACAAAGCACTATGATGATCTTTCAAATTTATTCCCATATCGTTTTGAATTAGAAAATGTTTCAAATCTTTCAGAATTTATTATTTTAAACGATATTGAGTTAAGTAAAGAATTACCTGTCATTGCTGGTGGAAATAATAGCTGGAGCAATTTTCAGAAGCATTTTTGTGCTCAAGGTAATACTTTTCAGAAACACCTTGAACCTGAGGTTTCCGATATTTTGTTATCTCTTATTGATTTTCAAGAAGATACCTTAGAAAGTGTTGTTGATAACTTTGATATAAAAGTCATTAGATCTAAACAGTCCTCATCTCAAGACCGAATTAAACGCCTAAAATTGGCTAGAAAGAAGCCAATACAAAAAAAAGTTACAACTATTGTTTATGAGCGAAATTCTGATGTTGTCGCTGAGGTGCTTCATAGAGCTAATGGTAGTTGTGAAAAGTGTTATGTAGGTGCTCCATTTAATCGTAAGTCAGATGGAAGTCCATATCTAGAAGTTCACCATGAAGTGCCACTTGCTAAAGGTGGTGATGATACCGTTGAAAATGCAATTGCTCTTTGCCCAAACTGCCATCGGGAAGCACACTACGGCTAACAAGTTACTTAAAAGGACCCAAAACGCTTGGCTTGTGCTCTTTCGTCGCTAATTTTAGCCAAGTATTTATGCGCCCATAAGTAAGGCGCTAGAGCGAGTAAGCGAGTGCAGTTACCTGAAGACTTTATACATTCAGGCGAATGGCCTGCAGTTCTATATGTTCGCGCTAATATTGATGCTCAGCCTGCTGTATATGCTTTGTTGCATTAAGACGAGTTCGGTCGATTGCAGGGCCAAAGCCGTATTTTATATATCGGGCAAACAGGCCAGCTTGGGGGAGATTCGCAGAGCTGCCGTCTAAGGATATACAGATACCCTAATGCCAATCATGCTCGTGAGTTGAGGAGAAGATCCGCCTTGCTCACTGACGCAGGCATTAGTGTGGTTTTTAAGTGGAAATACGCCACTTCTTCCACCGGAGCTGAAGCAGAAGAAAGCAAGTTACTTCTTGAATACAAAACTGAACATGGTGAGCTTCCTCCCTTCAATTCAAAGAGCTGAGGAATGCTCTGATAAGCAGCTCAAGTAATGATGCGCTTTGCGCGCCGCTTAGCGTTAAATGGTATAAGAATGGTTAGAACGGCAAAGGGGTAAGTTGTTCGTTTAATTGTTATGCTCTGCAGATTATTTTGCTGATCTAACTTTTAAGTAACACTGTTTGTAACATTCTAGATTGTTGGTTTTTTTTATTGTATTTATAAAACAAGTAGTTATGATTTAAATTAGAATCCCTCCCTGACCGCCATCTATTAAAAACGAAAAAGCCTCGCTTAACCGCGGGGCTTTTTTGTATCTGAAGTTTGGAGGGATGAGAACCCGAGAAGAGGGTTTGAGCCGAGCGCAGCGAGACAACGTGGGAGCCTGCTACCACGGCCCCGAAGGGGTGAAATAATCCCTCCCTGACCGCGATCTATTAAAAACCAAAAAGCCTCGCTTAACTGCGGGGCTTTTTTGTATCTGAAGTTTGGAGGGATGACAACCCGAGAAGAGGGTTTGAGCCGAGCGCAGCGAGACAACGTGGGAGCCTGCGACCACGGCCTCGAAGGGGTGGAATAACCCCTCCCTGACCGTCATCTATTAAAAACGAAAAAGCTTCGCTTAACGCGGTGCTTTTTGTATCTGTTGTTTACGAACATTCAAACACAGGAATATCTTCTATCCGTGTCGTATACCTTGGAGATAACAGTTCCCGTTTCATTTTAAAGTTCTGTTGAATGCCTTGACGGGCTAGGTGGAGGGTGTCTCGACCGTATTTTGAATTGATTTGATCCAGGCACTTCATCAGTTCTGGCTGGTCAGCGGAAGGGGTAAATATATCTGGCTGATAGGGGGTTGCAGTAGATATTTCTAACAGGCCTATTCCGGCTTTGTAGTATCTGATTCCTGTTTGGTATATCTGCTCAGCCAGTTGGCTTGTTACTTTCACTATGACTGCAGTATCGCATGTGGGAGTAGCAAATTGGTGGAATGCAGAGCGTTTGAAAAATGATTCCTTATCGTGGATAGAGTTGTGTGCAAAAACAATGATATTGCTGGTAGCACTCTCTTGGGCCCTTAGTTTTTGCGCGGCGATGGTTGCGTGTGTAGCAAATCTGCTTTTTGGGTGAGCGAACATCGTCCCAGCTTATTCTTGTTAAACCATTGAGTTCTTCTGCTGTATTAGCGATTAAGATGGAGAAGTGCTTTTTCATCAACGCGGGTTTCGTTTGTGCTAGCTGCCAAGCCGTTTTGACGCCGAGAAGGTTGAGTCGCTCACCTATGCGTCGTCCGACTCCCCAAACATCCCTAATTTCCATCTGCTGCAGAATCTGCTTTCTGATTTGGTCGTTATCGATAACGGCAACACCGCTGAAGCCGGGTAGTTTTTTACTCGCGTGATTAGCAGCTTTTGCTAAGGTTGGGGTTGGGCCAAAGCCTACGCCTACGGGGAGCCTTACCTCCTTCCATACCTTCCTTCTGATTTTCATACTCAGCTCATACCAGCCTTCGGGTGGTATGTAGTGGTCAAAGCGTAAAAAGCATTCATCTATAGAGTAGATGTGTTGTTCTGGAGCAAAAGAGGCGCAGAGTTCCATCATGCGTGAAGATATATCAGCATAAAGCTCATAGTTACTGGATCGGGCAACTACGCCTGCTCTGTCTAGTTGGTCTTTGATTTTGAAATAGGGACCAAATTTGGGAATGCCCATCTTTTTAGCAATAGGGCAGGTTGCGACAATGCAGCCGTCATTATTACTAAGGACAACAACTGGGCGCTTTCGAATTGTAGGGTCAAATATTTTCTCGCATGAAGCGTACATTCCGGAAGTATCGATCAGGGCGTACATCTTAATTGAGCCCCTTCTTTAATGGGCGAAATAATCGAATAGAACGTGTAACCACACCCTCGATAGAAAATTCATCCTGTTCGGATAGTTGGTAGGGTTTATGGCCGGGAGCAGAAGAAAGAAGTTTTCTCTCTTTGATGCTCGCGATTTTGCAGACGAAGTTGCCATTTAGCGTGGCAACAATTACATCGCCTTCCTTCACCGTTTCGGCTCGTGAAACGACAAGAAGGTCATTTGGGAATATTCCAACACCACGCATAGAGCCACCTTCAACAAAGCCTAGGTAGGTTGCATGAGGGTGATCAATGAGTAGCTGATCGAGTGACAGTGCTAGCTCGGTATATTCCGCTGCAGGTGATTCAAAACCACTGATACCGGCGCTGGAGTAGATAGGAATAAAGCGCAACATAATAAGTACTGTTTATATATACAGTACTTATATTATCAGTAGAGATTTAAAGGTGCCAGTTTAAGTTTGTGTTGTGATGGAGGTGGCTGTGTGAGCCTGGGTAAGAGTTTCCGCCGTTACCGTTGGCATGTATTTAAAGAGAGCTTCTAGCGTCAA